>JBIIOE010000009.1:0-54567 GCA_044337105.1 Bdellovibrionota bacterium | reverse complement strand
TCAACGTGCCACAGAGGGCACGTCTCCGCGCCTTTTGAGCCTGCATCCTTGCCCCTCGACCTTTCGCGTGGCCTCGCGACGAGGATATTTTTGTTACGCGCTCTTAGTTGTTCAAACGCAGTAGTATCTGCTTGGCTATTCGTGCAAAGGCCAATTTAAGGCGTTGTGCATCGTCGATACCCACGTACTCCCCTTCGGTGCCAGGATCAAAATCCGCTGGAGTTCTGGGTGGTCCGGCTTGAGAGTCCGTAGTGCCAGGCGGACTATATCCGACCCTGAAGGATTTTCCATTCAAGCTGTGCTCAGGACAGCTATTGATAGTTACCGTATTACTGCCCAGTGAGCCCCCGTCGGGCATATGGAAATTCGTGCGGCTGTAATACGTACAGCTGGACGTCGCCAGCCCGCTGACCGTCTTGATGGGATCAAAGGCAACTCTACTCAAGAAGTTGTCTTTTCTCAGAAAGGAATTGTCTGAATCTTGGAGCGGATCATTCTGGAAACAGGCGGGAGGCGTCTTCCCCAGCCCTACAGCGAAGACGGTGCCTTTGAGACTTCGTCGAATGTGGTCTGCCGCCTCGATCGTACAGTAATAAGGCAGATGGTCGGTGAAGTGTAGGCTGTTGTCGGTCGCTTTGAATGGGACGTTGCGCGCTCCGTATCCCGAGGCTCGCGGGATGTTGAAGTCAAGGTTAGTCAGACAGCCGGGGGCCCTGGAAGGAGCAGGCGTTGGTTCCGCGGCGTTCAGAGAGCCTACAAACTGGAAATCAGGTCTTTCGTACCACGGCTCGCCGCATCGCGCGGGGGTAGGTGAGGGAGTCGGAGTTGCTTCCGGTGTTGGAACTGGTGTGCCAGTCGATGGCGGAGTAGGTGGGACCGGAGCCACCGGATATCCGTCCGTATCTATACCTTTGTTGAAGAGAGGATAGGAAGCGTGGAACAGCGGCCCTGGGGCGCGGTACAAGCTCCCGTCGTCCCACTCGATTGAGTATTGGTACCAGTCATTCGGGGCCGCAGAAGAGGGCTTAGCGTTCGTCAGGCGGGAACCGTCCTCATTGATGAATGTGCCGCGCATGGCATTCGGGGCTCCGTCGGTGAAAAAGACGACTTGAGGGCGCACCGACCGTGCGTCTATGGTCGGATCGGCTCTAAGCGCTCTGATCTCATCGGCCGCCATAATGAAGGCATCGCACGGATTGGTGTTGCCGAAGGGGACTAGGCCGTTGTTTGCATTCTCATCACCGATGGTGGCCATGAACGAGTTATAGGCGGTTTCAGTGCCACCAAAGCTGCGAGGCTTAGCAGGGCTTGCATCGTCCATAAATGAGAAGCTCCTGCTCGCTCCCAAGTTGAACGGTATGATCGCTATGCGGTCCCTAACGGGATTGAAGTACTTGCTAAAGTCGATCACTGCTTTTTTGAGTTCGGAGATTATGCGTCTTCTCCCGTTCGAGCCGCACGGATTGACAGGATCTGAGCGGCATCCGCAATTCGGTAGTGGAGGATTACTGGGGTCGGTTTCCACTTCGCACTCCATGGAGCCGGAGGTGTCGAGGGCCAAGACGATATTCGCTGGATTTAGAGAAGCGGTCCCCTCCGCTTTGATGATGCAAGCTGGTTTGCCTTCAGTGGTGGTGGAGGTGCACTGCATCGGTATTCCGAAGACCTCTAGGCGGCCGATCAACAGGGTAGGTACCTTCAGTTCGACTGAAATTGTCGCTCGATCCGCCTTTAGATCATAGTTTGCCGCGGTTACGGTGTAGGAAAATTCCGAGGAGTAATTAGTTGCCTTTATTGTTTCTTCGAATGTTCGTTGCATCTGAGATTTTAGTTGCCTCAAACCGACACTCGATGCCGGGATATCGAGGTCTGTTTCTCCAGAGTACGTTGGTTTATCCCCGCCGTAGATCGCTTGCCACCCCTTAAGTGTACGGTATCCCAGCCCCGCGGAAACACCCGCCTTTGCAGCTCGCTCTAAACGCACTCTCCAGATGTACAGATTACCGAGATCGATAGCGAGCATCGTGAGGGCAAGTAGTCCCATCACGACGAATATCGCAAGAATCAGGATATATCCGGACTCGTCAGAGTATCGTCGTTTCACGAAACCTCTCGTTGGTTTTCATAAGATCGACGTCGCCCATTAAGAGCTTGTAGATCGGAATCGCAGGGACATACATATACGCCACTTCCGCTATTACGACTCGCTCCATCTCCCTTATCTCCGAATCGCTGAGCACATCATGGCCTTCACCATCCCTTCGTATGGAGGCGCCGCTCACATTGTACAGCGAAGAGATCTCCAAGCTTGAGTTGGGATACGCTAGACGTGTCAGCTCCGAGAAGCCGACTCCTGAGCCGCTGGTTTGGTCGAGTCGATACACCGATAACACGACGGAAAACCGAGGATTTGAAGACACAGTGCTTGGGTACGCATCATTAAGCCTGTTCTGAATTGTATTATGAAGATTTGTCAGGCACCCGTTGATCGCCTTTTCTGTCTCCGCCTTGTCAAACGTGCCGGCGCTTGTGAATACGAAGAAGTCCGAACATTGACGGTAGGCCATCATTGCAGCCTCTTGACTGAAGACGCTCGCAACCTGATTGAAGCGCAGGAACCGCGCTATCTCGAGCGCGCCGCCGGCTATCGCGAGTAATACAGGTGCTATGAGGATGAACTCGACGAGGATCTGACCTTTTTGACGGGTTTTATGACGCCGATGCATAGTATGCGTATCTACTTGCCGTACGCTTCGAGTACGGCAGTAGCCCTTCCCTCTAGATCGAATTTGAATAGTCCAAGACCAAGAATGTCGTTTTTGAGGATAATCGTGATTTCAAAAAGATCGCCTCGCCCGTCGTCTGTCCCAGGTATAGAGACTGGCTGGCCACACATGTTGAGCGCGTTGTTCTCTCCAACCGTTCGAACGGTCACTTGTGTATTGGCCGTCGTCATGTTGAGCGCGTGCTTTTTACTCACGGTGTTTATGATTTTGTCGGTTATAGACTCCAAGACCCAATCCGAACTCGAATTCTTTGTGCGACAGTCGTTCCACCGCCCGGTTCCAGAGCATCCATCCCAGACCGCATAATCTCGTGCCGCTTGATTAGCGATCATTTGCAAGGAGAGCACCTTCCAAGAGATGACGATGAGTTCTATTGCTGTTAAAACGAGCGCTACGAAGGCGGGAGTGGCTATGACCGCCTCAGTCGAGGCGCCACCCCACTGACGTCCCTTGCCCCTCCAGATATGCATATTTTGGCCCATCCCCATAGGAAGCGAGGCTGTACTCTACAGCACCAGCGGCTATAATCGGGTCTTTGAAGGGAAACCTTGATACCGTTGTGAGGCTGGGGATTGTCAGCTAATAGGCTAGTACTCTCGATAGATTAGGGCGATATGGCACGAAGTAGTAAGCACCACTCGAATGCGCGCGGCAGGGCCTCTGTGGTAGGGATCCTAGTAGTTGCGGGTCTAGTAGTCGGCGGGGTGTACGGCCTCTCCCGCTTTAGGGAACGAATAAAGGTTCCAGCGGGTATGTTCGATGCCACTCCTCCTGTGATCGCTTGGGGGAGCGTTCCAAAGGGGCTAGGAGCCGATGCTCGGGAGGTAGGAATTCGAGTTAGTGATCCCGACTCAGGGCTCGAACGGGTTACGATAACCGCTGTTCAGGGAGAGCGACGCACAGTGCTCCTCGAGAAGTCCTATACCGACGAAGCGGTATACTCCGACGATGTGACCGTACGTGTGGATTCGAGCAAGCTTGGGCTCACGGAGGGTGCAGTGGAGATCCTCGTGTCGGCCGATGATCGCGGGATGTGGACATCCCCGGCCGAACTTTCGCTCTCTCTTCCGGTTGATTTTCGACGGGGACGAATCGAGCCCATCACGATTCAGCACAATGCAACGGTGGGTGGCGCTGAGGTCACAGTCTTCCGATTCGTCGGCCGAAAGCTCGAGCGAGTTGGAGTGGAGGTTGGAGGACGATTCTTCAAGGCCTTCCCGCTAGCGGCGTTTTCTCCGTCATCTCAAGGCCCCGCTGATATGTACGTGGCGCTGTTTCCGATACCGACGAACTTCGATGCCAAGAGCGACACCATCAAACTTCTGGCTGAAGACGAGTTCGGTACCCAGGTTACGAGCGCCCTGTACCACCGCATTGCGCCCAAGTCCTTTCCTGAAGTCGACATGAAGCTTGGGGATCAGTTCGTTCATTCGAAGGTGCCGGAGCTTGTGGCCTCCTTGCGTAGGATTCAACCTGACGTGGGGGTGTCTGGCGACGACGTACGCGATTTCAAATTAGTGAACGAGACGCTGCGTATGCACAATGAAGCCATGATTCAAAGAGCGCTACAGGAGAGCCCCGTCGCGCAACGATTGTGGAACGGCGCATTCGTGCGACCGCTCGCCGCAGCACCTAAGGCAGGATTCTCCGAGAATCGCGTGTATCGATATCAAGGCACCGAAGTGTCGCGGTCGACCCATGTTGGGATCGATCTCGCCGATCTGCAGCAGGCGCGTGTAGGAGCAGCACAAGCTGGAGAGGTTGTTTTTGTCGGAGAGCTCGGTATCTACGGCGAGACCGTTATCGTCGATCACGGAATCGGTGTATCGTCGCTCTATGGGCACCTCTCATCGATTGCGGTCAAAAAGGGGGAACGAGTCTCGATCAGCCAAGAGCTTGGGCGTACCGGTGTGACAGGTTTGGCCGGAGGTGATCATCTGCACTACGAGGTGCGGGTACAGGGAGTTCCAGTGTCGCCCTTGGCTTGGTGGGATTCAAACTGGATGCGTGATCACATCGAAGGCAAAGTCGTCGAGGCCGAAAAAATGACCGCCGCATCAACAACAGCCTCACGTGGAGAAAATAAATGAATTCGAATCCTCTCGGTAAGAAGACCCCTTACAGCGATGTGTTTGACCCGGAGCTGATCTATCCGATCGAGCGAGCTCAGTCGCGAATACAGCTTGGCATCCGAACTCCACTCCCATTTGAGGGGATTGATCGTTGGCGCTGCTACGAGCTCTCGTGGCTCGATGCGGAAGGTGTTCCACAGCTCGGTATCGCCACGATAGAGTACGCGGCGCACTCGGAGTCGATCGTCGAGTCCAAGAGCCTCAAGCTATTCCTCGGGAGTATGAACTTCACGCGCTATCGCTCGGCGCGCGAGGTAGAGGATGTGATTACGCATCATCTGGAGCAACGCCTTGGGACCGATACCGTTGCGGTGTCGGTTATCCTTCCCGATGGATGGAGTCAATGCGCTTTTCAGGGGCTTCCAGGGGAGTCGGTCGATCAGGCACCGTATACAGCGGACGGAGCCGTCAGGCTTCGTGCCTCTGAGGAGATAGTTCACGAAACGTTGCATTCGAATCTCTTGCGTTCCTTGTGTCCGGTTACAGCACAGCCGGACTGGGGCAGTGTGGTGATTCGTTACCGAGGAGCCAAGCTGGATCGGTCCTCGCTCCTGGGTTACTTAATCGCACACCGGAGCTACCAAGGCTTTCACGAAGAGTGCTGCGAGCGCATGTTCCTCGATCTAGTCGAGGCGTGTAGTCCATCTGAGCTGTGGATCGGGTGTTTTTACACGCGACGGGGCGGGATCGATATTAACCCGGAACGGTGGCTTCCCGGTTCCGAACGTGTCGATATCTCAGGGCGATTGGTCAGGCAGTAGTGCATAGCTGGCGTGGACGAAGGTCCGTTACCGGTCCAGTGGCACAAAAGGGCTCTTCGACGTAATGAGCGGTGGGCTGTAGGCAGCAACACGCTTCATGCTGGCTGAATGCATAACTTGGATATCAACCCCACATCCGCTTTCGCAGCAGGGACGGGTTTCACCCTGCTTCCCTAAGCTCGCACAAGAGCGACCTGCACCTCGGAATCACCCACCATTGCTTTCTCGGAGTGCCAGCCGTTTGAGCCTGGGGCATAGGCGATACTCGACGCCAGCACCTGCTCGGCTACGTAGCTCTCGTGAGACTTGAAGACAGAGATGTTCTTCTCCGATCCCTGCAAAGCGAGTGAGATGTGATCGGCGATGTGAAGCCCGGCGTTCTTTCGCGCTTGCTGCACTGCACGAACGAGGTCTCGAGCGAGCCCTTCATCTTGAAGATCCTGGGTGACGTGCACATCGAGCACTACGAGCGCATCGTTGGCAGGTAGTGCCTCTCCCGCAACTCCCTCCTTGAGTTTGAGCTTCAAGGTGTACTCTTTAGGCCCTAAGGTGAGCCCTATGACGGTCACGGTCTCGTCCGTGTTCAAGGTCCATTCGCCACTACGTGTGGCCGCCAGAACGTGCTTCATCGATTCGCCGAGCTTCGGCCCGAGGTCGCGGGGATTGACCTGGAGCTGGAACGAGCCGAACTGTTCAAAGGTTGGTGTAAAGTGCACCTCCTTGACGTTCAGCTCTTCGGCGATGATTGACGCATATGGACGCAGGGCATCGAGTCCGCTGCCGGCTACCGTCAAGGAGCGAAGCGGAAGTCGAGTACGCAAGCTGTGCGCCTCGCGTACCGAAAGCGCTGCAGAACAGATCTCTCGCACTTTGTCCATCTCGCGCACAAGCTCAGGCTGCGACGGAAAGAGGGACGCGTCCGGCCAGTGGGTGAGGTGCACGCTCTCCTCGCCAGTGAGCCCACGGTACACCTCCTCAAGTACGAGGGGCAGAAGTGGCGCTGCAATCTTGCACACGGTCGTGAGAACCGAATAGAGCGTGTTGTATGCGCTGGTTTTGTCGGCGTCCTGCTCGCTCTTCCAGAAGCGCTCGCGGCTGCGGCGGATGTACCAGTTGTTGAGCGAGTCAAGAAATTGCAACAACGTCTGACATGCACCCGGCAGGTCATAATTGTCGAGCTTGTCCTGTATCGCGACGACCAGGTCGTGGGTCTTCGACAGAATATAACGATCGATTCCGATCTTTGACGATGTATCGAAGGTGGCCTGTACTCCGTCCGAATTCGCGTACAGAGTGAAGAAGTAATATGCGTTCCAGATCGGGTTCAGAACGGTGCGCACGATCTCACCAATTGCTTTTCCCTCTTTGTCGATCAAGAGATCTGCTCCGCGCACGATCGGCGATGACATCAAGAACCAACGCAAAGCATCCGCACCGTAGGTGTTACATACCTCCTCGGGGCTTGGATAGTTTTTCAGGCGTTTACTCAGCTTCTGTCCGTTCTCGTCGAGCACGACACCGTGACAGATACAGTTCTTGAAAGGTGGTTTGTCGAAGAGGGCTGTGCCCAGCACCATCAGGGTATAAAACCATCCGCGCGTCTGTGCGACATACTCCACGATGAAGTCGGCGGGAAAGTGATTGTCGAACCACTCTCGATTCTCGAACGGATAGTGAACTTGTGCGAATGGCATCGAGCCCGATTCAAACCAGCAGTCGAGGACCTCGTCGACGCGGCGCATAGTGCTCTTCCCTGTAGGGTCGTCGGGATTCGGTCGGGTGAGTTGGTCGATATAGGGCCGATGCAAATTGGTCGGACGCACTCCGAAATCACGCTCTATCTCGTCCAGGCTGCCGTAGACGTCGATGCGCGGATAGCGTGGGTCGTCGCTCTTCCACAACGGGATAGGAGCGCCCCAGAAACGGTTGCGGCTGATGGACCAATCGCGCGCGTTCTCAAGCCAGCGACCGAATTGGCCGTCGCGTATGTGCTCCGGGATCCAGCGAATCTGCTGGTTGAGCTCGACCATGCGATCCTTGAAGGCCGAAACCTTCACGTACCATGAGCTCAAGGCCTTGTAGATGATCGGCGTGTCCGTTCTCCAGCAATGTGGATAGTTGTGGAGGTATGTTTCGTGACGTAGCACGACGCCGCGAGCTTTGAGGTCCTTGATGATGACCTTGTTGGCATCGAAGACCTGCTGCCCCACGTAGTCACTCACCTCGGCGGTGAACTTACCCGTGTCATCGACTGGACAGAGGGTAGGGATGTTGTTGGCCGAGCATACGACCTGGTCGTCCTCACCGAATCCGGGGGCCATGTGAACGATACCAGTACCATCCTCCGTCGATACGAAATCTCCGGCAAGGATACGGAAGGCGTTCGGGGTATCTTTGAAATACGGGAAGAGCGGCTCGTAGGTTTTTCCTACGAGATCTGAACCTTGCATCGTTCCTACGACACGGTGTCCGGCGAGCTCCTTTTCGTACCGCGCGATTGCTGCGGAGGCGAGCACGTAGCGCACGTCGTTCAGCTCGATGACGGAGTACTCGATCTCAGGGCCAACGGCTGCTGCGAGATTCGACGGAAGGGTCCACGGTGTGGTTGTCCAGATCAGGAACTTGAGCTCGTGGCCGTCGCTCTTTTCGTGAGCGGAAAGCGCTACTGTTAGAGCTGGATCCTGTCGCTCGCGATAGGAGTTGTCCATGCGCGTTTCGAAGTTCGAGAGCGGCGTTTCGCATGCCCACGAGTAGGGCATGACGCGGAAGCCTTCGTAGACCAGCCCTTTCTCCCAGAGCCTTTTGAACGCCCACATGACCGACTCCATGTAAGAGATGTCCATGGTCTTGTAGTCGTTTGAGAAGTCCACCCAACGAGCTTGTCTGGTAACGTAGCGCTCCCACTCCTTGGTGTATCGCAGCACCGAGGTTTGGCAATGGTTGTTGAAGTTGTCGATACCGTATTGGGTTATCTGTTGGCGTCCGGAGATCTTGAGCTCTTTTTCCGCCTCCATCTCAGCCGGCAGGCCGTGACAGTCCCATCCGAAACGGCGCTCTACGTGCTTGCCACGCATAGTCTGGTAGCGCGGCACTACGTCTTTGATGAAACCGGTGAGGAGGTGTCCGTAGTGGGGGAGTCCATTCGCAAAAGGAGGTCCATCGAAGAACACGTACTCATGCGATCCGCGCTCGCCAACCGGGTTCATCTCTACGCTGCGCTTGAAGGTGTCTCTCTCGCGCCATAGAGCAAGGATCCGCTCTTCTATCTCCGGATACTTGGGCTGTGGGGTTACCTCGGGATATCGTTCTCTCTTTTCGGCGACAGCGGACATTCAGACTCCACGATTACGGGTATCGTTCGTTGTACACGCGCTTGCTTCCGTGCAGGCATCCGATAACTCGACGGAGCCTCGAAGTTTTAGGCGTTTCAGCAGGTTATCATGGGGTTGTGGGTGTGTCGAGAATTAGCCGTTGAGCGCGGATTTTATGGCGTGGAGGTTCGGCTTGACGACCTTGCTGCCGATGACCACTTTGGGTAGGTCCTTGTTTCCTGTGGCGTTTTGTATCGCTTGCAGGAGGGGCTGTACCTGGACGTCCACAACTGGGTTCTGCTCGATGAACTTAATCCCTGCCTGTGTGAGCTGCGTTCTGAGCGCGTTGCAAGGAGCGCAACTGTCGCTTCCCAGGAGCAACGGTACTTGTGGCGATAGCGATATCTGATGCTGCTCGAAGAACTTTCGAGCTACCTCGTCATTCGAGAAGATCGGGGTTGAGGTATTCTCTGGCAGAAATTTCATCATTCCGATCCCGAGCACAAGAGTGACTAGCGGAACTACAGCTGAGTAGTTTTCGGTTATCGAATTCAGAAAGTCTGTCACTGCAGATAGTCGTGTCTTCTTGTGCGGCATATCAATTATCTGGCGAGAGGGCCAAAAGCGTCAGCGTCGCTTCGCGATGACGAACCTTTTGTTTACCTACTCGTTACTATAAAAAGTTTTTAAGCGGTTCTGCAGTGCAAAGCCTCGCTTCCCTAGAAGGAAAGTGGGTTTCACGCTCGCACCAAGTAAGAGGGTCGGCTCGGCATAGGCTGCACTTGAGGAAAGGGGGCTCATTGGCGCGAGCAATCCAGGATCAACTTTCTCGCGACGGGAGGGTTTGCCTCTCTTGCCTAGGGAACCCTGTAAAGACAGATGCCGCCCTCTTGTTTATCGGGAACCCAATCGGGGAAGTGGTACACAGAGGTGATGACTCGACTACCGCTTTTCATCTCGGCGAATACTTTCGCCTTCAACTGCGGTATAAACCTAGGAACGAGATAAACTGTCAGAATGTCGATATCCGATATATTTACGTTCCAAAAATCGGTGCGGATTATAGTTACAGTACGAGCTCCTTTCAATTTCGCGAGGAGCGCACTGTACCAAACCAAAAGAGGGTTAATCTCTATTCCCACGCAGATCGCGCCTCGCTTAGCAGCTGCGAAAAGAATGCGACCATCGCCAGACCCCAAATCGAGCAACTTTTCCCCGGGCGATATCTCGGCGATAGAGATCAATCGCCTGACCCGTGAGCGGGTGGTTGGTACGTAACTCGCCCCTTTGACAATTGCGATGATCACGTAGAAAAAGAATACGCCGAGGAGCACAAACAGGAATGTGAAAAGTAGTGCTAGTGCTATGTGGCCCCAAAGTGATGCCTGCATGAACTCCCTTTATTGTGATGCCTGTAGCGCGTAGGAAATATCGACTCTACCCCTCTTTTCTCGCTACGGGTAGGTTCGGCTACAGTAAGCCCCGATCGTTATATCCAAGGATAGTGAGGTCACTGCGCGTTATCAAGGCCTATCTTCGTTCTGCGATCCAGTCGCAGCTTTTTGATACGAGTTAGCACTGATACCGAACAAGGATGAATTGCGGCTTGCCGAGGCCTTGTCGTAGTTCCTTGCTGCGGTAATGGCTGCGCTTTCCTTCAGGGTGTACAAAGGGAAGCACCTCACACGCTGAGCTCACTTCGACGAGCTTGTCCCTGTGCTCAATCGGTGCAAGTACCCATAAGGATCCAGGAAGATGTGTCTCGTGACGGAGCTGCTCTATCTGTGACTCATGTCGTAGGTTGTCACGGATGAGATGTAGGTAAAATTTGAAGCGCCACAGTTGGTTACCCGTCCCCGAGAGAAAACTGTGCATGTCGAACAAGACCACCCTGATCGGCCCACGGGCTCGAGCCTCTTGGATGCTCGATGCGATCTTCTCGATATCTATCTTTTTACCCGAGGTGGAAACCGAGTTAATCGTATACCGTAGATTGGTGCCGATGAGGTAATAGCAGGGAAGGAGCGCAAGGGCGCTGCACACACAGAGCATCGCAGCTCGCGGCACAGTGCTCTTGCGTATGAATCCTAGTGCGATAGCGGTTACCCAAGCTAATCCCTGACCGCACAGGATAGCCAAAGGTGGGAATACCGGTGCTATGTAATGAAATACCCGCGAGCTGAACGACGAATAGAGGGCGAGAGGGAGAATAATCCACAAGAGCAGAAAGCCCCACGCCATCCGATCTCTCCCACGCAGCATGTGCACCAAAGCAACCGCACATCCCAGTAGGGTAAGAGCAACGGGGAAGGTCGATCGTCTTACGAATATTCCGTCCAGGTAAAGATCCCATCTCCCTTGATTGTGGTAGCCTTCGCCGAGTAGTCGGTTATAGATCTCTCCATGAAACACGTGACCCCATGCGTCCGACTCCCGCAGAAAGAGTGGAACATAATAGAGTCCCGGGATCGCCACGACGATGAAAGCTGCAAGGAGTAACGCCTTCCAATTCGTGACGAGGAACGGCACGAATTGAGTGCGCACGTTAGCGAGGAGTGCTACCAGCAATAGGAGCATCGGAAGACCACCGGCCAAACTCTTGGTCGATATGGCTAACCCAAGGGGTACTGCCAGCCCGACCACCGAGCTTCGAACCACTGCCTTTTCTCTAGCCAGGGCCTGTCGGAGTAGGATCCAGCCTAACGCCATCGACGCAGTAATGAGGAAAAGGAGCATGGCGTCTTGTGTCCCCTGGTTGTTGCGGCTCTCGACGAGAAAATCCCAGCTTCCCAGCAACAGGAGCCCGGACAACACGGCAGCCAGATGCGAGCGAAATAGACGAAAAGCGACGAGCATTGTCAGCAGGACCGTTCCCATTGTTGCGATGCCGTCAACGAGGCGGAACTGAAGGTTACCTTCGCCAAAAAGAGCGATGACCAGCCGTGTCAGCCACATCTTGAACGGTGGCTTGTTGTAGTAGGGGACTCCGTCGAGCGTTAGCCGAAACCATGCTCCGGAATCGAGGCCCTCTTGGATCACTCTGGCGTGCGTTACCTCGTCGCTGTAGCGCATCGACTCCACACCAATGAAGTGGATGCACAGGAAATATGCCAAAATAGTCACACACCCGTAGGTAGTAATACGGAAGAGCCGGGGGACTTTTTCAGGATTTTGCAGGAGCTCACACACCATAACTCAATCACTCAGCGGATATTTCGGGAGAAGTATCCC
Source organism: Bdellovibrionota bacterium (assembly GCA_044337105.1). GTDB lineage: Bacteria > Bdellovibrionota_C > UBA2361 > UBA2361 > OMII01 > OMII01. The sequence goes on along the minus strand of JBIIOE010000009.1, from coordinate 42,346 downwards.
CTCAGTACTAGTTCGCGATCGGTGATGCTGGGTGAGATGACGAATTCATTTGTCGCAGAGCACATGTACCTAGGATCCCATACGGTGGCATCGTTGAAAGCATGGTAGGTCCAGCTCGTATGAGCTTTCTTCATGGCACTAATCAGAGGATATTTTCGTTTGAGAGCTTTGGCTTTCTTGGTGCACTTCGCGCGAGCGTTCCTCTTCAAAGCTTTGCAACTCTCTCTGAGCATGTCACCATCAATCGTATCGAAGGTGCCCTCGATCGTAGCGAGCATGTCATCAAGGAAGACTGCGGCATCTTGCGCGCAGGATGACACAGTGACCTCTCCGACATTGATGGTAGGGGTCGGGGAGTTCACCAGTCCTTTCCTGTATGAGGCATTCCACTTCGTGAAGAAGCCCCGCAGCCTGCCGTACGTCGCCTGCTGCACTGCCTGCTTAGATGGACGCGAAATGACCTTCTCGGTCTGATTGAGACCGCTGTGCTGGTAACGTGTGAAGGGATAGGCGTGGTAATTGTAGATCACCAACGGATCGTTCAAGATCGGTAGCTCTCCCAATTTCGCTGCATTCGCATAGGCAGCTTTTACGATAATGCGCACGGCGGGGCTCTTGGCACGAATGGCGTTCACCACATCGGGTACGAGTTCGGCCCACGTCTTGCAGGTACCGCAAACAGCTTTCTTGTTCTCTGCTGGCTCGTTGGAGAGGTCAAATGCATAGATGGCAGGATTGTTCCCGTAGCGATCGATGATGGTCTCCCACATCTTGATGAAATCTTGTTGAAGCTCCGGCTGCGAGAACATGGCATGGTGAGCTATTTTCGTGCGGGTCAGAAATCCGCCAGGTGGCGAATAGAGTGAAAAGACCACCCTGATATTGTTCTCAGCGAAGAGTGGTAGTTTGGAGTCGACCACAGCAAAGGCTCTCTCCATCATGTCGAGATACGCCTGCCCCACGGTGCCGTCCATGTTATTGTTGTCGCCGACCTGAATGCGTACGAGGTTAATGCCCCAGTCTTCCCGGAGCTCTCGAACCACTTCAGGGCTTGTTGCATCAGTAAGTCCAATCTGAAATCCGCGGTCGGCTACGTCGGCTTGTACGGGAGTGGAGAAGCACGAAAGCAGAGCCCAGATTATCGTGTACACGATCGTAGTCGTGCGGGTTATTCGACGCAGCCGTGACGAACAGTCGCGGAGACTCGTACGCGTGGCAATTTTTGTCTCACGAGAGGGGGCTTGCGGGTCTCTAATACGTAAGGTCCTCATGTCATACCGTCTGATCTATCCCAAAAACTAGTAGGCGAGCCGTAGTATCTCTTTAGATAGCCTAACCAGCCAGATCTGTGCCATGGCCTAGAAGTTGCGCCATACGATACAGTAGCCCGAGTATTAGCTCGCGAAAGGTCGATGGAAACGAGCTGCTTCGAGGTAAACAGACTACTGCTCTCGGAATCTTTTGCGTAGTTAGCTTATGCCGCAATCGATGCTTCACTAGTCTTGAATTCGCGAAACCGCATGCCAAGGCGGGTCATGAGCTGACCGTCGTGATCCTCCCCGGGGTTCGGGGTGGTCAGAAGCTTCTCGCCTGCAAAAAGTGAGTTCGCTCCAGCAACGAAGCACAAAGCCTGCATCTCGTCCGACATCTGTGTGCGACCTGCCGAGAGGCGCACCATCGAGGTCGGCATCATGATACGAGCGGTAGCTACCAGGCGCACGAATTCAAAGGGATCGACGTCCTTCTGGTCGGCGAGTGGGGTGCCCTCGACCTTTACTAACATATTAAGGGGGACGCTCTCCGGATGGATCGGTTGGTTCGCCAACTGCACCAAGAGGCCCAAGCGATCCTGAATGGACTCACCCATACCGACGATTCCACCGCAACAAACCGTCATACCTGCCTTGCGAACGTTTTCGAGGGTGCGCAGGCGGTCTTCGTACACGCGTGTCGAGATTATCTCGCCGTAGTAGTCGGGAGAGGTGTCGAGGTTGTGGTTGTAGGCATAGCAGCCAGCTTCTTGGAGCCGTGCGGCTTGAGATTCCGTGAGCATACCGAGTGTGCAGCATACTTCGAGGCCAACGCCCCGTACTTCGCGCACCAGCTCCAGGATAGCGTCGAAATCCTTCCCGTCTTTTACCTCTCTCCATGCTGCGCCCATACAGAAACGGGTAGAGCCAGCCTCTTTAGCTTCGACTGCTTTAGCACGGACCACGTCAACTGGAAGTACCGAGTGACGCTGAACGCCAGTGTCGTAGTGAGCCGACTGTGGGCAGTACTTGCAATTTTCGGGACATCCGCCGGTCTTGACCGAGAGCAGCGTCGAACGTTGCACTTCGAGAGGATCGAAGTTTTCGCGGTGTACCGTTTGCGCTCGGAAGATAAGATCAGGAAAGGCTTGCGAGTAGAGCGCTAGAGCCTCTTCGGGAGACCAATCGTGACGGAGTGCGGTTGAGTTATGTTGCATGTTTCTCCTCTAGGTTGTGACTCTCATACATCATTTTTAGGGCACGAATCCAGAGCTTCAAGGTTGCCTAACACCGCGAAAATAATACTCGTGGTGTTAACGCTGCTCGAGTTCCGCAAAGGCTTCGGCGAAGTAGGTGATGATAAGGTCTGCCCCTGCGCGCTTCATGGACGTGAGGGTTTCGATCATCACACGCGTCTCGTCGATCCATCCGTTACGGGCAGCCGCTTTGACCATCGCGTACTCGCCGCTCACGTTGTACACGGCAGTCGGCATCTGGAAGCGCTCCTTGACGGCGCGCACCACGTCCAGGAACGCCAGTCCCGGTTTCACCATGACGATGTCCGCCCCTTCGGCGATGTCGAGCGCTACTTCTCTGAGCGCTTCGTTGATGTTGGCAGCATCCATCTGATACGTCTTGCGGTCGCCGTACTCAGGTGCTGATTGCACGGCTTCGCGGAACGGTCCATAAAAAGAGGAGGCAAACTTGGCCGCGTAGCTCATAAGGGGCATCTGAGTGAAGCCCTTTCCGTCGAGTCCTCGACGCAGCGTGCTGATCGTTCCATCCAACATTCCGCTTGGCGCGAGCATGTCGACCCCTGCCTCGGCATGTACGAGGGCTTGGAGTAGGAGGTTCTCAAGGGTTTCGTCGTTCTGAAGCTCCCCATCTTTCATGATCCCACAGTGTCCGTGAGACGTGTATTCGCAAAAGCACAGGTCGGTAATTACAACCATGTGTGGGGCGGCCTTCTTGATGGCTTTGACGGCTTGCGGAATAATCCCGTGGGAATGCCAAGCGGACGACCCCACCTCGTCCTTGAATTCGGGGATGGCAAAAAGAAGAACAGAGCGGATACCGAGATCTGCAAGGTGCGAGACGTGTTCCACAGTGCTGTCTACACTCAATTGGAACTGTCCCGGCATCGAAGAGATCTCTCGGCGCACCTTGTCTCCAGGTACAACAAAGATGGGGGCGATCAGATTCTCTACATGCACGTGTGTCTCGCGCACCATATCGCGCAGAAAGCTGGTGCGGCGGAGGCGGCGGAGTCTTGTACTCGGATAGCTCATAGCAGAATAACTTCCATACCGTTTGGGGGCGAGCCTACTGATAAAACCATTGGTAGTAAAGCTAAGCGGCCGAAATTGCTGGTCTGATTAGCGCTTCCTCCAGAGAAAACACGAACCTACAGAAGCGAGGTAAAGCTTAACCAGTCGGAAAAGTGTAGTGAGCGTGCCCGTGAAGGTGAGCGGATTCGAAGTTGGCTATGTGTAACAGCTGTTTAGGGGGAGTAGGCGGATCTCAAACGTGCTATTTGAGACGCAAAAGGTTGACAAGAAGACAGTATTACCGGGAATTCAGGGAATTTTTACCCGAACACGAAACATTTCGAACGCCGTACCGAATACTTTTCTGAATTCTAAGGAGAGCGGAAGCATGCCTACTAAGACGAAAGGAACAGGTACGGAGCGAGGTAGAGCTCGGGTAAAGGGCTCTCAGAGGGCGACATCGAGCTCACTTGTCGAGCAGCATGCGCTCGTGCACGAATATCAGAAATACGTTGATCTGGTGGTTGGCCACTTGATGCGTTCGATGGCTCTGCCTCTGACGCTCAAGGAGGATTTCATGTCCGCCGGCTTCCTCGGATTGGTCGAGGCGGCCGAACGCTTCGATCCCAAGCGGGGTTACGAGTTCCGAGCCTACGCCTTTCTTCGCATTCGAGGGGCGGTCATCGACCACATTCGAAACTCGTGCGAGATTTCTCGACATGCGTACCGCACGTTGAAATCACTCGAAAGCGCGCAGGAACTCCGAGAGTCGGAGCTCGAACGCCTCGATCCTGACGAAAAGCGCCGAGAGGCCAAGCGCGTAGCAGCACTTGCGTATCTTACTAAAAGCGCTACTGCGTTCAAACTCGCAAGCGCAGCGGTCGACCAAGAGCAGGAGCTCGAAGAGTCCCCCGACAATCCTGAAACCCTTCTCAATTTCAAGCGTGAATCAAAAAAAATCCGACACTTGGTAGCAACTTTGCCCGAGAAAGAGCGAACTATCATCGAGCAGTATTATTTCAACGACCGGAATTTTACCGAGATAGCCAGGTCGCATTCAGGGCTGTCGAAATCGTGGGTGTCGAGGCTGCATGATAGGGCATTGGAGCTGTTACGAGAGAAGATCGTCGAAGAGAACGCCGTCGCGCCAGCGATGTAAGGGCGGAATTGGCGCAGTGCTTTCACGCAGTGCGCTGAAATACATCTTGATACTCAGTATCTTTCTTCTGAGTGCGTGTGACGAACAGATTCTCCATGACCTCTCTGAGAGTGAAGCCAATCGGGTCATCAGTCGCTTCAGCGGCACAGCCATCATACCAACCAAGGTAGTGCAGTCAGATGGACGTTGGGCCATCGCCGTTCCGCGGGAAAGTTCGGTGTCTGCGCTCGCATTCTTGGACTCTCATCGTGTGTTGTCGGCTCGTGGAGGTAAGGGGCCCAAGGCAGCTAAAGGCGGTCTGGTCCCGAGTCGCGAGGAACAGTGGTTTTCCTATCAACGAGCGGTTGCACAATCGATTGAGGATACCCTCAATTCGTTGGGAGGTGTCTTGGAGGCACATGTGCACGTAAACCTTCCGGAACACGATCCCCTGCTCGGTCGAAAACGGGATGCTGGCGGCACAGGATCGGTACTATTGGTAATCGACGATCGATTCGCCGTAAAGGACGAGGAAGTCAGCGCCTTGGTTTCCGGGGCGGCCGGTCTCCCCGCAGGAAGTGTGACTGTCTTGAGGAGCATCGCGGCGCGTAACTCCGGCTCTGTGGCAGAGCAGGACGAGCCTTCCGTTGTGGCATTAGTTGCCCCATCCGTTACTGCTCCCGTTGTTTCGTCAGAGGCGCTGGGGCCTGAATTGCCGAAATGGCTATCACTGCAGATCGCCTACGCGGCTATGGGATCGTTCGTGTGTGGAACGGTCGGGGTGATTGCAGTGCGTCGTCGCACGCGAAGAAAGCGGACGCGCTTCTCGCTTCCGGTGGAGTCGCATGAAGAATAGTGACACACAGGCGCAGATATCTGAGGAGTCGACGGCGACCAGCCGAGCGTGGAGCGAGATGATCGCGTCGGCGTGCTTTGCGGAGGAGTTGGATCTCGAGTCACTTCCCCTTCCGGAAAGTGTCAAGGATAGCGTGCGTGCCGTTCTGGGAGAGTTGTCACGGCTTTCGCCCCTCGAGGCGTTGTCCCGATGTATCTCGAATCCTAGTCAGCCGTTGCCGAGAAAGTGATGAGCCGCTTGTCGATCTCCAACATCGAATCGCTCAGAGAGGAGGCGGATTTCGCGGCGCTGGTCAGAGACATAGCGCAGACTGTGATTTCGCCAGTTTCTGAAAGGCCCGTCGTGTGCGCGCATTCGGAGCCAGCGCCGCTTAGAGGATGGAGTGTCCTGCGTGATGGTAGCGGAAACGGTGTCGCCGTTCATATTCAGGAGGTCGTGGCGAGTGACACACCCTTGGCAAGTATTGTGGCCCGGCTGCGGAGCGCACAGGCAGTGTCGCGTTTCCTCGGCCAAGAGGAGCCCTCTAACCTTCTCATGGCCGAGGAGGATGTCGTCTCTCCCGAGTGGAGGTTGAGAGGCGTTCGACTCGGAGCTGCGACTGTGTGGGTCGGAGTTGCGGGTGAATGGCAGATTATGCCGAGAGGCACTGAGTCTTTGCAGGATTTACGCACGCTTAGAATCGCCTTGTGCGCGTCTCTTCCTGGTCATTCGGAGGTGCGGCCTGGGATTGAATTGAAGTGTTCCGAAATTCGCCTCGTACTAGTCGAGCGCGGAGTTAGTGCGACGATTGTGGATGTACGAGGAGGGATAATGAAGATGCGTGTTGATGAGCAATTCGATGAGGAAGCGACCTGGTCGCCCGGGATCAGGCTCGATTTGGGAGAGCTAGAAATGGCATTCGAGGATCTCCTCGCATTGCAGCCGGGAAGCGAACTCGAAGTAGAAGCTGCTCATCCTATTCGAACCTATCTCCGCGTCGGCCATTCGCAGTTGGCGGTAGGCGAACTGGAGGTCCGCGAGGGTGGAATCGTGGTCAAAATTGTAGAAGTTCTGTGAGCAAGCAACTTTCCAGGAGAGTAGCCGATTATCTCTACAGAGATCCATCGCGCGTATTCGTCAGGAGCGAAACGTAGAGCGGTGGTATGTCAAGGAGAGATAGTATGTCTAATGTTTCTAATTTCTCACCACTTCAAGGGGGATCGGCCGCTTTGATGCTCGAGGGCTCGAGTGCGCTTCGATTCGCACCTCAACCTCGCGGCAGCTCGGGCCTCTCAGCGGCTGCGGAGAAGGTGTTCTCCGTCGCCGCTTCTGCAGCCAGCGCCGCAGCGAGCGGATTTACGGGGGTGGGCGGATTGACGGATATCCCTGGATTGCTCAACAAGCAGATGGAGATCCAGCTGATTATGCAGCTGGTATCCATGGAATCCAACATCTCTCGGTCGAAGCACGAGACTGAGATGGCACCAATTCGAAATATCCGAGTCGGCTAAGGCGGACGTCGCGAGGGTGGCGCGTGAGCGCGCCACTCTTCCCACCAACAACGACCGCAGGCGGCGTGTGTGCTAGGGGATACATGGAATGAAGATAGTCAACGTGAGTGCCAAAGAGTTGATCGTACCGCTCTGCTTCATCGGTACTGTGGGGTGTATGCTCATCCCTCTGCCACCCATGGCACTCGATGTGCTGCAAGTTGCAAATCTTCTCTTTGCGTTGCTGCTGGTGATCGGCGCACTGCACATCAAGGATCCGTTGCGCATAGCGGCGTTACCGTCTCTGCTTCTCATGGCGACCCTGTTCAGGCTCTCCCTCAATCTGGCCACTACTCGAGCCGTGCTGGGAACCGGACATGCGGGGAAGGCGGTCGAGGCCTTCGGTTCAATTGTGATTCAAGGCAATATCGTCGTTGGGTTTGTGCTCTTTCTTCTCATTACTTTGATACAGTTTATCGTTGTTGCGAAGGGGGCTGAACGTGTTGCCGAGGTAGCAGCGCGATTCACGCTCGATGCAATGCCCGGCAAGCAGATGGCGATAGACGCAGAGATTCGCAGCGGTATCCTGGACCCCGAAGCGGCGCGTCGCAAGAGGAACGATGTACAGAGCGAGTCGCGATTTTATGGCGCATTGGATGGAGCCATGAAGTTCGTGAAAGGAGACGCAGTTGCGGGACTCGTCGTAACCTTCGTGAACATCTGTGGCGGTTTGTTGATAGGCCTGCTCGTCCACGACCTCGACCTCGATGTTGCCGCTCGGAGGTATACCGTATTGACCATCGGTGATGGATTGCTTTCGCAGATTCCGTCCCTGCTGAACTCGGTTGCGGCCGGACTCGTCGTTACGCGTGTGCAGGTGGACGATGTTTCCAGTCTCTCGAGCGATCTCCTTTCGCAGATCGGACAGTTCACCGTTGCGCGCGCATTCGTCGGGTTTGCTGCGCTGGTATTGGCCTGCTTGCCGGGAATGCCGCATCTCGCACTCTTCGTAGTTGGGTGTTCCCTGCTGATATCCCTGCTCATGAGACGAAATGACCCAGAGGCCTCGGTGAATCACGAGGCTGATGAGGCTTTCGAACCGAGTCTCCCGCAGGCGTTGCACATCGAGATCTCCAAACAAGCAGCATCACAAATCCCCGTGCTCGCTGATGTGGTGAAGGGCTTGGAAGGCTTCCGCGAGTATGCGTTCACCAAGTGGGGACTCGTTATTCAGAGGCCTGCTCTGACCCTTTGGCATGACGAGGGGTGTGGATATCGCATCATGGTCCGCGGAATGGAGGTGCTAAGAGAACAAGATGCGGTACCAGAGGAGGTGTGGGAGAAACTCGGGTCGCACGTTCGCTGCGCCATCGACGAATATAGGGTGGATCTGATTGACGACGGTGCATCTCGACGTGCCCTGGATTATGTTGAACGACAGGTTCCTGAGCTCGTCTCGGGGGTTATTCCGACGGTGCTGTCGCTTACTCAGGTGACGGGTCTTTTGCGACATCTTTTGCGAGAAGGCGTTACCACTCGCCATATTGATATCGTGCTTCAAACAGTTGCCGAGCGTGGTAAAGGATTGAGTGAGAGGGCTCTCCTAGCAGAGGTACGCAGTGCGCTCGCGCCAGTAGTGAGCGCTAGTGTCTCGACGCAGGGCGCTATTCGAGCCGTAGCCCTCGGCCCTCTACTCGATCTAACGCTAGCCCGTGCGGAAGAGACGTCGTCGCTGGTGTCGAGTGATGTGATCGACATGATTTACGAGCGAGCCACGCAGGCGGTATCGAGCGGTGTAGTGATGGTGTGTTCAAAGCGATCGCGGGCGTATCTCCGAGATATCTTGTGGATCAGAGGTGCGCGGATTCCGGTACTTGCCCACGAAGAGATAGCTCCACACCTTGAGTTATCACTCGAGGGGGAAATTGACGTTCAGGGTGATGCGGAGAGATCTGCTTTGCTGGAGGGACTAGCGTTATGAGCATGATAGGTAGAAAGGGCAGGGATTGGCGTCTCCTCGTGGCACGTTACGGGATGGGGGTTGTAGTGATGGCGAGTCTGCTTCTCCTAGCAGGATGTGCGCTCAAGAGCCCCATTCCAGAGGCGCGGCACCAACAAGCGCTCGAGCTGGTAGATCAGGGAACCCTCTTGCTCAGAGATAGGCGTTTGGATGAGGCGGAGGCATCGTTTTCGTTGGCGTACGATGTAGCGCCCCTGGCAGCGGCGCTCGACGGACAGGGGTGTGTGGCGTTCTTACGAGGTGAATGGGATCGCGCCGAGCACTTTTTCAGGGAGGCGTATATGGCAGATGAAGAGTATGATAAAGCAGCAGCGAATCTCGCCTTGGTCCTCGATGCGCAGGGGAAACCGGAACAAGCCCGAGAGTGGTATAAGTGGTATCTTGCCCGGCACCCCGAAGATGCCGCCGTTAGGAACAATATGGCGGCTTTGGAGATCGACGAAGGCAGTGATAAAAATTTGATTTTACAAGAACTTTTGCGTGCGGCGGCGATTTCACGTCACGACATCATCATGGACAACATAACACGGCTAGGGAATTCTTGAGGGGTATCATGGTAAAGCGTTTGAAAAAAGTCATTCCAGCCACCAAAGGTCAGAAAAAACCAATAGTTGTCGACGCGGCTTGGCCCGAAAAGAAAGCGGCTCCAACACAGGAGCTGCTGGATCCCACGTTGGCCAAGCAGACCTTCGCCTCTGAACAACAGGCGCTTCAGTTTTTCACCGAATCCATCGCTTCCAAAGTCGAGGGGGATCCGGGGCAACAAGCTGATATGCAGCAGTTTCTTCAGTTACTTCTGGAGACGGATCCGATTCTACGAGAGGAGCTCTTAGGCGGGCTGAATGTAAAAAAATAGGTCCTTTTAGCGCCTCTCGGTAATCCTAATCGGTAACGTACGGGTGGGGTCTCGCATCGCTTCCCTAACCTCCGACCTGATGGTGCCATGGAACAGGAACGACGAATTCTCATTGCAGACGATGATCCCGATACTCGCATTATCGTCGCGAGTGTCATCTCGATTCTCGGTCACCAGCCGATAGTCGTGGCAGATGGCCAAGAAGCCGTTGCCGAGTGTGAACGCGAGCTGCCTGATCTGGTGATAGCCGATTACATGATGCCCGCATTGACAGGGGTCGAGGTGTGTCATCGATTGAAACACGACCTCGGGGGAGAGTTCGTGCCTGTTCTCATGTTAACGGCTCGAGACACGATCCGCGACAAGGTCATGGCGCTCGAAGAGGGGGTCGACGATTACATAACCAAGCCGTTCAACTATCAGGAGCTTCAAGCGCGGGTAAAGGCGCTGCTGCGGATGCGCGATCTCAATGTTGCGCTCCGTCAAAAGAACGAAGAGCTGAAGCTCATGCAGGAGCGTCTGATCGCTCAAGAGCGACAGCTGGCGGTGGGGCAGCTCGCCGGCACAGCTGCACATCAACTTGGACAACCGCTGTCAGCTATCTTGCTCAATTGCTATCTTTTGGAGCAACTGCCGAAGGATGACTCGAAGTATGTCGGAGCACTCGCGGCAATTAAGAGTGATGCCAAGCGTATGGCCGACATGATCGAGCGCTTGCGCGCCGTCAATGCCTCCGAACGAGAGGAGTACTTCGGAGATACCGAGATTCTCAAACTCGAGAGCTAGCAGGCTGCGAAAAAACCGCAGGTATATCAGAGACGATTCTTGTGTATTCTTAATCTTTGGCCAGCACCAAAAGATCGAATTCGCAGCAGAAGGGCATCTTTCCGCAGCCTGCTAGGCCTCTGCAGCTCTACCGGCAGTAACGCTGAATCCTTGGCTTTCCCGAACCGTCATGCCCCGAACCTGCGAACGGATGGTAGTTAGGAGGAATGCGCCGGGTATGCCGACTACGGCGTACTGGATGACGTGTTGTGTCAACACCATACTGAGCGCCAGTTCGCCGCTCGCTACTCCTACAGACAGCAGGACATTCTTGGCCACCAGCTCGATCACGCCGAAACCTCCGGGTGCGGCAGGAACGAGAGAACTGAAGTTCACCGCGACAAGGAAAAGCACCGTAGCGGAGAGGGGCAAGGAGGTTCCAAAGGCCCTGGACACTGAGTAAAAGACCCCGAGTTCTACCGTCCAAATCACGGCAGACCACAAGGTAATGATCAGTGCTCGTCTGGGTGAGCAGAGAGGACTCAAGCCCTCTACGAACGTGCGCATCTTCTGGAGCGTATAAGTCGATGCTCTGGTGTCGAGTCGACGGGCAAGCGCGTCTGCAACATTGAAAAGAGGTGTTCTCATCCATAACACCGACACCACTCCTAAGGCGATCAAGCCGAAGAGGTAGGCTACATACAGCAGATTACGCGCGTAGTAGGGGTCGAGGTGACCTGTCCCGAAAAGGAGGATTATTCCCGCGAACATCACGCTGATCGTCAAGCCGTCGGCGAGACGTTCGGAGGCGATAGTCGCGAGCACCAAGGTGCGGGATTCCCCAGAAACTTTGCCGCCGATGTGCGCGCGCACTAACTCCCCAGCCCGTGCGGGTAGTATGTTGTTCATGAAGAAACCGAGAATGAGCACTCTCCAGGACGACAGGATCGAGATCTTCGGATCGGGGAATAGGTGGGGCCAACGAGCTGAGCGTAGGAAATACGAGAGCGTTGTCAGGACAAAGGCTCCGACAAGGGATCCTATCTTTACACCTTTAAGGTGCGCTATCAGTAGCTCCCACTCGACGCCCCTGAATGCGAGGTAGAGAGCTCCGACGGTGATGAGCCAGGGGAGTACTAGTCTAAAAACAAATCGCGTCATACAGGAATTTTTCAACGTTACAAGGGGTATGCACCGCTTGATTATACTGCTTCCTTTAGGGATAAGTCCGGCATATTCTCGACCCGAGCACACGCGTGGTAGCAGGCGGATTCTTTTCAGTTTACGCGAGCGACACGCATGGTACTGGCGGAGGTTAGCAAGTCCGGAAGCGCTCGCCAAGGGAAGTGCGGCGGAACCTGCCCGTGGCAAGAAAAAGGGTTCCAAAGGGAAGTTCATGTACGTCGAGCCTTTATACGATTTCGAGTGGGTTCGAACACTCGAGGAGCTGACCCGAGCGGCAGCAGATCTTCGAGAAGAGCCTGTTTTGGCGGTCGATACCGAGACAAGCGGTTGGCAGACCGGTAACGAGCAGTTGTGCCTTATTCAGATAGGCATACCCTCGAAACGACGGGTTGTGCTCGTTGACGTTTTAGCGACAGGCGCGCCGACTCCCCTCGAGCCGGTCATGAGTGCAGCGACTCCGTTGATCGTGGCCCACAACGCCTCGTTCGAGGAGCGACAATTCGCGCGCTTCGACATCAAGGTGAAGGGGATCCGAGACACCCTTTCGATGTCGCGCGAATTGAGACCAGATCTGCCGAATCATACCTTGCGAACCTGCTGCAAGCTCTTGCTTGGAATGGAATTGAGCAAGGAGCAACAGGTGAGCGATTGGTCGCTTCGTCCGTTAGGCGACGAGCAGATCAAATACGCCCGACTGGATGCAGAGGTGTCGGTGTATCTCTACGAGTACCTTGCGCAGCTCGAGGAGCGGGTAAAGAGTGAGTTGACGGCGGACCTTCCGTTCCTTATGCAGGAGTATGCCAGCGTGTGCGGTCAGCGATATGAGCTTACGTCCTCCATAGCGCACGAATTGGCGTTCTTTGCCGCGCGAGAGCAGAAGCTTAAGGAGGCGATTCGCCAGAAACTGATCGACGGGGCTCCTCCCTACGATGGTCCGCACGGCACCTGTGCAGTGAGTAAGGTCAAACGTACCGAGGTGAACGTTCAAAAGGTGCGTGAGCTTTACCCAGAGTTCGCCGACCAAGTCATAGCGGAGTATGTGGAGCGAAAGCGCTTCGACATGCTAGCGCGAGAGCACGGATTGCCGAAGAACGCAATCGAGTCGGTGCTCGATACGGTTGGATATAACGAACGGTTGCAGCTCACACTGAAAGACGACTCGGGTTCGTCCGAGGGATGAGGTGCCGGGTGCTGATGTAGATCGCCGGTCGTGCGCGCGTTACGTGCTATCGATGCTGAAGCTTTCATTGGAATCGAGGAGATGTAATGAAGATATGCTTCTTTGATACGCATAAGTTCGAACGGAAGGTCTTCGAGGAGCAGAATGCGAAGCTCCGGCAGCCCCACGAGATATCGTTCATCGAAGCACGACTTACTCCGAAGACGGCCCTCTTGGGGCAGGGGTGTCCAACTATCTGCGCATTCGTAAACGACGTCGTATCGCGTGAGGTCGTCCAAACTCTCGCCGGTGAAGGATTGAAGTTGATTGCTCTTCGGTCGGCAGGATTCAATCATGTCGACCTGAGCGCCTGTAAGGAGTTCGGGGTGCGGGTTGTTCGAGTGCCAGCGTACTCGCCGCATGCCGTGGCCGAGCATGCTTTGTGCCTCGTCCTCGCGCTTAATCGCAAGATTCACAGGTCGTACCAACGAGTGAGAGAGCTCAACTTTTCGTTGGAGGGGTTAGTCGGATTCGACCTCTTCGGAAAGACCGTAGGGGTTGTCGGCACCGGCAAAATAGGGGCAGTCTTTGCGACCGTCATGCGCGGCCTCGGCTGTCGTGTTCTGGCGTACGATGTCGTGCGCGATGAAGGTCTCGTGAACGAGTGCGGTGTGCAGTATGTGTCGCTTGACGACCTGTATCGAAGCTCCGATGTGATCTCGCTGCACGTGCCTTTGCGACCCGAAACGCACCACATCATCGATGAGAGCGCCATCAAACAGATGAAGTCGGGGGTCATGTTGATCAACACGGGCCGAGGTGGGCTGATCGATACCAAAGCCCTCATTGAGGGTTTGAAAACGGGTAAGATCGGAGCGGCAGGGCTCGACGTCTACGAGGAAGAGGAGGGGGTGTTTTTCTTCGATCTCTCGGATCGAGTGTTACTCGACGATACGCTTGCTCGATTGCTCACCTTTCCGAACGTATTGGTCACAGCACATCAAGCGTTTCTGACAACCGAAGCTTTGGCTCAGATAGCCACCACCACATTGAGTAGTGTATCGGACTTCGAGGCGGGTAGGCCACTCATGCATGAGGTTCAAGGGTAAATCCCCACAATAGGTCGGGTAGTCTACGACTATGCTCCACGTGCGAAGTAATCGACGAGCACGCTGCCACTGATTGTCCTTCGCGTCCTCGCTTGTGAATGGCGGTTCATCGACCGCCATCGTAAAGTATATTGAGTGATTGACCGTGAGACTACGAGCTGGTTTTACCTCGCTTGCCTATCGGCTTCTCCGAGTAGCGCCCGCGTCGAGTGAGATGCTCGTACCAGAGTCCGGGAATTTCCATTCTCCGAGGAGCCCTACCTGGCGGGACGCGAAACTTCCGCGCGTAATGCACTGATTGAGGATGCCCTGCCTTTTAGCCATTCCTAACAGAGCCCTGCTGTTGAGTGTACCTCTTTCAGTGTCTCCGGTCCGTGCCCAGATATTGAAAAAGGGTGCTGTTTCAAGGGGGTTCCCGCTCTGAAGGTGCACGCGGATGGCGTGATTGAGGACGCGCTCGATAGGAAAACTATGTACTGGAGGGACAAGGCTGACCTCGCGTACCGAAAGCCACATATCGCCTTCTTTGAGAAGCTGGTCTTGAAGGTGACCTGGAAGTCCCTTGCCATCCGGTCCAAGAGAGCCGGGAATTATATCGGTAGTGCCTCCGGTGCCGCGGTCGATCATGTACCACGCGAGCGTTTTGGTATCTGGCTCGAAGTCCAGTCCCAGAATCACATGGCTGGCGATGAGGTCTTCCCGTAGAGGGTGGCGTGATTGAAGAAAGTCAGTGGTGCAGGCAGGAGGCAGAGGTGGCGGAGTGTCTATTCTAATAGAGTTATCATGCCGAGCGAGCTCCTCGATCCCTACAAAGATGCCCCCGCTTGCGGTGATAATACGTCGAATCTCTTCGTAGCTCGGTTGCGGTGATGGCGTGCGACGCTCGGATTCCATCGCAGGAAATTTTGGTGCTTGTTCAGTAGCGCCTGTTGTCCCTGTGGTAGCAGAGGGGGTGTCAGAATCGGTTGAGGAGGGATTGCGGGATGCAGTACCCAAGAAGGTAGCGTCATCGGTCATACCCTTCATTTTATATGCCACAGCCGCTAAATCAAGCAGAGCGGCGTACCGCGAGTCGAATAAGGGCCTTAGAGCAGTAACCTAATCTCCACTTTCTCGCTACAGGTAGGTTTTACCTGGCTTCCTCAGGCAATCAAGGTAACCCCACATCCCCACTTCGCACGAGGATCCCATAGTAATACCGGTACGAAGCACGATCGTGCAGCCGCCCATTGTGCTCTATCGGCCCCCACTGTTTCGCTTGCGCAGCGGTGAGGATCTCGCGAGCTTCGGCTACCTCCACAGAGCTAGGCGTCATAGCGTGAATTATTCGCTCTATTTGGTCGGGGTGAATGCTCCACATCCGCAGAAAACCGAACTCTGTGCGAGCTCTGTGGGCGTCCTGGTAGGCTTGGTCGGGACGCCGCACGTCTACCGTCACGTTGTGCGAAGGCACCTTGTTAGCGCACAGCGCCGCGAGGGCAATCTCCTCTTTAACTTTACGCAGGAGGTTGTGATCGAACTGTTCGGGACTACGCATGCAAGGTGATGGTATCGCTCCGCCGAGGTGTGAGATGAAATCCATCAGTCCAAAGTCGAGGGTTTGCACCTCGTCGATGGAGGCCAGCTCAGAAAGACACGAAAGAGACTCTGGGGTCTCAATCAAGAGGTGGAGCGGTATCGTTCTGCGTATCCCTTGTTTCCGAAGGTGATACTGAATGACGCCCAATGCCCAGCGAACTTCGCGAGGGCTCCGGACCTTGGGGATGGTGATGTACGCCACGTCGTTTCCAGCACCTTCGACGATAACTTCTAAATCGCGCGCGAAATCCTGAGAGCCTGGAGGATGAATACGAACTCCGGCTTGTTTCAGCGTATTTTCAGGAGATGTAAGCAACGATACGAAGAGCTGTCGTGCGGCCTCCTCGTCACCAACAGGAGCCCCGTCTTCCAAGTCGAGCGTTATGTCCACGAGTGATGCCCCACTCGGTGTCAGGTGAGTCGCTTGGATCGCGAGCGCCTTACGAATAAACTTCTCGTTGCCTGCTATGTGCTCGCACGGTGCGATCTGTGGAAGCTCGTGAATGAGCTCCAAGGGTGGTTTCTCCATACAGAACAGATAGAGCATCAGACGCAAAAAAGAAAGGCTCTAGGTGGCGTGCGCAAGCTCGGGAAGCGAGGTAAAGCCCAACGTCCGCTTTCCCAGCAGGGAGGGGTTTTGCCTTGGTTTCTTAGGCGGCACGGCTCGATTTCTTAGCGCTTGCAGGATCGGTGATTGGGTTGGTTCGGGTATCGGCTGAGTGAGAGTGGAGCTGTATCTGTTGATTGCTCAGTATCTGTTGCTCGTTTCGTCCGGTCTCTCGGCGCTCCGCATCTCGCGCCAAGCTTATCGCTTGTTCAACCGAGAGGGAAAAGGGCCCACTCAGTCCGTTAATAATCGTTTGAGTTTCTCCGTTAGCCGAGCCACTCAGGTTGTCTATCGCTCGAACTACCTGAGCAGCCTCGCGCGCTTTAGCCTCGTCCAACGCGCGGCGGTCGAGTTCCTCGCGCTGCTCTTGTTGGTCCTCTCGCAGAGCAGCCTGTCCGAGGTCGCGGGAAGCCTTTATGATCGATTCGTGCAGGTTCTTTGACGCTTCAAGAGAGTTCGAAACGGGTTTGTCACTGAGTAGGTGGAGCGTGTTCCCAAAACCCGCCTGTGAGGATGGTCCAAAATCGCGGGGTTGGCTCTCGAGTAAGAGGTTATCTGTGGCTATGCCCTCTCTACCGCGGTGAGCCTCACGGGGCTGCCTAACTATTAAGACCACATAATTAAGAGCTTTTTCCGCAAGAACGAGGCAGGCGCCCACTCCAGGTACTCGCCGCAGGCTCGCACCTACTTGCATGAGAAGTTCGCTCATGTGGCTCGGAGCGCTGCGAAGAAGCGCACCCCCTTCATCGATAGGCAGTTCGTTGCTGGGGCCGGTAGGAGACTCAGTTTGGCCGGGTGAGGTCAATGATTGTTCGGAGCTTTTTACTGTCTCTGCGACAGGATCCACTGCTGCCGGGTCTTGGCCGTGAAGCTCGTTGGCGGCTGTGGCGTTTGCAGCCTGATGAGTGGGTCCCTCAATCAGCTGTTTGAGGATGGATCGGCGTACTGTGGCTTTGTCGATAGCGGGGGCGACCCCATCTGGAAACTTTGGCGTAGGATTGGCAGAAGCGTCGATAGTAGTGGCCGCCTGAACTCGTGGCGCAGGTTGTGTTTGTTGGTCAGACATGTCGGAGGTCTGTGAATAACGAAAATTCGGGTAGGCGCGAGTCTAAAAAATCTGCCCCCTCTGGGTATGAGGTGTCAGTGGACTAATGTGACATATTAGCTGCTCGGCAGAGTAAGTGCCTGATTCCTCATTGCCCTTTGAGAGACGTCGCGTTACTAGTCTTTCAGGAGAGCGCCTCGCTTCCTTAGATACAGGAGATAAAAGTTACCTATGGCCAGCATCAAAGAAGGAGATACGGCTCCCACATTTACGTTGACTGACAAAGATGGCGCATCCCACAACATAGGCGGCAAGCGCAGCGAATATACCGTTTTGTACTTCTATCCCAAGGATGACACCCCCGGTTGCACGATAGAAGCCAAAGAGTTCTCTGCGTACCTCAAAGCATTTCAGGCTCGCAACGCCCGTGTATTTGGCATCTCTGGTGGCACAGACGCATCGAAAGCGAAATTTTGCACGAAGCACGGACTCTCGGTTCCGCTGTTGTCGGACGAGTCGTTCGCGGTCGCCCAGTCGTATGGAGCATATGGCGACAAAAAATTCATGGGACGTAGCTTCAAGGGGATCTTCCGTAAGACCTTCGTGATCGACGGTGTAGGCAAGGTGGTACGCGTATTTGATTCAGTGAAACCAGAGGGGCACGCAGAGGAGGTCCTTGTGGCGCTGGACGAGTTGCGAGGCGGCGCAAAGCGCAGCGCCGAAAAGTCATCAGGCGCGAAGCGATCGACAAAGAAGGCAGGGGCGGTGACGAAAGTTGCAACCAAAAAGCCTGCGACAAAGAGAGGCGCCACGAAAAAAAGTGCGAGCCCGAAGCGATCGACAATCACAAAGGGAAAAGCCACTAAGAGTGCTCCCAAGAAGAAGACAGCGGCCGCAATCAAGAGCGGTCCTCGCGCTACCCGGGGACGTACACGTTAGGTAAACAAGGTAAGGTCCGCTTGCGCAGCAGGGAGAGGTTTTGCCTTGCTGCCCTAAGGACCCGTAGCCCGATTTCGGCCACCCCAGTTGAATCCGATTCCCAACGCCACCACGTGGTTGGCGCTCTGGGAGTTATCGGCGGTGTCGAGTGACTCGAAGAACCACTCGTAGCGGTACGAAACCAGAAGGAAGGTAGATTCACGCGCGTACCAGCGTAGGCCAGCCTCAGGTCCGGTAGTTCCGGTAATGTCGTTGTCATTCCACACTGCTCCGAGCAGGCCGCCAATAAATGGAACGAATTCGTCACGCCTTGGGATGCCGAAGATGGTGTCTGTAAGGATGTTGTAACGCAGAAGTGGGGCGGTCACTGCATTCCAAACATCCGACTGCTCCTCACTGAAGGTGTAGGTAAAGCTCTGCCTCAGACCGAGCTCCCATGTCGGATCGTCGAAGTGGTAGCTATAGACAGCATCTGCGTTGAACGATCCCGCGCCCGAATTGATAGGTCGGAAGAGCGAGGCCGAGAGGAGGATTTCGTTGTCATTGCTTTTGGGCTGCGCATCCGTGCTCTGGACCGAGCAGATGGCGAATACCACAGCGAGTAGGGTACGGCGTAAAGGCATAAGCGTCCTCGATTATCGGCTAATGAGGACACTATAGAAGAAGATTGCTTGGGTTCGCCAGAGTTCTTGACGGCCAGGTTGGAGAACGTGAGCTGTGCGTCAGTCTACCTCAGGATCGTGTAACATATCGTACGCGATGCATCTCGCCGACTCCTGCAAGAGGGGGGTCGTGTGCAGAAGGTCTGGCCTGCGGTCTGTCAACCCGATAGAGCTGCTTACCTCCAACATGTCGGCGCGTTGAGTCGATGCCGTAGAGGTCCCGTACCAGAGGGTGACCCCTGCCTCGACCTCAATTACCTTGGTATGAATGATCCAGGTATCCAAGCGGTGAAGGGGCTCGAGGTAGCCAACCATCACGAGATCGTACTTGGCATCGCGGGCGGCCGTGATAGCTCCAAAATTGCCGGTAAAGAACTCCTCTTTCTTTCCGGGCCAGTCTTGTCGGTTCAGCACCTCCACAATCGGAAACACCTCGCTACCCAGTAGTTCGCGGTGCACGGCCCAGGCAAGCTTGTTGCCGAGTCCAGAGGATTCCATGTCGTAAGCGGAAAGGTTTGCCTGGGTAACGAAGGGAATTATGCCCATGCGTACCGGGCTATCGAGGTTAAACCTTTGATTTATGAAGGCTTCGAGGTCGGTCCTGACGTAAGCACGAGTCTTGCAAGACTCGCCTACGTGGCTTTCCAGAAGGGCGCACCCCGAAAGCAGGGTGGTTAGCGTCAATAGAATGACATGCTTGAAGGTGCTCATTCGGAATCCCACGCTCCGGAGAAAGGCTATCTGCACGAGGTTACTATGGTTACTCGATCTTGTCTGAGTGTTCTTGCGGTTAAGGCCAAAACACTCGTCTCAAGAGTACTGAGAGTTCAAAGAGTATGCCACCCGCTATCGCTGGTAGGCGTCGTTATTCTAGGCGCGGCGCTCGGATGCAGCCCGCGCTACGACGATATGCCGGCGTATTGGCCGGTTCCTACTAAGGAATACGACAATTATGGGCCGGGGCGCTTCAAAACGGCGCTGCTGGCCGATCAGATAGACCGCTACTATCGAGGCTCGGCGCCAGGTCCGATCGGCGTTACCACGTTCGTCAATATCGATGACCTCTATTCGAGCTCCACCTTCGGACGAATGGTCGGAGAGCAGCTTATGAGCGAACTCGCCATGAAGGGGTTCGACGTGATTGAGTTGCGCCATACTGACGCACTGCAGTTTCTAGATACCTCGGGTGAGTTCGCGCTCTCCCGTGACGTACGTGCGGTTCGTCCCGAGCGGAACCTCGCTGCGGTGGTGGTGGGTACCTATGTTACCTCTCCGGAGCGGGTGTATTTGAATGCTCGCTTGGTCGATCCGTCATCGTCGTTGGTGCTCTCCGCCGGTAGTGTGGAGATGACCAAGACGAGGGAGCTTACCAAGCTCTTGCGAGGAGGCACATTGCCCGGAGCACTTGAGCGCATTCCGGTTCGACATTTGGGCCACACCACCGTTCCGGCCAATTTGTACGACACGCAGCGCAAGCGATGGGAGATGGAGGAGTCTGAGTGGGCCATGCCGAGCAGAGCCATGGTGCCCTCATCTCCTTCGGCCGCATTGCCAGAGCTTCAGGTAGAAAATCCTAACGCCAGAGGCTCGAAGAAGGAGGCGGTAACGAGAGCGCCCGAGGTGGCGGGGCCCTCTACAGACAAGAGCTCGCCTGTTATTACATCTGGTCCGGAGATACAGATCGTGCCGTAGCCCTTTGAGGGGTGTAAAACAGAGGTTTTTCTGCTACGTTCGGGTCTGGTAACCGCCGTTCATCTGGCGGATCCGGAGTGTCTAGCGTAGGAGAGCGAGCCTCAATGAGCGCTTCTGATGTCACGAGCCATTTTTGGATAGCGGGAGAACCGTTTTTCTCGACCACCTTATTGGTGGCCCCGGGTGATGGTCTTGGGCACGAGGGCCGTTCGACGTCTCTCCTCGAGATTTATGATGTCGATGGCGTGCGGGTGAACTCGGTCGAAGTCGAGTTCCCGGCTGATCAGGTCGGAGTCATCGAGCTCGAGCCGTTCATTGGATCTCTCAAGATGCAGGGTGGGGTTCGTCACGGACACCTGGCAATCACCTCTCCTGCGCACTCACGACACGTCTGTCGCCATGCGATCCAGCAGCACGTATCGCTGTCGCGTTCTCCGACCGTTGTGCGCTCCCGAGAGAGTTGCTTTATTCCCTTGATAGTCGGTGGTCAGAGAGAGCACCTGGTTGCTTTGGTGAATGCGGGGCTCGAGACTGCGCAGGTCACCCTACGCATGTTTTACGGAAACCGCTCGCCGGAGTGGAACCTCACGCTCGCTCCAAACGGCTGCAAGGTACTAGCTCTCGAGGGTGAGCTGCTAGCTGATGCCGATGACAAAGCTTGGGAGAAGGGGCCGCTTCAGTCGTACATCCGATTGAGTGCTCGACATCAGACTTTATTTACGTGTCAGGTTTTCGAGCGTATCCCCGGTGAAGCACCGGAGCACGACATCTTTCGCTGTGTAACATCGTGGTAGGGAGGGTGTGATGGATAGTGCATCGTCGAACAGTGTAAAAGCCCTCGCATTTTGCTTCTCCACGGCAGCGATAAAATCGAGAGTTCATTTTTTCCCGTCTGCAGGAGTTACAAGCGGGCCGTATTCGATCTCGTGCATGCTGACCCTCTTTGGTAAGGGAATCGAGCGGCGCTCGGTCATGCTCGATGGTGGTCGGTTGGGTCAGCCCGATGGAGTGCGGCTGGAGGATGCCTTCCCCTCCTTGCGAGGAGAGGCATCAGGGCTGTTCGGTTTGGAGATCCAGCTCTCGTGTTCTCAAGGGAGGGTCAATCTGCGCGCTTCTCAAGCGGCTGTCGAGCTCGTATCTCCTCAGTCCTCTGCTCTGTACTCGGTGGCAGCCTTCCGGCATGCGGACGAGGAGCCGCAAGCTTCGGAGGACGAAGAGGACCAGAGTCTCGTGACGAAGCCCTCGGGTATTATGGGGATAGCGGTACAAGAGTCGCACGTGACCTCGTCGCTCGTTATGATCAATGCAGGTGCTGAGATCGTCAAGCCAGAGCTGTTCCGCGTAGCGCTCGGCCGCGAAGTTCCAATCCATGTTGGTACTCTCGCTCCTGAATCCTCAATCGAGGTGCCTTTGGACGAAGCGCTGTTCAAGGAAGCAGCTCCGCATGAGTGTATCTTCGGTTTGTTGCGAGCGGAGAGGCTCTGTCTGGGCGCTCGCGCTCGTCGCAGCGATACTGAGTACTATCTTGTGTATCGTAATCCCGAAACGAAACGGCCTATCTCGGTGGTTGCTCTATGAAGCTTGCGCTTTTTTCCCCCTACGGTCTCGCGCACAGTGAAGCTGGTGTGTTGTACCTGATCGCTAATTATCTGCTCAAAAGTGGCGCCGACGTAGTGCAGCTTCGATGTGACGGCGCTTTTTCGGCGTGTGGTCGCGACTCGAAAATTCCGGGTGGGCGAAACGTCATGAGTTGCGCTCGTTGCATCGGGGAGCAGCGCGCTCTGGCTCAGTGGGCCTCAGCGAAAAGTAGGGAGATGTCTTCATTTTTGCTGTCAGACGATATCCTGCAAAGCTCTAAGTGGCTCTCGTCGGTCAGGACAGCCGACCTTGTGCGCGCGGAATTTAGAGGTGTGAATTTGTGGAGTGTGTGTGGGGACGAATTCAAAGCTCGATATCCCGAGAGTAATGGGACGGAGTTAGCAGAGCGAGAGGAAGAGTGTCTCCGTCAGCTCTTTGTTGGGTACGTGCATGCGACCGTTGCGAGCGAGCGATTTATAGCTGGGGTTACGCCGGACCTACATTTTGTGGCAGGGTTAGCAGATCCGCTATCTCGCGCTTATGTGCAGCAGGCGCACGTCAGCGGCGGAGATATCGCCACGTTCCTCTACGACACGGCGGAGGAGGCGATAATCGTCGAATCCGCTAGGACCGGGGCGCGCTATGCCACCAAGTTGCTGTTAAACGGTATTACCTCGATGCGTAGCGATCCTCGCACGTGGGCTCCTGAAGTAACGGCGATTGTGCACGAGATCCTGACGTTCTTGGAATTTGCGCCGGATCGAGTTAGCTGAAGTTCTAGAGAGAGGGTAAGTCCAGATTAGGGCAACAAGGCGAGATCAACCCGCTCTTTATCTGTAAGCCCAGGTTCGGCGTGCCTCCCTAGAAACCCGCCCCCCTAACATGCAGTTGATTGTCTATCGCCTCGACACCCGGTATAGCTGAAACCACCTCGACTACTCGTAAGTTCTCCGAATGCGAATGCACATCTCCGGCCAGGACAATAATGCCAGGGTGCACCACAGTGACGCATATAGAATGGGCGTCGATACGCTCGTGATGCTCGAGCCGCTCTCGGACCAAGCTCTCCAAATAGTCGTCTGGGATGCGTTGATGATGTTCCTCTCGAGCAGCGCGTTCGAATCCCTCAGCACCATGCGTAGCTTCCTCACTGAACTCGGATATCCCGATCGCCTCGACAGTTACTCCTTCGAGTGACCGTGTGTCTTGAAGTTCTTCGGACTCGACTTGCTGATCCTTCTCTGAAGCTATGTCTCCCTCAATGCCATATTCCTGGCGTCCGCGGGTACCACCCATGCGGCTTCCCGAATCGGGTTGAGAGCTGTAGTCGTCCACAGGTGCTTCTAATTCGAACCCGAGCTTCTTGAGCTTTTCGGCGTCTTGTCCCTCCCTTCGGTCCTTTGTGCTCATACATGTTCCTTCATGGCTCTAAATGCTATCGACTCGTTTTATTTTCTGTGAGTGCATACACCCTCGCGGAGAGTTCAAGTTCTATGCAGCGTTCGTGGATGAGGGCGCGCGCAAACCAGCAGTCAGACCGAAATGTCATTTTTAGAGTAAATACCGCACAGTAACTGGGGTATGTCTCTGAACACAGCGCAGTACATAGACGTAGTGAGACGCTTGACCCATAACGTAGTTTGGTTGAATACTATGATCTTGGTCACGCTACGAGGATGAAAATGCCTGTGGAGGCTTTTCGCCGGGCGCTAGGAGAGTCAGTATCCTGCTCTTTGATCGATTAGAACGCAGAGCGAAGGGGGCCAGTGCAGAAAACAGGCTCATGGCAAGGCTGAAGATGCCTGCCCTATGAGAAACATTTCGGAATACAAGCACGCCATGAACAGCCGAATCAGCCACTCTTTCTCTGCCTATCTAGGATTTTAT
Source organism: Bdellovibrionota bacterium (assembly GCA_044337105.1). GTDB lineage: Bacteria > Bdellovibrionota_C > UBA2361 > UBA2361 > OMII01 > OMII01. The sequence goes on along the minus strand of JBIIOE010000009.1, from coordinate 18,284 downwards.
GCGCTCTGGAGCCTTATGCCCTTGAAAGCGTTGAGTGAGCGTCTCAATCGTATTCTGTGGAAGACTGTGAGATTGCATGTCTCAGTGTGGGCCGCCATGGGGGGTGCGCTATTGCTCAGCTCCGTCATGTTCGGAATGCGGATACTCATCGGGCATGTGATTCTTCCTGGTAGTCCCCTGCTGTTCTTTCTTCCCGCCGTTGCCGTTTCTTCGTTATTGTGGGGTTGGCTATCGGGCTTGATCTCTGCCTGCTTAGGTCTCGTATTCGGATATTCCTTCATCCCAGGGGAACATTTTACCAGTCAAGCTGTCGTTGAGGTATCCGCAGTGTTCGTGGCGGCAACGGTGTATGCGGCAGTGCTTCGTGGTGCATTGCTTGGTGCCGATCGGAGTTACAAGATGTACAGGGATAGTGAGGAGAGGCTCGCCTTCTCTCAGCGTAGTGCTGGGGTCGGGTCTTGGGACGTGGACTTAAAGACAGGACAACGTTTCTGGTCAGCGTCCTTCCGCGAGGTGTTGCATATGCCGCTCGATCTGCAACCGACCTACGACAATTTCCTTGCAGCGATACATCCGGAGGATGTGGATTCCGTTCGTCGCCGGCATGGGTTTGCCCTCAAAACCGGAAAATACAGGGCAGAATTCAGACTTCATCCCAGTAAAGGTATGAGATGGATTCTTTCGGTAGGTCGTGTGATTTCGGATGCTCATGGCGTGGGGGCGCGCTTTAGTGGCGTGATTATGGATATCACCAACCTAAAACTGACGGGGCAAGCTTTGAGGGAATCGCGAGGCACATTCGAGGCGCTCGCAGAGGTAGCCCCACTTGGCATCTTGGTCACAAACGCCACGGGGCATATTCGTTATGGAAATCGTCATATCCGCGAACTCACGGGGATTCCGCGGGCGGCTCTGCGGGGGCATGCGTGGTTTGAGATACTGAAGCCAAAGGAGGCGATAAACCTCGGTGAAGCTTGGGAGAGCGCGTCAAGAGATCTTGCCCCAGTCAATGAGGAGTTCCGCGTGCCTGTTCAACCGCACGGGGAGTTAAGGTGGTTCCATATTCAAGGAGTACCGATCAGGCTGGGAGACGGTAGTCGGATCCAATGGCTCCTGGTAGTAGCGGATATTCACGAGCGCAGAACCCTCTCGGAGAAGATCCGCATGCTCGGAGATAACCTTCCGAACGGGGCGATCTATCAATCGGTTGATGGGCCTGATGGGCGTTCGTCTCTGTTGTACGTGAGTGCTGGTGTCGAGGAGTTGATCGGATACAGTGCACAGTCTCTGATGGCCGCTCCGTGCTCATTCTACGACAGAATACTCGAAGAAGATCGCGAGGTGCTCTTTCGAGCAGAGCAGCAGTCTCGCCGAACAGGTAAGGTCCTCGAGGTACAGTTTCGAATTCGTACGATGACTGGGGAGATTCGGTGGCTGTTGTGCCGAGCGGCCCCCGAACTGCACGCCAGAGATGGCTTGGTAACCTGGGATGGAGTGCTGATAGACATTACCGCGCGGAGAGTGGCAGAGTTGGCGTTGCAGGCGAGCGAGACGAAGTTTCGTAGCTTGGCAGATACGATTCCTCAACTAGTGTGGAGCTTTTTGCCGGATGGGCGAGGGGAATACTTCAATAAAGGATGGTTGGAGTACACGGGTACGACTGTCAGGGAGAGTCTGCACTATGGATGGACTCATTTCGTGCATCCCGCCGAGCGAGAGGAGATTCGGCAGACATGGCAGGCAAGTCTGACGAGAGGTCAGCCGTTTCAACAAGAATGTCGTCTGCGCTATAGAAGGGGTGGTGTCTATCGGTGGTTCATCACGAGAGCTACGCCGACATGGGATTCGCGAGGAACTATCCATCGTTGGGTTGGATCGTGCACCGACGTCCATGATCAGAGATGCTTTCTGGAAGAGCGGGAGGCGATACTCGAAAGCGAGCGAACCGCGAGAAGTGAAGCCGAGAAAGCCAATGGCTCCAAGGATCAGTTCGTGGCGATGCTTTCTCATGAATTGCGCGCGCCCCTTCACGCGATTCTCGGATGGGTCCAGATGCTCAAGAAGGGCACTCTCGACGCGCAAAGTGTGCGACAAGCACTCGATGTAATCGACAAAAACACTCGCTTGCAAGCTCAACTCATCTCGGATCTGCTCGATATAAATCGAATAAACTCGGGCAAAGTGAAGCTGGATGTGCGCCCTCTCGATCTGGAAGAGGTTGTCCAGGGCACCGTAAACAGTATGACACTGATAGCGCAAGAGAAAGGGGTTGTCCTGGCGCATGAGGCTGGAGAGAAAGCCATCGTCAACGGCGATTCAGCTCGGCTCCAGCAGGTCCTCGGGAATCTCATAAGCAACGCCATAAAGTTCACGTCGCCGGGGGGGCGGGTTGTAGTCAGTTCCCTGATAGAAGGAGCGACGGTTACCGTCACGGTCTCAGATAGTGGTGAGGGAATCGAGGCTGATTTCATGAATCGGATATTCGATCGCTATAGCCAAGGTGACCCGAGCTCGATCCGAAAACACGGTGGGCTCGGGTTGGGGTTGTCGATCGTCAAGCACCTGATCGAACTGCATGGTGGAGAAGTCGAGGCCTTCAGTGAGGGCAAGGGAAAGGGGTCTCGCTTCAGTGTATCGCTACCATGCTGTACAGATGCCCAATCGGTGGCGTTCGAGGCTCTTCCGCGACAGATCGATGATGGTTGCCTCGAGGGGATAAAGGTCCTCATCGTGGACGATGAAGCAGACTCACGAGAGCTTCTCAGCAGAATCCTCGAAGATCACAAGGCCTCTGTGATGGTTGCCTCGGGTGCGGATGAGGCACTCCAAAGTTTGAGAGGATTCAAGCCTGACGTGGTGGTCAGTGATATCAGTATGCCGGGTAAAGACGGCTATTCCTTGCTCAAGGACATGAACGGCAGCGCGGTCGATTTCGGGGTGCCTCCGGCGATAGCGGTGACTGCGTTTGCTCGAGAGGAGGATCGGATGCGCGTCTTACAAGCGGGGTTCAAGCGACATCTGGCGAAACCTGTCGACGCAGTGGAGTTGGTGGCTGCGGTCAAAGATCTGTTACCGGTGAGCTTGAGTTGATGGGCATAGAAGAAGAGTAGCCTGTTAATACCAGGTTCGTAGCGAAGTTTGACGAGATCGTCGCCTGCATATGGTGCGCCGCAGCAGAGGATGTGCTTGAAATAATGTATAGTTCTCGCGTAATTCGAGCGGGTGAGGTTATAGCTCCGGTGCGCGACGCAGTTCCAGGAAGAAGGTGGTTCCGACCCCTTCGACGCTTTCAACTGATAGAGACCCTCCGACTTTCTCTATAAGTCGTTTGACACATGCAAGGCCGACCCCTGTTCCTTGTATCGATTCTTCCCCGGCTCTATTGAAGGGCTTGAAGATGAGATCCAGTTTGTCAGGAGAGATGCCTCTCCCCGTGTCAATGACCGTGAGGCCCACCTTTCTGCGAGAGGTAGTGCTGCGAGCTGCGACTGTTACTATCAATTGCCGGTCCGGAGAGCGGTACTTGAGGGCATTGCCTACGAGGTTTCCGAGTATCTGATAGAGCTGTGTGCGATTTCCGAGAATTGGGGGCAGCTGGGGAGCTATGTCGAGTTGCGCACCTGCTTGAGCGAACTGAAGTCTGTAATCGTCCCTGATATCAGCCAGGACGGCGTCGGTGTCCACACGGTCGAGAGTTCGCTCGCTGGACGATATTCTCGCGAGCTCCAAGACCCCTTCCACCAACTGCTCGAGTCGGGTGGTAGCTTTAGCTATGTAGTCGAAAGGCTCTTTGCACTCAGGAACGCGCGCGCCGAGCTGTTCTTCCTCGAGAATGCCGAGCATTCCCTTGATGGTAGAGATCGGCGCCTTGAGATCATGAGAGATCATATAGGTAAATTCGTGCAGGTCTCGGTTACGTTCTTCGATCTGCATCTGATTGATGACGCTCGCAGTGACATCAAGCGTGATCGAGAGCGCAGCGTATTGATTCGATTCAGAGTCGAAGATCGGAACCGTTCTGGTCTCTAGCCACAACGTCATCCCAGATTTGTGGTAAAAGCGGTATCGGCACTGGAAAGGCTCGCCGGTCGAAACAATAGCGAGGGCTCGTTCTATCAACTCCTTGTCGTCTTCGTGTACGTTCGCCTTCAGGAACGAAGTTCGGTCTTTGTAGATCGCGGAGAGTGGAAATCCGGTGAGCACCTCAGTAAACGGGCTGCACCAATTAATCGTACCGTCAGCTTCGTGGAGCATGACAGCCGCCGCCGCATTGTCTGTCAGGATCTTGTATCGGGTACGGTGGTCCTCTTCGGATTGAACGAGGGAATTTAGCTCGCGTACGATCTCATCGATGAGTCGGCCCATGATCGGCATCTTCGTCGTGAATGAATCGAGCAGGCTTTCAGGTTGCAAGGGGAGCGGAGTCTTCAAACGCCGCTCAATCCTTCGGAGGGCTCTGACGTTGGCGCCGATGATTACCAAAAGCATTGCGATGATGCACAGCAAGAGAGTTGTCACCCGTTGCCCCACGACGCAAAGAGTTCGAACTCATGCTCAAAGCACCGATTGACCTCTTCGGAAAGTGAGCGCTGCATAGAGGACGAGACGCGCAGGAACTCCCATGCTTCGGGAAGAAGCGGCTCATAAATGCGACGCATCGATGGGGATTCACCAGCACCAGCCAATTCCAAGACGTGAGTGAGAATGTTACTTGCCTTCACGATCGCCGTGAGCGATTGCTGCGGGATATCGCTCCAGGGTTGATGGTGATTTCTGATGACCGTGATGAGTTCAGCCGAGAAATTCCAACGTTCACCGATCAGGTGTCCTACCTCGGTGTGATCGAACGGATATTCGAGCGCCTCAGCTTTGACCGACTCGAGGCCATCAGCCAATCCACGCTTCACGAGCTTGTCGTAGGTGTCGGTGTGACGTTGAAGTAAGAGAAGCTTTCCGATGTCGTGCATGAGCCCCGCTAAAAACGCCTGGTCGGTGCAAGAGGGGAGCAGGTTACGACAGACGAGTCGCGCGGTGATTGCAGTTGCAACGTCGTGCGCCCACAGTTGGCGACGCATGGGGTGACGCAGTGGGAACACGTTCGAAAGTGCAGTCGCATTGAGCAGGCCCTTGAGCTCCGAGATGCCAACGACGTTGACGGCATCCGCGATCGTTTTGCTTCCACCTCCACGGTCATAGAAAACGGAGTTGGCTATCTTCAGTACTCGAGCCGAGAGGCCTTCATCGGCTTCGATGACCTCGATGTAGTCGTGCGCCTCGGCTTTGGGGTTCGTTGCCAATTGAAAAGCCTGTTGAGCCGCTTGGGGCATTATAGGAAGGGAGTGAATCCCGAGCGAGTTCAGTATTGTTTGCCGAACCCCATCTGCGAGACGCATGGGGGGTTCTGGAGAGGGCTTTTTTGAACCGAACAATTTCCAGGCCATAACAACCTAATAAGATGAGCCTCAAACAGGGTGAGGTGCGACTCCTGCACTTCTGGTACAGGGGTCGACACATGCAGCGCAGAGCAGAAGGGGTGGTACCGCTTATCCCGCAAGCCCGGCGATCAGTGGTCGCAGGGAGCGCCGCCGTCAAATTCTCCTTTGCTTCCAGGTAACTATGTAGGGCCTGTGGGGGAGGGGGTGATAGCCAGGGAGAAGCGCACACCGATTCGCACGGATTAGCTCGGTAAAGCGTGTTCTTTCGCGGGTTTGCGTTTGAATAGGAGCGCAGGTACTATGGAGAAGAACATAGACGAACGGTCGACGATGTGATGTGCGGAGATCGTAAGTGGCCACTATAGCCTTCAAACGACGATTTATCAGGGCGTTCTACTGTATGCACAATCTTGCACACTCCCAAAACGGTTCGAGCGAGCAGCTCGTACTCGTCGTCGATGACGAAGCCAGTATCCGCCGCTCCCTCGAGGGTGTCTTGAAGGACGAAGGCTTCTCGGTGTTGCTCGCCGAGGACGGAGAGTCCGCCATCCGTATCTTGATGAATACTCGGCCAGCCCTGGTGCTGCTCGACATTTGGATGCCGGGTATGGACGGTCTGGAGACCCTGCGAAAAATTAAGGAGCTCCACCCAGAGCTTCCGGTCGTTATGATCAGCGGACATGCCACCATCTCAACAGCCGTAGCTGCAACACGACTCGGAGCGTCCGACTTTATCGAGAAGCCGCTCGACCTCTCGGGGACCATTCAGGTAATTCGTCGGGTGGTATCCAACAACGATATGACCGAAGCGGTCGAAGGCCCGCGGTGGGAGGCGATCGAGCCTACTGCCGTAGGCCCGTTACGCGAGTCGGTCACCATCAATCCGATCGTTTTTTCGCGCCAATCATTGCGTGGGCGTGCGATGCCGCAGAAAACCTTGGCGCATGCGGCGATCTTGTACGGGCAAGGTTTGCATTCGGGGCGTAAGAGTGGGTTGATCCTCGAGCCGCTGCCGCCTAATTCAGGTATTCATTTCGTGGGGGTTTCCGAGACCACCGTGGTTCCAGCGCACGTCGATTTTGTCGAGTCGACGGGGTATGCGACCACCGTACGCCTCGGTCAGACGCAAGCTGGAACTATCGAGCACCTTATGTCGGCGCTATGCGCGTATGGGATCTCGAATGTGCTCGTGAAGTGTAACGGTGAAGTCCCGGTCATGGACGGTTCGGCCCGTGAGTTCTGTCGCCTCTTCGAGGAAGTTGGACTCACCGAGCAGGATGGTGAATGGTACGAGATCGACGTTCGCAAGAACCTCGAAGTCGGAGACGACAAGGAGTGGATCCGTGTCGAACCGGCCGATGAGTTCACGATCGAATACACGTTACGGTACCCGGAGCCAGTAGGAGAGCAACAGTTCTCCTTTACCCTAACCGATGGCGCTAGCTATCGCGATCAGATAGCACCTTCGCGCACGTTTAGTTTCGTGAAAGATGTGGGTCATTTGCAACGCCAAGGGTTGGCGTTGGGAGGGCGCTTCGACAATTTCCTTTTGATAGGCGCTGAGGGTGCCATCAACGACGCATGGCGTTTCCCGAACGAACCGGTGCGTCACAAGGTGCTCGATGCGATTGGTGACCTGTATCTCCTTGGTCGCCGCCTAAAAGGGAAGGTTACCGCGATGATGACCGGTCACTCCGACAACATCGCATTGCTCAAGAAGGTTCGGGAGGAGCTCCAGCGCGAGCGATAGGAGCTTACTGACGCATCCTCAAGTTTCACGCTTTCTGGGCCGATGACCCCTCTATGGCCACTATAGAGGATCCTCAAGTCTCAGATGTGACACCACACACCCTGGAATTCCTCAAAGAGGTTCCGCTCGGTGTCACAGTTGAATTCGGAAGAGCGGAGCTAACGATCCGCCAGCTTCTGCTACTCAACGTCGGCTCGGTGCTCGAACTCGACGGACACCAAGGAGACTCTCTGCTCATACGCATACACGGCAATGCGTGCGCCAGGGGCGAGGTAGTAGCGGTCAATGACCACTATGGTGTTCGGATTACCGAGGTCCTCGAGCCGAAGTCCTCGTCGTAGCCGATATCAGCTAGCCTATTAATACGAGTAAAACCCCCGCCCCGATTTCTTACCGTACCACCCGGCCTCAACGTACTTAACCAAGAGTGGGCAGGGGCGATACTTATCTTCACCTAGCTCTCGGTGTAGTACCTGTAGAATGTACAGCAAAGTATCTAATCCAACGAAATCCGCTAGTGTAAGTGGCCCCATAGGTTGGTTTGTCCCGAGCTTCATCGCAGTGTCGATGTCTTCCGGCTTGACCCCTTCCTGAACGAGGAAGATCGCCTCGTTGATCATCGGACACAGAATCCGATTTACGACGAACCCAGGGGTATCGATCGCCAACACCGTGGTCTTCCCTAGCGAGGCGCAGAAACTCTGGAGTGCAGAGTAGGTTTCGTCACTGGTTTGTAGGGCTCGGATGAGCTCCACTAACTTCATGACCGGCACCGGGTTCATGAAATGCACACCCATGAAGTTCTGTGGACGAGAGGTCGCCGCAGCCATCCGCGTGATCGATATCGAGGATGTGTTGCTCGCAATCAACGCATGCGGGGGAAGTACCGCGTCGACCTCTTTGAAGAGAGCCGCTTTGGCCTCGAACTGCTCGATAACCGCTTCTATCACGAGGTCGCAGCGGCCGAAGTCTTTCAAGGAAGAGGCCGCCGTCAAGTTCTTCAGGGTAGTGTCGCGAGCCTCTGGCTGAATCTTGCCCTTGTCGACACCTTGGTTGAGTCGGTCACGGATCGCCGTGTGGCCCCGCTCGAGCGCCGCTGGATTGGCATCCCACAGGAAAGTCGAGTACCCAGAGGCGGCCGCTACTTGGGCTATTCCGCCCCCCATCTGTCCCGCCCCAATGACTCCAACCGTTCGAATCTCAACCATATACCCTCGACGTGTAGAATAACTCCTTGAACATTCTGCCCCATGCTGTACCGTACCGTGTTCCAGACGGAAAAATGGGTGAATTCGCCTCATTTGTACACCGGAATGGAAATATGTCACCATACGGAAACGCCGCTCGCAAAGAGCGCGTTCTGACTATGTGAGCAGTACTTATGATGCGCCTTCTTGCCCGAGACCTCGCAATCGATTTGGGAACCGCCAACACCCTCATTTATGAGAAGGGACACGGCATTCTGTTGAACGAACCCTCGATGGTAGCCCTCAAAGACGTGGGTGGTCGTCGTGAGCCGGTAGCGTTCGGGGCAGAGGCTAAAGCGATGCTTGGAAAGACTCCGGAAGGGGTCGAGGTTATTCGTCCGGTTCGCACTGGCGTGATAGCTGACTTCGAGGTCGCCAGTATGATGTTGAGGCACTTCATCTCGCGGGTGCGTGCGCTCTCGTGGACCGTGATGAAACCACGTGTCATGGTCGGTGTGCCGTGTGGAATCACCGAGGTCGAAAAACGCGCTATCAGAGAGGCGGTGGAGGACCAGGCGCGTGAGGTGCGTTTGATCGACGAAGCGATGGCCGCAGCTATCGGCTGCAATCTTCCGGTTACAGAAGCAACTGGAAGCCTCGTAGTGGATATCGGAGGTGGTACCACAGACATCGCGGTCGTGAGCCTTAAAGACATCGTGTGCTCTCTCTCGGTGCGGCAGGGTGGTGATGCGCTCGACGAAGCTATCATTAGCCACATGCGACGCCGACATCACCTACTCATCGGCGAATCGACGGCGGAGCAGATTAAAAAGTCGGTAGGAACTGCGCACTCGGATTACGATGACGAGACGATGGAGGTGCGTGGGCGCTCTCTCATTCACAGCACGCCTACATCGATGACGATTACGGGTGGGGAGATTCGAGAAGCGATGAGTGAGGTGCTCTCGCAGATCGTCGTTGCGATTCGTCAAACGCTCGAGAGTACTCCCCCGGAACTTTCTGCAGACATCATTCATCGCGGTATAGCGATAGCGGGTGGCGGCGCGCTGATCCGAGGCCTCGATAAGCGGCTCTCCGAGGAGCTTGAGATGGAAGTCACTATACCGGCCGATCCCCTCGCAGTCGTGGCGGAAGGAGCAGGGCGCTGCTTGGACAATAGCGAAGTGTTCAAGGATGTCTGGTTTTGAGGTTGACGACCTCTGGTAGCTTGTTTCTTTCTTCCCTAGCGAGCAGGGAGCGTAAACGCCTCTAGAGCGTTCTCTCTGAGGGGGCAGTAGCTTGGCACAGGATCGAGTTCAGGGTCTTGGTCTTCCCGCGGTGGATTGACCGGAGTTGGAGTGGGTTGGTGAGTAGGTTCTTCGGTAGGCGACGGGCTCGGCTCCTTAGTTGGGGCAGGCGTAGGCGTCTCAGTCGGTGCTGGGGTCTCGACTGGAGCGGCTGTCACTACTGTTCGGATCGGTCCGTTAGCGCTTTGAACCTGTGTCATCATAGGTAACTGTCCTTCTATCAAGAAATTGTAGATCTCGATCGGAACGCGTGAAATACAGCGGTTTGACGTAACGACTCCACACGGTAGCTTCATAGGCATCGTGTCCGCCGGAGTCTTTGGTTAGTTGAATCAGCTCTTGTTCGGGTATGCGCAGAGTCAAATCAAAGGTATCGAGCATCAGAGGAGAGCGCACTTTCGACCAATTATCTAGCGCGGGTGCGATGCACAGAACGGGAAACGCGTCCCGGTCTCTTACTCCGCGCTCATGGAGCCTGTGCCACCGGTGCGCCTGGTGTAGCATTCGCAGCTCGTGAGGATTGAGTCGCCCTTCTCCGTCTTGCCTAAATTCGGGTTCCACCATCTCGCCCATTCCCTCGGTTACCGTGAGCCCCTTGTGCCACATTGCGAGAGAAAGCCTGAAAAGGTCGTGCAGGTTGAAATAGGCAGTCGACAGTGTGCGCACCGAGGTGTGTGCTTCACGGAGCGGTACGAGTAGTTGCTTGGTCGCCTCGTCTAGCTTGCTCCTGTTTCTACCGCTGATGAAAGACTTATGAACATGCCCAACGCGATCCTTGCCCCTGCCTTGTCCGGCAAGCCTTCCTTCCCACTCAAAGTATGGAGCGGACAATGGCGGATAGGCGTTGCAGAGCCCTCCCAAGTTCGATGCCCAGCCCAAGTTGAGTATGTTGAGGCCTCGAGCGGCACACTCCGCAGCCAATGCAGGGAAACTCAAAGCTTCGTCGTGCACGGAGTTGTATGGAGTTACTGTGGGTCTATCGCCGGGTGCCTGGATAGCGCTGTGTTTGCCCTTGAGTGCTGCCAGTAGCACCACGGTCGGCACCAAAGTCGCGGCATCGAGGTTCGGGTTGCGGAAGTGATCGTTCCAAGTCACCAAAGAGTAATGAATTCCCTCGCGATAGTACTTGGGAAGGTCGGGCGCTATCACAGCCTTGACTGCCCTTGAGATCAGGAATCGCGTTGCTGCCAGATCTTCAAACTCGTTGGCGGCCCAAGGCCAGGCCTTCTTGAAAGAAACGTAGGGATCGTCCGGAGAGTTGGGGGTTTTAGCGAAGATGCGGTCGAGCTTCATTCCGGACAGAAGACATCCGGGCCCTGGGTACAGCTCTTTGCTGGTCGAATGCAGTCTATCCACTCGTATGGCGACATCAAATCCGAACTGAACGAGCATCCAATCAACAGCTCCGGGTGCGGTCATGCATTCGAAGGTGAAGTGCCCGAAGCCGTAGTGCATGTCGAAGGTGCCCCTATAGGCGCCCTTTACCTCGTTCATCATCCGACGATAGTCAGGATGTATTGACGATGTAGAGCCTTGGTACTGCGGATACGGTCCCTGGTCGAGGTGGTAGACAGTGTTCAAGGCGCTCAGCGCTTGGGTTCGCGCTTGTGAGTCGCGGGATTGCAGGAAGGTGACGAGGTGCCCACGGGTCTCGCTGGTTTTGTCCCGATCGGCAGAACGGATCAATTCCATGTGTATTTCATGGGGTGTTGTTTTGTGAGAATTTGCGATCGTTTGCTTCAAGTTGTGGAACGTGAAGGCTCCTCGCCATACCCACGAGGAGGGGAGTACGAAGATAGGGCTCCAATCGTGCGGAAAGGCTCTGGCCGCAAAGCTGAGCGCTCGTTGAAACTCCGATTCGGTGATACCCGGATCTTGAGCTAGCTCTCGCATCGCTGAGGTGAATGCTTGTTGCGGAGCTGAAGCCAATAGAGCGCGAGTCAACTTCCTGGAACTCGACTCGCGATAGTGTTTGTGTGCCGTGAAGACCCATGCGATCTCGCGGGACTGTTCGGGAGGATACCCAGCCTTCAGAAGGCGGTAGTGCAGGGCCAAAGCCATGCGTAGTTCGTTGATATCCTCGGCGCGGATTCCCTTCTTGGCGCACCTTCGAGCGAAGTACGTCCCGAGCTCAGTGCTCCAGAGACGAGGGTCGGCTTGAGTGCGTTCGTGAAGTGCGAGGTAGCTCTGAAGAACTCTCGGCTCAGTTTCACCTGTTTTGAGAAGAGGCGAGAGCAGTTCGAGCACCGTTACTATCGTAGGTACAGCTTGAGGGGGCTCTGGTATGGGCTGAGTAAACTCTGGGGCACCTGAAGTTGCGAGGTTCCAGACGACCTGTTGCGCATTTTCTGGAATGATCGTGAAGATGTCAGGGGCATCTTTAAGGGGAATCTGACACCGCCGCGAAAACTCGATTAAGATCCGTAGCTGCTTGGCATCCGTCCCTTGCCCGAGCTTGTTGATCGCCGCATCCGAATCGGGGCCCGACAACCGCAGATGCTTTTCTTGAGGCGCGAGGATGTTTGCTACATCGCGAGCATTTTTGAATTGGTGAGTGATAGCCTCTGCGACGGCCTCGGATGTGTTCGACGCATGCGCGATCGAATCGAAGTACTCGTTTATCCTCCGTAATTCACTGATGGAGTCTGCTACCTGTTGGATAACATCGGACACACTATCAAGCTGACACGCCACACGCGGCCACGTTTGCCTGAAGACCGTTCGCTGCTCCTCGGGTAAATCCGATGTTTCTAAGTAAAATAGCGCTATGTTGGCTGGGGACACATCGTCGCCAGTTTGTAGAGCTGTTCTCATCCGTCGTCTGAAAGCTTCCGCGTGGGCGTGTGGGGTACCCTGAGGAACACTAAGGTACGCCCGCGCGGTCTCTACAACGGCTTCAAGTACATCTTCGTCGGGGCCGGAGGAATCGAGACGGGTTCGAACAACTTTGATACTGCGATGGCCTTCAGCGTAGTCCTGTCGCCCCAAGGCTATCAGAAAGGAGCATAACGTGGAGAGTTCGCGGAGCGTAACGTCGCGATGATTGTCCGTTATCTCGGAGATTATCTCTTCAATAGCACTGAGGCTCTCAGCGCCTATCGGTTGCGAGCGATCAGTGCCTACAAACGTTTTTGCAAGATCGATCAGGTGCGTCGGTCTCTCGATACACGAGAAGGAGAAGATCTGCGACAGAGCTGACCAGCCAGCCTCGGTGAGAGCCTCGGGATTGCTCGAGCCGACCTTTGAGTCCAACCAATTCGGTTTTCCCCGCAGCGCCAAAATCTCATGGTTGGGGTTCTCTCGGATCCCTTTCGCAAGGAGGTCCAGAACCTGGTTGTGGCTGAGATATCCTGGTGACTTGTGACGGCCGTTGTGGGGGTCTCTCATTTAAAACTACTGTTCTGAATTCGGGGGCCAAGTTCTTGTCCTCCTTCTTTGCTAGGCTGTCAATCGCGCGCACTCGTTTCGAATAGTGCGAATTACGGAAGGGTAGAGGAGCGTACTAATAGAAACTGGATCCGACACGGTGACCGCGTAGGTGAAAGGTCAGTCACGGTCTTGCTGTGACGCAACTGGTGCACGTGAACGTCTGGATACCACCGAGTCCTATCCACTCGCTTTCACCATGAGCCGCTTTTCTAAGCCTGTGGTTTGCACCACGGGAGGTCAGGTTTCTTGAGGTAAAACAGCGGAAGAGGAGGCAGCTTCGCGCTCTGCTTTTAGGAGCTTCAAATCACCTGAGCACAGGGCGACGATTCCGCCGATGGCGCTCGTTACGGTCACGGCCATCAACCACAGAGCGCCGAATGCGACGGCTTGTTCATTTGTTAGAATCGCCGGCGCTGCCGTAAGGAAAAATATATACGACTTCTCTCGAACTCCGAGGCCGTTCCAGCTGATCGGAAGACTACTCACGATGTTAACCAAGGGGATTACGAGAAAGAGCGTGGCCCAAGGAATGTTAGCGCCTACCCCAACTGCCATGGCGCCGTGAAGCAGTATCTGAACGGTGTGGAATACAGCTGAGAGGGCTGTGATGATTACTAGGGTCTTTGCGTCTCGCGGAAATATCGCTGCTACCTGTCTCATCTTGAGCGCGATCTTCGTGTTCTTGAAGAAGGGTACGTTGCTCAACACCCACGGCCCGATAATCCATCCAGCCACAAAACCCACGGTGAGAACACCGAGCAGTTGCACGAGCTCCGTCGGGACCCGGTCGCTGCCGAGAAATATCCCTGTGGCCAATGCGATGCAACTCAAAACGGTAAGGCCATGCACTCGATCCGCCACCACGGAAGCAATGCCTTCGGTTTTTTTGGGGAGCCCCTGCGCTATCAGCAAACCGCGAGCAACGTCCCCGCCGACCATACCGAATCCGAAGCAGTTTACGAACATACCGATGAAGTACGCTTTGAGAACCGTCGTATACGAAACTGCGATGCCACCCGAGCGCGCAATCGTCCACCACTTGAGCGAACTAAGGAGTTGTCCGACCGAGTAGCCCCCGACCACGAGAACAACAGTGCTGAGAGGGATCGATGCAATAGTGCCTTTGAGGGTCGAGAAATCCACGGTCTTCACGACCAGGAACACCATGACGGCGCTGAGCAGGAGTTTGATAAGGCCCTTGGTATTCATCGGTTAGATCTCAACTGGGGAAGTATCTCAGATACCCCCAGTTTGATCAAACCTTGGGAAAGCAAGGGGAGTGTCACATGGACTAGGGGAGCGGTGAGGCTACTCCGCTGCGAGTTGGGCTGCGACGCCCATAGGCCACGGAGCCGCGAAAGGCGCTCCCGGGCCGGGCTTTGAGTTCAGCTTCTTAAGTTCCTCCGTCTATCGAAAGAGGGCGTCGCGCGCTTTGAACGTGCCGCCGAGGTACAGCTCTGGGGTTCCGTCTGCATTCGAATCGCCGAAGGCAGGAGCGCCCTCGGCAGTGGTCGGGATGCGCAGTAATACATCGTTGCAATCGGGTGTGGTGCCGGGAGTGGCTGCCCATCTGTGCCCGCGGCGACCACTATAGTGATGTGCAAAAGTCCTTGCCAGTAAAACTGACAAGGCTTTTGCTGAACATCACTATAGGTTTTTGTCTTGATTCGCATCCGCGAATCGATAGCGTTCTCCAGAAGTCCGGGTTTCGCTACGGACTTCTGGAGAACGCTATATTCCGATTGCGTGCGCCACAGCGACCTCGAGTGAGACGTTTCCATCGAGATCGGCTTTGATCGGAGAACGATTGAACTGAGCTCCGAAGCGATCTGCTCGACCTGCCACTCGATGGCGCATTTGTGCTCATCACCACTTCGTTGAGGCCGGCGAAGCCGAGGTCAGCAACCGCAGCCGATGAAGGAGAACACTCTGGAATGGGTATCGTTCTCAATATGCCCCCCGTTCGAGCGCTGACGATCTTGAGCCACTTGCCTCGCTTCCTGAGTAGAGTATTGAGATTGCCGATCAAAGGTTGCACAATGCGACGTGCAACCTATTGGGAGATTCGCGGTATGAAAGAACTGAGCGCTAATTTACAAGACTTCATAACTGAAGAGCCCACCTACAATGCGTTTAATCCGTATGGCGCAGGCGCGCAGATGTCCTTCAAAGAGAGTACTCAGCCTATCTCTGATTTCTGCGCCTTTGCGCTCAAGCACTGTAACGCCGGGGCAGCAGTAGCTGCGGCATATCTGTTGAGGGATCATCTGGCTCGCGGTGGAAAGCTCTTCGTCACGCTGGCAGGAGCGATGAGCTCCTTCCAGGTCGGACGCATGCTCGCTGAGTTGATCCGCCAAGGCAAGGTTCACGGGATCTCGAGCACGGCGGCGAATTTCGAAGAGTCTCTCTACCGTTACGTCGCACATTCTCATTATCGATACATTCCACGCTACACCGAGCTCACCCCGACGCAAGAAGATGAGCTCAGGCGCGCAGGCTATCGCCGCATCACTGATACGTTCCTTCCAGAGGAGGAGAGCGTTCGAATTATGGAGCCGCACCTTACCGCGATGTGGAAGGATGCCATGAGGAAGGGTGAGAGCTTCCTCCCGCATGAATACTTCTTCAGACTCTTCAGCGAGAAGCTCATCGAGCCCGATCCAGCGGGTGACCCGCGGAACTGTTGGGCCCTCGCCGCATGGGAGAAGGGGGTTCATGTTGTAGTACCTGGTTTCGAAGATAGTACGATGGGCAATATTTTTGCATCGTACTCGTACGTTGGTCCACTCAAGGCCAAGGACGACGAGTACATTGATGCTTCGGTGATGAAGAGCGGTATCTCCTATATGCATTCGATGTACGATTGGTACAGTGCGCATGCCCAGGAGTCGGGTATCGGATTTTTGCAGCTCGGTGGCGGCATCGCAGGGGACTTTCCGATCTGCGTGGTTCCATCCTTGAAGCACGATCTCCGTTTGACGGATGTCAGGGACTGGGCCAATTTTACCGAGATCGGCTCTTCGCCGATGTCGTTCGGTTCGTACAGCGGCGCGGGTGGAAAGGAAAAGATCACCTGGGACAAGTTGAGCGTTGATAGTCAGTACACGATCATTCAAAGTGATGCCACGATCGTTTTCCCGTTGATAGCAGCAATCCTTTTGGGGCTCTAGGGAAGCAAGGCAAAAACCCTCCCTGCTGCGAAAGCGGAGGGAGTGTTGTGCTTACCTCCCTCATGGTATTGAGGTAGTGAGATTTCGTCGCCTGAATAGGGCGGTTGTCTGAGTTAGTCTGATAGAGAGCTACATACGTGGTACTGCCACCGGATAAAGGCAAACGGCGAACTGATGAGTCGTTAGAGGTTGGGCTTGGGCGTCACCGCAAGCGTCGTAAGAGTATGCCACCTTGGCTCGAGGAGCGGTTGGGATGGATCGGCGTGGTTGGGCTGATCGTGCTCTTTGGTTTGCCGATTAAGTTGATGTTGAATGTGTCTGGCGGGGTCGCTCCTCCAGATGCGCCTCCAACTGAGCTTATTCTGACCTTCGGACCTGCCAAGGTATGGAAAGAGGGCACAGCGAGCCATCTGAAATCCGCTACGATTAAGGTGAGAAATGTGGGTAATGCGCCAGCTCTAGGAGTGCAGGCTGCTATTCACATCAGATCGCGGAACATCGCTCTCTTGGGGCCGGATAGGCTCGAGCCTGGAGCGGAGGCTACCTACAGCGGGGAAGCAAACGTCAGTGTGCTTGAACAGGAGCAGATCAACGTATCTTTTGGATGCTTTAATTGTTTGGCTCACTAGTAAGCGAGGCACAATTCACCGTTCACTTGATTGCTACAGGTGGACTTTGCCTTGCTGCTCCGGAAAAGGCGCGTAACAAAAACGATCTCGGATGAGAGGCGCTTTGTCACGCGCGGGCGAGCTTTACCAGTTTGCAGCGCCCATACCCTCTCCTTCGAGTTGCGGAGGAGGGGTCTTCTTTTGGGCGCTTTCGGAACGCTTGCGCTGTGTGCTCTTTGACGTCTTTACCGATTTTGACGAAGTACGCCGAGCTCCTCCGCTGCTACGCGCAGAGCCTGGTGCTGCCTTCTGAGGCTGTGCACGGCCTCGCGATGACTTGGTACTTTGCGCCCCCCTTGCGGTTGTCTTCTTCTTTTGAGAGCTCGCTTTCTGAGCACTGGTTCGTTTCCCTGCGCTCGAAGCCCCGCTGGTACGACTTGAGCTGCCAGCTCCTCGGACCGACTGACGTGCGCGGCCTGCGGCCTTCTTTGCTGTTTTTCTCTTAGCTGTTACAGCCATGACATGTCTCCTCTAATGTAGTGTTGACGAACACGTGCGGATTATCGTGCGGTCCTTCTTCAGGCTCTATGAGTCCTGTCATGGACGGCGCGGACTGGAAGGTAAGAGGCCGTCACCGGCGTTCATGAAGCTACACGTACTCGCACCGCGGCTAATCAATCTCTATACGTTGACCTGACTGAAGTCTGAGCGTATGAAAGTCGAAGCTTCACGGATACGGAGAGTACTTGAAACCTGAAATTCCCAGCCTTGTATTTTTGTTCGGTCTCTCTGGCGTGGGCAAGAGTTATGTCGGAAGAGTTCTTGCGGACCGCTTTGGGTATGTCGCGTATGACCTGGACAGCGACCTTACGCCTCCGATGCGAGAGGCTATCGCCGCGCATCTTCCATTTACAGAGAACATGCGCGATGACTTCTTCGACGTTGTCGCGCGTCGAATCAAGGAGCTCGCAGCAGTGCATCCACGCCTGGTCCTGATGCAGGGAGCCTACAAGGAACGTCACCGAGTCAGGGTCTGTCAGGCTCACCCGGCGATTCGGTTCGTCTGGATCGATGCTCCTAAGGAGCTTCTGCTGCAACGGCTTACAGCTCGTGCTGACGCGGTCTCTGCCGATTATGCGTCGAAAATCATGTCGAATTTCGAGCCTCCTCGAGAAGAAGCCTCGTTGCGGCTGATGAACGACACGAGCTCGCATGACGAATTGGCGCGAAGGTTCGAGGCGTTGTTCTGAGATCCTCGCTACCTCGGGGAGGTCAGGAAAAACCTAACCGTCGCGCTTCCCTAGGGAAGCGCGGCAAAACCTACCCCATAGTCTCACTTTTGAAATAACCACGTGAACGTGCTCGTGCTCGTAAACGTGAACGTACCCGAAAACTTGA
>JBIIOE010000096.1:0-14247 GCA_044337105.1 Bdellovibrionota bacterium | reverse complement strand
TCGACAAAAAGCCTATTTTACAGGCTTTTCACGCTTCCAATTACACTAGCGACGATGTTGAAGAGTCTAACCAATTGAATTTATGGAGCCTTCCTATTGGACAGTAGTGGCACGAGCACGTTCACGTGGAAAGGCGCGATTTATAGGTCAAGACAAGGGGTTACGCTATCTCCAAGCTCGCTATCACCCACTCTAAAACGCGCTGAGCCTGAAAAAAGGGATTGATCTTCCTGCTATGACAAATCCCAACTACCTAGTTTGCTGATATAACTCCGGAATTAATCGATCTTCTTATCCATGGCAGCAAATGGCTTTATAGACCATAACACATTGAAACAGTGAACATGGATTATGATTAGGTCTGTGAGGGCCAGCGAAGCGGGCTGAAGTGCGCGGTTACTTTCCCTGGGTTGAGATTGCGCTCTCCCTACTACTGCGAGTGATTTTACCCTAGAGATCACCCGCTATAGGTTTATATTGCTACGCAGCTCTAGCGGCGACCACGTCACCGCGCATGAAAATAGCTCATGGCGGGATGAAGAATTCCCGTCAGACATCGCTTTGGAGCCGCCGTATGTTCGCATCAGACAGAAGAAACCAGAGCAGCCAAACAGGCGCCACGTGGGTAGCTACAAATACTCCCGAGCTGATAGTAATCAGAGACAACAAGGAGCTGCTCATTAAGGAGCTAAAGACTCCAGGAAGCACCGCGCTAAAGGGAATTCTCTGTCGAGGCGTTCCTGACGAAGCTGCACGATATATCGTGCACTCGGACTCGCCCCGTTGGCAGGAACATGATGGCTGTCTACTGAACAACTTCTGGACTTATGCGTTACCTGACCATCGAATATGGGAGGACCTTCGAGCGACAGTAGCGCCACTCGACACATTCGGTCAGGATTATCTACGCAAAAACAAGCTGGACGATTCTCTTGAGAAGGCGCTGGCCGGTCATTCGATCAAGTACCTTGGATTAACAGTAGACACCTACCGTGAAGAGATTGCTACTGTGACGAATCAGCTTGGATTTCGTGACGAGATAGCAAGCTGGAACCAAAAGTGGCTCCACTACGTTGCAACAATTGAGGAGGCCTATTCTAGATATCCGAGAGGAGATCTCCCTACTGAGGTAGCAAGGCAGTTGCACGATATGGATGGGAAGCTAAAACACGACCATGACTTCCATTTCTCAGTGCAGCTTCCGATCTTTCGAGCCCTGCTTGAGCGGGGCTTTAGCCTTGTGGAGCTTGCGGGTTAGGGCCAGCGGTGCGGGGTTCCTTTGAGCGAAGGGGCAGTTTGTTTTAAAGCATATTCGTCTGAAATCGTTGAATGATTTTTCCTGGTCCTTTTTCGTCGTTGCGGCTGCCAAGAGCGGCGCATATGCACGAACAAGTGAGATAGTTCCCACAAAGCTCCTGCGATTGGCCGGAAGTCCCAAAGCAGTTGCCGTTTCTTGCATCGTTGCTCGTAGACGATTGAAAGTCACGTAGGCGATCAGAAGCTCTTTCTCGACTGTTTCTCCTTTCTTGGAACGCACGAAAGCCATTTTTAGCGTTTGGTTTATGTCTCGAATGAACGCTTCGACTTGCACTCGCTGTCTTTCCAGCTACCGACTACAACTTCTCGAGCTATGCCGCTCGAAACCTCATGCGATAAAATTCTCTTCAAGTGATCTCATCGTGCCGTCCGCCGTCTCAGTCTCATCACTTAAACTGATCGAACAACGATTGCCTTGCAAATGCTTAAGAATGTTGGATTATTCTGATCATTTATGCGGCTCGCGCAGTGACATTCTAGGGGCCTCCAGGTGATCCACCTCCAGAGAGGAGCTTTAGCCACGCGGAGCGCACAGGAAGCACGCACAGAAAAATAGCAAACCCCTCGCGCATGGGCCATTTTACTTAAATCTTCCAAAGGTCCATGTGTATGTGCTACACCACGCGCATGTCTGTATGTACCGTCCACAGAGAAGTTTCCCCGAAGAGCACGAGCGCCGACGGAATAGCGCACGCTCCAACTGGAGTTGAGAACCAGTCCGGTGATTCTTACGACTCAGTAGTCCTTCCACCAAGCATGGGTCACAGAGAAGGTACACCAGTGGCCAACGGCGCGAAATCTTTCCTGGGCGCATTAAACGCTCTTGCGGAAGCTTTACGCCGCACAAGCGGCGATGAGCGTCCAGTCGCGCAGGCACTCATGCGACTAAGCGATGTCTGCGCAGGACCGGGCTTTGATCCGCTCATGGGCTTCTCTGAAGAACAGATCTCTGACTATCCTTTTTTGAGTGCTGTCTTCACACAGGAAGGCCTCGACAAGGAATATACTCCCATGAGCTTGATACTCGAGGGGCCAACAGGTGTTAATGCACGGGTCACTATTGATATCTTGAATCATCTCAGTGAACTGAAGGATATTTTAGATCGGCCCGTGTACCGTAACATGCAAGATTCTGCCGCACCGTACATGAGCACAAACCCGTTAGTCGTGGATTGGCTACTCGAGCAGGGAGCCAATCGAATCTGGCAGGATGGATTTGTGTACGAGTCGGGGATTAACATCGCAAAACTCGAAAGGAAGTTATTTTTCCTGGCGAATGCACAGCGGAAGACTCAAGTGCTTCGGGAAGAGGTAGAGCACCTTTTCTGTGCGGCGCTATCCTCGGGGGAAAAGCACTCAGTTAAAATAGCCAACGGTCAACGGATCGAGTGCGATGAAAGCCGGGACGTAGTCGCAGTCCTCTTGGATCCGTTCTATCTTTCAGATCTCCCTCACGACTTAGTGCTTTCGCTTCTGGAGATCGCTTCGCACGAATCATTCGATTTCCAAGCATTCGGACGCGATTACGGCGTCCATAATCTGCTGTACAGAGCATGCCGTGATCATTGCCAGCCACCCCACCTGAAGATAATTGAATTTCTACTGAGCGTGGGGTTAGATCCTGCGGAGGAGATCGTTCTGCTAGACACGTCAGATGGCCTTGTTTTAGAAGACGACCCTGCCGGAGTCTTCGACGATGACGCCGAACGGGATGATGAGAACGAGGGTAACGACGGAATCGAATGGAGCTTCTCCGGCCGGATTCCCAAGTCGGCGGCCCTTTTAATTGAGGACAATATCTCTCTTACGAGCTCCGATCCGGATACCGCGGAGGAATCGCGCGAGTGGGTCAGGATACAAAGGGCGTTCAATAAGTCCCGTTAGTAGCACGCGAGCAGTTGATGCTTATGTAGCGTGCACGGAGCAATCGACCTAGAAATGACCGTGCCGAGACGATGTCGCAGAGCTTCGGAGCAACGAGAGTCATCGGCACCAGTCCCACTTGAGTCTCCCAAGTGCGAAGCACAGATGCTGATCGTCGTTTTCGCTCAGGAGGAGTTCTTCATAAAGCACACACCAAAACGCGAACCCTCCCCGACTTTTAAAGCTCCGCCTACTCTATCAGGGTTCATCGACAGGGCATCGATCCTCGCGACATGAGGCGAATGCGTTGCTTTCCCTCCCTCCTTAAGTCGAAAGAATCCGGCAGGGGGGGCTTCTGGAAGCCCCCTACTAAGAGAGCAAAAAAGAAGGGGGTTTAACGGCATCGTGCGAACGAAACAACCGCATCAGCGATGAGATGCGCCTTCACCTGCCAGAGGTAGTAAGGGTCTGGAAGCGAAGCAAGACAGAAGCGTAGCTCACGCCGACACGGCATGT
The DNA here is from genome assembly GCA_044337105.1 of Bdellovibrionota bacterium. Classification (GTDB taxonomy): domain Bacteria; phylum Bdellovibrionota_C; class UBA2361; order UBA2361; family OMII01; genus OMII01. The sequence goes on along the minus strand of JBIIOE010000096.1, from coordinate 10,551 downwards.
GGGATGAGTGCATCTCGCACAATAGGCATCATCGGTACTCGAGGGGCAAACAGCTCAGTTGGATACGGCACCGAAACGCCTCCCTTCTTCCATCTGTCGTAGAGAGCTCGTGCTTTGGTTCGTAGCGTCTTAATGCCGCTGATGAAGTTTGTGCGGATATCGATGTCGCGGCAGATACACCACATACGAGGGGAGAATTTCTTGGGCTCGAAGGGGGCGTTCATTTCACGAGATCTGAGAGCTTGAGCACCCACAACGCCACCCTTGCGCGTGGCGGAAAGCTCCTGATCCTTTGTGGTACATCTCTGTGAGCAGCTGCTTGTGCCACTTTTGTTGCTGCACCGTGACTAGTACAAAACGATCTCACTTGAGTGACTGTGAAAGTCTGAATCAGCTAGCCAATACCGAGGCGGTAAGTGACGTCAAAGTGAACATCAGTCAGACTTGAGATTGAGGGGACATTACCTTTGCGTCCTTCGCGTCTTTTTCGGAACGCGGTGCACCGCAAACGCTGCCTATTACACATCACACAGTAAGAAGTGTGGGTCATCGCGGAATCGAGTGGGTAGGACTCGGTATTATCCCGACGTGAACGTGCTCGTGCACGTAAACGTGAACGTACCCGGAGGAGGAGTCACACTGGCTGAAGGCATAGCTTGGAAAGCATGGCTCCGAATCGAGGTTATGAAGCTGCTCGCAGTATCTGGCCTCATAACCAAGCAGTGGCACACTAATCGAGCTAGTGTTGCTCCTAAGTGAGCGATGAGTTTCATGCTGAGAAACGTTTTCAGGCTCATCGCGTTTTAGAGTGGGTGATAGCGAGCTTGGAGATAGCGTAAGCCCTTGTTTGACCTATAAATCGCGCCTTTCCACGTGCTCGTGCTCGTGCACGTAAACGTGAACGTACCCGAAAAACTTGAGGTTTTTGTTTCGGGTACGTTTACGTTCACGTTCACGAGCACGTTCACGTCGGGATAATACCGAGTCCTACCCACTCGATTCCGCGATGAGCCAGTTTTCAGAGATCTGAATTGTCATAATAACCAAACCAACATCGAAATTTGACAGGACGCCGAGACCCCCAGCGTGTTATCTGTCCGGGTCGCGACCCAGTGTCAGGCGAGTGAGAGGAGAAACACCTATCACTCCGCGATCCGTTAACTCTTGCCCGATCTCTTTCCAGTCAGAGTTTGGAAGTTCGAGTTTGACTTTGAGCACAGTTCCCGAAACTTCGCCGATCATTGCGAAGCACTCCTGAAGGGAGAGCTCCTGGTCAGTTCTCTGACGCAGGATCTCGGAGACGTCATAAAGGTGCCATTCATGAAAGAGCACGGTCCCGCTCTGCGTACCAAGGGCCGGCAGCCTACCATCGAACGAAAAAACCTCAGGACATTGAGCCTTGAGGGCCCTGTAATAGTTCAATCCTTTAGGGGTCAGTACTTTGGCGAGTTCTGACTCGCTGATTTGGCGCGAAGGGAGGCTCAGATTCTCTAATTCCTCCAGAAGGTAGTCTGCAACCACAAACACCTGAGCACCATCACTCCCCTGAAATTCAGTGAGTTGCTTTTGCTGTTGAAACAAATAGTCAGCGAATTGCGATTGCTCGGCTTTGTCAGTTGGTCCAATTACTAGTGCCATACATCTCTCCTTAATCCCGTGTTGACGTCACACCACGAAAATGGAGGGAGATGATGCATCCGAGTGCAGTGTGAATACTGAGCGCTGCACCAACTGATGCACATCGCCGGAGGCATTCAAGGCCTCTACTTCAGCGTTCACTACATACGTACGGAAGCTTGATCCGGTTTACCCACGTTTCATAATTTCTCCCTAGGAATACCGCCTCCTAGAGAGCTCTTTCACCAAGACTGAAACGAGCCAACGGGTCTAATCTTCCCCACACATTCCGTGGGCTGGAAGGAGCACCGCGCTGTCGCCGGGAAGCGCCAATCGGTTGCTAAACGGGTCATAGAGCCAGAACTCTCACCGTTTTCTTGATTTAAAAAAGCAGTACCACAAGCTGAGAGCCGAATGCAAGAGATTCATACAGGAGCGCGGGCTCGCAGCTCTCCCTTCCCATCATATGGACGAGACGGCCGTCATACGACCTGCGGGCAACTTGCGCGAGTCTTTGTCGTTGGTGTACCGCTCACGCGAAGGTCTGTGGCGGCAACAATCGGAACTGCATTGAACCCGTGCTCGTACATACACTCGCGCACGTGCATTCTTAGGAGAGTGGGATGGGCGAGAGAGGCTTGGTCATACAATTTATTCTTGGTTCAGCTTTTGCCGGGCTCGTTGGCGCCGCTTGCATGGCATTGTTTATGACGGGAGTTACCCGACTGCGTATAGTCAATGCCGATATGATTCGAGCGATCGGCAGCCTTTTTACCGGGTCGAACGAAGCTGCCCTTCGTGTGGGAGGCTTCGTGCATGCCGTGTCGGGCATAGTGTTTGCGATGATCTACGCCGGAATCTTGAGCTTCTTCTCGGTCCACGGCTTCTGGTACGCGACCGCCATGAGCAGCATAATCGGATTCGTGCATGGATTCGTCGTGTTCTTCTTGCTCATCAACATGGTGGCGGAGCATCACCCACTACCAGAGTTTCGTGAGGTCGGGGTGGGAGTTGCCGCCGTGCATCTCGTTGGCCACATCATTTATGGGCTCGTCGTGGGAATGATCCTTGGGGCCATGAACTTGATTTCAGTCTTGGCGCCCCCGCCGGCCTGACGGCACGGACCGAAATTTCGTACCTAGGGAAGCGAGGCAAAACCCCTCCCTGCTGCGAAAGCGGATCTTGGGTTGCTCTTCGATTTTCAGCACGGGAAAAAATCCTCAATGTATCACGGTGGATACGTTTCCGGTTTTTTCCCGCACTGAAAATCAAATATCAACCCAACCTCCACTTTCTCGCTACGGGTAGGTTTTGCCTCGCTTCCCTAGGCTTCACGTCGCATCACGCGACAATCTCTATCCTGCGTTTGGATCACATCCCCAATTCGCGCTTCATAACCAAACGGCTCATGGTCAAAGCAAAAAAGTGTGGCAGGAAGCGTATCCCGTGAGACACGAACTTGTACAGCCAGCCATCTACGACGATAGGCTTACGTCCGAGAGCCGCACACGCCGTTTCGACGACCTGTTCGGCGCTGCGGTAGGGGGATTAATATTCCCGTAATCCAGCTCCGGCCTGAAACCCCGTACGGGTGAGTCTCGGCAAAACCGTCAAAACGTCCACCCCGCTGCCGCGGCATTCCCCGTGCAGGGCCTCGCCGAAATAGAGGTCGAACGCCTTAGTCGCACTGTACGTAGCGAACCACGGAGCAGCTAGCGTGCCCACCCCACTCGACACGATTATCACTGCCCCACGTTTGCGTGCCTTTATCGCCGGAAGGAAGTGCGTCGTCAGATCCACATGGGAGTGTATTGTTCTGCACGTTTAGTCTTGAAGAGGGGCTTTTGCTGCTTGCTAATCTGTTGTGCAAAGCGATTGTGAAGAGCTGCCTGGCTCGAGCACAGGCGCTTCATCCCGTTATGCAAATCCAGCAAAGGATAACCTTGAGGTCTCTATCGACAGGTATCCCGGCCCCTCCTCCTGGAAGATGTTCCAATCTGGAGAGGCAACTAGCTGCTGCAAGCGCTCACGCAGACCTCAGTTTTCATTCATGCCCCGAGAGGCTCACAATCTCCGCGGCTACACCAAGCTAGCAGAGACACTCCTTGCTGAATCAAAGGAGACCCAAACATTTACCCTTGAGCCAAATGCTTGGATGGAGGCGTTCGGTTATCGCTCTCCCGAGGAACAACAACGCATCAACAAGAGGCTCATCGAACGAATTAGGGTCTTAGAGAAACGGGCTGCAAGGCTCAGAGTTGCCAATAGCAAACGAGTTATAGTGCGCGAGAAGCTCCTTAATCAGGTTTTCGACACGAGCTATCGCCCCAACCGCAGTGGTCGTCGCATGTGGTGCCTCTCAGAGAAGAGAAGCGTACGAGTCGCTTTTATCAGATTTTTCAAGGGGCTCGTGCACGTGGCACGAGCAGTGCGACAGAGATGGAAGATCGGGGATCTTACCATTCCTCATCCTCCAGGATTACATCCGCCATCGATGCCCAAGCTAGCTAATGTCGTAGGCTGCTAGGCCTCTCTTCAGCGTTCTTTTGCGGTCTCCAATTCGCGCGGGATACGTGTATCTAAAATCAGCTCTCGGGCGACCTTTCATCCTAGTTGTCCAGCATCTCAAACACTTCTTCTATGGACCTGGATACCCTAGATTCACTCATCCACGGCAGTAGCCCCGGCACAAAGAGCAAAACGAACTTCCCCGACCAAGGCACGTGGCAAACATTCTCGAACATCATAAAGTCTCAGGGGGGTAGCCCCCAGCGGTATCAGGTGTCCGTCCTCTACCCGACAGGTTTTCAGCCAGTAGTTCATATGAGAGAAGTGTTGCGCAACGGAACACTTAGTTCGTTCTACATAGCTAATACACTACAAGCGCCATAATCCTCAGAAAAACCCATAGGATGATTATATGTGGGATTATTGGAGTGCGAATTGGTAGTAATGAGTACTATGGGCATAGTGGCGCTTAGTACAATCACTCTCTATAAGGAGCGCGTATGCACGAGCCACACCAATTTAAGCCACAGCAAGAGCCGACAGAATCACTGTCCCTACCGGCACGGAGCAAAGAACATATCGACGCTACCTACATCTTGCAGGTAGCTGACATGGCCCACACTCGAACAGGAGCGTGGAGGGCTTTTTTAAGCATGACTGAAAACACAGACAGTAAAGCGCTGCTTCGTGATCTCAGCTCACCTCATTGGTTTGAAGAGACAGCTTCGGCCATTCTTACTCCAAATCTCATATGGCACACGGGAGGAATTAATTATTTTGATTTCGTAATCACATGCTGGAATGAAGCACACGGGATCAAAGACAATGAAAGTAAATATAGCTTCAAATACAACCCTAGCCCTCTAGAGGGCGAGTGCAAATATGGCGCCGAGATGTTGCAGACACTCTCCTTGAGCAAAGAGCAAGAGAGGCTAAGAAAATGGTGCCAGGGGTACTCGCCCGGAAAGGGGATGATATCAGGACCGGGGTCGGCTCTCCGCAAACGAGACACTCTCGAGGCCTTCGCTGAGCGCTCTATCGCCCTGAAGATATCGGAAGACTACGCGACCCTTGCAACCGATGCCTGGCTACTCTCCGTACTTGATGAAGGATTAGCACTCAATGAACTTGAGTGGGTGCTAGGGCGCGCGCACGGTAAAGAACGAGAGTTGGCCGTTCGCCTTACGGAAGATGTCTTAAAGAGACGCTTCCACTTTCCTCTCTGCCGTTGCACATCCAATGGCCGAATGTATTCCGGCTGGCATGAAGGATCGCCAGAAGCCCTCCGATATGTGAATGCAATTCTTTCCGAGCAGGGCCAGCAAGCACTCCCACCTGAGCAATATGAGCGGATGGGCGCATACCCAGGAGAGTTCTACTCGGCTTGGTCAAACCTTGACTACGACCATGCACTGAAGGTGCTTAGAGAGAACCTCGCAAGCGAAGAAAAGACACGTCAACTCGCTGGACGTGGGAGCCACATCCTCGGAAGGCTCGCCCTCGACTGGGGAGAGCACGAGCTAGCTTGGCAACTAGCCCTTGCATTGGATGACGGCCCTGTGCCCATCAATTCCTCTGATATTCATGAGCTGCAAAAGCTTTCCGAATGGACAGCTCGCGCCCCGTTTATACATAGCAATCTCCTAGATCCGGGTACCGCTATCACTGACTCACGGATAACTCGCGACGTATGTTTGAAATTCCTTTTTCGCCTTGCGAGAAACGAAACAGAACACGCGGAGATTCTATTAGATGTGCTCTCTCACCTCAATCTCTCAGCAGAGCAACATCACGCGCTACTCCAACTCTTGCGAGTAGTTCGGGGAGAGCCAAACTCACACGCATGGATAGGTTTTAAAGGAGATTCGCCTTACCTATGTTTTTTCAAGGAATACTACCTCTTAGTTCCGACGCGGAGAGGCGCCATTCTGCGGTATGACAATCCGCGCTTAGACGAAATTCTCGAGAGAACCCTGTCGCCTTATAAGGATAGCTGGACGACTCGGTGGTTCAACGAGAGAAGCTCCTATATCGCGTTTTCAGCCCTCCTTGCTTCTCACGGCTTAGTTGAGGCGGCCTACAGCCTCCTCGAAGTTGTAAACCTACAATTTGTAGAGGACTTAGCACGCGCGCTCGACGATCAGGCGAAGATCTCCTGGTTCGAGGAGATCGCCAGAATTCGAGCGCTCCTTCGCGTGGAAGCGGACTAGAAGGTCCGCGGTCCGAGGGGCGCTCCGCTTCATAAACAAAACTATGGGGTCATTTTCTGAATTCTCGACATAGAATGCACTTGAAGTACCCTGGTGGGCGTATATCTTATTCGTTGAAGTGTCAGTCGGTCGATTCAAAGGGAAACACAGTGACAGAACAACATAACGGTCCGAAGACCTCTGCGGGTTCATTGCTAACAAGATCAAATTCATTTTTCTAATCAGTTGATTGGTTGTTAGCGGTCTCCGGAGAGCCAATGAGCGAGTCTTAAAATGCGTAGTATTGAGTTGCGGGGAGGGTATCAAGTACTAGAATAGATATGAGCCGGGTGGCCTAAGTTGCAGAAACTAGACCTCGTAGTTTTTTTATGCACAATGGTCCTGAGAGAGTGTCTGCGCTAAGTCATCGTCAGAGATAAGCTCTTGCTTTTGGAGTTGCGCGAGTAGTCGTTCAGCAAAAGCTTTCTCGACAGCTTTGAGGTCTACCTCAGAGAAGCTTGTAAAGACGCCCTCCTTCCAGTATCCGTCAGCGAGGAGCCCGTGAAAGTGGGGATGGTAGTTAAGCGCCTCTCCCGCTGTTTGTACGGTGAAGATAGCGGCGAGCTCGCGTTCGTCAATTCGGAGCGTTTGAGAGAGCGCTCGCCAAGCAGCACGAAAGAGGATGGTGTTGATACTTGAAAACACCCTGAGAAGCTTTGGGATGGTTTAGACGGTGTGGCGATGAGGAACGCCTTCGATGACTTCACTGTGGATATGCTCTGCGAACTTCACCGCTCTCTTTGCACCATCCGCCTTCGCCGAAGGCTATGGCGGGATCTACGACAGGAGGGGCACACGCCTCGGCGCTTGCAGGAGAAGGCGATAAGGAGCGAGTGTTGCAGCCATCGCAGTATACCCTAGCAGCACCGTGAGCGAGGATGCCACCGTTGAGATACTCTTTGAGGGTCTTGGGAACCTCGTCTCGTAAGTAGCCGTAGTGGTGCTGGAACTTGGAATACAAAGAGAGCCTGATTTTATCAACTCAGCTCTCGCTCAGAGAGCGCGTAAAGCTTAAAGACTCTGAGGTTTATTTCGTTGATCCTGCTACATGCTGGATCGGTTTAGTGATTTGGTCGAGCTAAAGAACGCAGTCTTAGCGGATGGAGTGAAGGCTTCGCACCTTACTTACTGAAGTGATTGTGAAGTTGGCGAGGACACTGATATCGGCGCGGGAACGATCACCTGCAATTACGATGGCGATAAGAAATCTCGCACAGAGATAGGCCGTGGAGTTTTTGTTGGAAGCAACTCGTGCCTGGTAGCTCCCGTTAAGATAGGTGAAGGAGCTTTAATCGCCGCTGGATCTGTGATTACTCGGGATGTGCCACAGGATGCTTTAGCGCTTGGCCGCGCCGAGCAGAGCTTAAAAGGAGGCTGGGCTAAGCGTAGGCGTGAGAGGTTGCAGGGTGTAGTACGGGGAAGTAGTGGCAAGAAAAAGCTTTTGACGGCACGCTTGCATATATATATAATTATATATATGCGGGATAAGCACCTAAAAACACTTGTACAAAGCAGGCGGAGCGCCAATAAGGCCGCTGAGGAAAAGGTGCCAGTATACATCAAATTAGCGCCCTCTGTGGTTTCATACTTTAAATCTCAAGGGCGCGGGTACCAGGCGCGAATAAACGAGATACTTAGCGAGTATGTTGCCTTGGCGCAGTCGGATAATTTAAGTCAGGCTACCGCAGGTGGTGTTTCTGGTAGCGCCCCGTCGGAGGAAGAGAGAGCTCGAATGGGCCAGCAGCTATATAAGCGGTATTACGCGCAGTGCTTCTGGCATCTTCGACCAGATCTGAAAGTTACGGTCAAGCTGCTTCCGCTTATCGCGCAGGGATTGCGGCGTCATGGAGGACGCGAAGGTTTTATGGAGGCTAAAAAGTTATGCCCTTAACCGATTTTCAACGTGCGGTGCTAAAGCTTCTAGCGAGTAATCGAGCCCCAGATAGCTATGTTGCGGGAGCAACTGTTATCAATAGGTCTGACAGCTCCCCGCGTTTCTCAGTTGATGTGGACATATTTAACGATCCAGATGTTTCTGTTCAAGCTTGCGCAGGGATAGATATGTCAACGCTTCGTGCCAATAATTATCAGGTCAAGATTTTGTCGGAGCAGCGTGGCTTTGTCCGCTGCATTGCGTCGAAGGATTCCGAGTCGGTAAAGCTCGAATGGGTCTCCGACACCGCATTTCGATTCTTCCCTGCCGTCGCTGATTCTGAGTTCGGCTATAGGCTGCATGATATAGATGCGGCTATAAACAAGGCGCTCGCCCTCGCCAATCGAACCGAAGTTCGTGACGTAATCGATCTACTATCGATACATCAAGAGACCCTGCATTTAGGCCTTTGTTGTTGGGCAGCATGCGGAAAGGACCCGGGATTTACCCCTGATTTTATACTTGAATTGTTGAGCCGGAACGCGCGTATCACTCCTGACTTACTCGCGGTGGAGCAATTGCGATCCCCTTTAGACCCAGTACAACTTAAGAGAGATTGGTTGACGGCGCTTGATGAGGCGCGCTCATTAGTGGATCAACTTCCGCCGGATAGTTTGGGGTGTGTCTTTGTTAATTCCGCAGGTGCTGTTCCAAGGACGGTTGATCCAAACGCTTCACTCGACAGGCGAGTTGGAAGTGTGGGGGGATGTGTAGCTCAGGTGTAAAGGCTCTGGGTATATTTTGCTTCCCTAGGGAAGCGCTGTCTCACCCTGAGAATACGCGACGAGTACTCCCGCTACCTCTGGGACATAGGAGCACTTGAGGAAAGAACGAACTCTTTGTACACCTTCAAACGTTTACGTCAGCGCGATTTCAGATACTCCGTGACGATGTCGATTACTTGCTCTGGTTGACGAGTAAAGAATATTCCAGTGCTGTCCGCATACTGGAGGTCACAATCGACTAGCGTATCAGCAGCGGTGTCGTTACTGCTGCGCCTGGGTTGCAGATCAATAGAAAAATCCTTGCCTTGCGGCGTTGTGCCCCAAATGAAATACGTGCGTGAGCCCTTCTTTAACCCCTCACCTATGCCCAGCTCAATCGATAGCTCACCCAGCTGCTTAGGAGCGATGTTCAAGAAATCCGCTATTAGACAAGGACTTCCAACACTATTTCCGTTCATCGAGTCATCCTCGTACAGCGAGAGCTTCACCGATTTAACCCCAACAAACTGATTAAATCTCGCGATGAGCCCGAGGTATTCAGCTTTAGTAACTTCGAAGTGAGGCACGAGGTCTTTGGCTTCGGGAAGGGGCTCGGCACTCGTCGTCGTTAGGTAGGAAATGAGCTGCTCAGCACTATACGTTGCAACCTGCAGTGTGTCTCTGTGACCTTGATGGAATACCCTAAATGAGGAAATTTTGTCGGCTGCGCCGAACGTGAGGTGAAAGAGAGTTCCCTCTTCTTTAATACCTAGGTTATTACCGGGCAGGTGCACGAAGCGCTTGAAAACCCGCTCGTTTGAAAACATTCCGTCATTGGGATAAGCCTCGTTAATCTCGTCTGAGGCCCGCATTCCGACACGGTCCTCGGCATCGCAGCGATGCACCTGCGCGCTACCCCACCAGTCCGCTTCAACTGCGCTGCGTAAGGCAACCCGAATTCGGTATCCCAGGCGGTCATGCTGATAAAGGTCGAGAGTGATACCATCCTCAGAACGTATCTGTTCCAGTAATTCGAGAACCTCCTGGCGATTCGCGCGGGCCGAGTCTACCTGCACTTGAGACTTTACTGATAGCTCTTCGACAGAGAGTGGAGAGGCCGCTCCAACACGGCGAGCGAAGACATCGACGCATCCTTGAACGTTTTCGATTACGATGCGTCGGAGCAGATCCCGTGAGAGATCCTGCTGCGAATCAGACTCGGTTTTGGGATCGTCAACGTTATCCGTCACGCTTGCGTCATTTAACTTTGCATGATCGCTCGGCTGCATTTTTCCACCTCACTCCCAGCAATTATTGCGATTTAACAACGCTCTCACGAAGAGCAGTCGTAATCAATTACACTCAGCGCCAATTCCGCAGGCAGCTCCTGCTGCGCACCTCATGCCCGTCGGAGCACGCTAGCCAGAGCTACTCACTAAAGCACTGATGTGTTCCCATGAGTCGCCTAGGGAAGCGAGGCAAACCCCCTCCCTGCTGCGAAAGCGGATCTTGGGTTGCTCTTCGATTTTCCGCACGGGAA
>JBIIOE010000097.1:0-14247 GCA_044337105.1 Bdellovibrionota bacterium | reverse complement strand
CGAAACAAAAACCTCAAGTTTTTCGGGTACGTTCACGTTTACGAGCACGAGCACGTTCACGTGGTTATTTCAAAAGTGAGACTATGGGGTAGGTTTTGCCGCGCTTCCCTAAGAGTGCGGAAACATGGAGGTGAAGTTTGACTAGCAGCGACGCATCGGAGATTCTCCTCCTCTAGTATGGGCGCCCACATTGTACAACGTGATTGGACTGACTCGGTGGGGCCACTGGTGCACACCGCGGTTGTAGTTCAAGACTGGGATTGCTCTGAGCTGGTGGTTCCGAAACTGAGTAGTGCGGTGACCGAGGCCGGCGCTGAGGGTATCTCAAGGACGGCCCGAGAGCTGAGCATTGCTAGCGCCGCGCAGGTCGCCGCCCAACCAGGGGATTCTCGAGGGCCACGATCGGAGGATAGAGAGGGCCTTTCGACCGGGCCGTTATCATTCGGTAGCGCGCTGTGGCGTAGCACGTTCGGTTCCCCTGGATTCCTCATTTTTGGAAGTACGTCGACTATAACATACCGGTCTGGCGAGTACTTCGCGGCGTCTGTATTGGTAGTCGTGGCTCTCCTCGCATGCGTCAATCGCTTCAGGGTATACACTCAAGAGAAGCAGCCTGAGGTCGAGCAGTCTACGTGGTTCGACAAAGCTTTCTCCTTCCTACGAAGTCCAACGGTCGACTTCAGGGGAGCGAGCGTATATCTGGCAGTGGCGGCTGTTGAGGCAGGGATACATCTTAATTGGATGGTTCTGCCGTACCTTCTGTTTTCCTTCGGTGAGGCGCTGGCCGGCAAGCTGCAAGCCCGCAAGCTCGCCCGCATCTCGTCTGTGCAATCGGAAGATAGCCAGGTTTCTGAAAGGTACGTAAAGCCTCGTGAAAATCCTCCGATCTACTTTGCCCTTGGAAATGCCGGGGTCGCTTTTCTCGTAGCGCAGGAAAACCTGCTCCCACTAGTGCCGGGAATGCTTGCCAGCGCCGTCGTTGTTGGGGCTGCTCTTGTCAGCAAGAGAAGTGACAATTTGCCGCCATCAGGCGCGGCTTTCAGAGCTCTCTGCCTTTCTCAGGTGCTATTTGGTGTCGGATATTTTCTCTCGCTTGACGTGCCTAGAGCTATCGCGTTCTTAGTCGTGTCGCCTACCGGCTGGATGCAGGCGCGCGACATGGATCGGGAACGACGCCTCGCTCAGCAGGAACGCAACAACCCATGCTGACGAGAGCTCTGCTTTGGCAGTCGGTTTAATTGACTGTAAGCCACCTTCTACGCTCTCGTTCCGGGTAGGTTTTGCCTCAGTCTCATTGCTTTAGCTTTTCACCGCCGCCTTAACTCTCTCCGCAACCTTTGTAGCGACATCGCTCTTGAAGATCCCTGGAATAATGTACGTCTCGCGCAGCTCGTTCTCCGATACCTCACCGGCGATCGCCTCGGCGGCCGCGAGCTTCATCGTTGTGGTGATCTTGCGAGCCCGACATTCCAAGGCACCTTTGAATATACCAGGGAAGCACAGTACGTTATTCACCTGGTTCGCATAGTCGGAACGCCCGGTGGCGATGATGCGCGCTATCCCTTGAATCTCGGTCGGCATGATCTCTGGGATCGGATTTGCGAGCGCAAACACGATCGGATCCTTCGCCATAGTCTTGACCATGGCTGGTGTTATAGCGCCGGGTTGCGACACGCCGACGAACACGTCAGCGCCGCGCAGTGCATCCGCTACGCTACCTTTGACGTTTTCGAGGTTGGTGATCTGGCTCAATTGAGTCTTTACCGCATTCATGTTCTCAGTACGGCCGCGATAGACGGTGCCTGCCGTGTCACACGGAATAATTTTTTTGACTCCGGCATCGAGCATCAGGCGTGTGCACGCTACGCCCCCAGCCCCAAAGCCGTTCACGACTACAGTAATTTGATCCATACGCTTGCCCACCAGCTTGAGCGCATTCATCAAACCGGCCAGAACGACGACAGCAGTTCCGTGTTGGTCGTCGTGAAAGACCGGGATATCGAGCTCCTGGCCCAGTCGCTCTTCGATCTCGAAACAGCGCGGTGCTGAGATATCCTCGAGGTTTATTCCCCCGAACACGGGCGCGATGTTCTTGATGGTTGCTATGATCTCCTCGGTGTTCTGTGTGTCGAGACAGATCGGAAATGCGTTGATTCCCGCGAACTGGCGGAAGAGGACCGCCTTGCCTTCCATGACGGGAAGGGCAGCGCGAGGTCCGATATTGCCGAGACCGAGTACGGCACTTCCATCGGAGATGACTGCGACCGTGTTCGATTTAATGGTGTAGGGGTATGCATCTTCGGGATTACGGTGGATTGCTGTGCATACGCGCGCTACGCCCGGAGTATATGCACGGGACAGCTCGTCAGTTGTTCTCAAGGTGTGTTTCGGCACCACATTGAGCTTCCCTCCCGCATGCATAGCAAAGGTGTCATCTTGCCAGCGCTCGATGATGACACCTGGGAGAGCCTCCATCTGTCGGAGTAGGTCTCGACTGTGCTGCTCGTTACGACAATTGATAGTTACGTCTCGCACGTTGAAATCGAAGTCGCTGGATATCAGAGTGACCTCCGCCAAGGAAGCGCGAGAATCTGCGCTGAGCTGGGTGATCCGCGCGAAGCTTCCAGGTCGATTCTCGAGTTTTAATCGTACTGTGATTGAAAAACCAGCCGACGCTTTTTCTGTGCTTTCCGAAGATGAGGAGGTACTGTCCTGCATGAGAAACCCTAACAGATATAATTACATGGCACGACGCACGCCCGGCCCCAATCGTCGAAGTCTATAGCGCCGCCTGCAGTGTGGGGCATTGTACCCATTTTCGGGGGAAAGAGTAGGTAACCGGAGCGCGTTGGTTTTTAGGCCCCGGCCCTTGAGATTCGACCCTGGAAAGTGGGACACTTCTGGTTAACCCGTGGAGTAGGATATGCAAACCGCCCGATCGCTTGAGCTAAACTCAGCTAACAACCTGGAATCAAAGGTGGATGTCCCACCCAACGTGCTTGCTATCCTCAGAAAGGGGGGGCTGTTTGCGTTGGGGGAAGCCTACATTCGAGGCGAATGGACAACGGATAACCTCACAGGTTTGATGTATCGCCTCGTGACACAGGACCCCGATCTTCCGGTCGAGTTCCGAAAGATCAGTCCTCGCGTCATCGCGTATGTTTTACAGGACATGATCACTAACTCGCAGATCGGACGCGGTGCGTTTGAGGTTGGGGAACGGCACTACGATCTCGGAAATGATCTTTTTACGGCCATGCTCGATGCTACGACCATGAGCTACACCTGCGGGTATTGGAAAGAAGCAACGACCCTCGATCAGGCACAGGCCGCCAAGGTCGACCTGATCTGTCGTAAGCTGAAACTCGAGCCTGGGATGCGGGTGCTCGATATCGGTTGTGGTTGGGGTAACTTCGCAGCGTATGCTGCCGAGTCGTACGGCGTCTCGGTTGTGGGCTTGACGGTCTCGAGAGAGCAGGCAGCGCTCGCGCGTGAGCGTTGCAAGGGGCTCGATGTGGAGATCGTGCTGGAGGACTACCAGAAGTACACGGGCTCCTTTGATCGGGTAGTGTCGATAGAGATGATAGAGGCGGTAGGTCGTAAAAATCTGCCGGCCTATTTCGGGATGATCAAGCGCTGCCTGCGTGACAAAGGTCTCTTCCTGTTGCAGGCGATCACGGCATCGACCTTCACGAAGACTTCGGCAGTTCCGCTCGATCAGTACATCTTGTGGTTGCGTAAGCGAATCTTCCCGAACGGCTATCTCCCTAATCATGCCGAGATAGTCGCTCCGATCGAGCAGGGGCTCATAATAGAAGACCTACACAACTTCTCGGCAGACTACGCTAAGACCCTCGACGCATGGATGACGAATTTCGACGCGAACTGGCCTATGCTGCAGGATAGATACGGCATCGAATTCCGAAGGATGTGGGAGTACTATCTGAAGGGCTGCGAGGCTATGTTCAGGGCTCGTATGGTGCAGCTCTATCAGGTCGTGTACTGCAAAGGGGGAGTCCCCGGCGGCTATACCGCCGTGCGCTGATGTGGGTAGCCGTCACGTTTTCTGACTAGTTGTCTTTTTGGCTCTTCGTGGAATCGAGTGGGCGGCAACGAGAATAGAGATAACGTAAGCACTTATTTTGACCTCGAAATTGCCCACTCCTTTCCACGAAGAGCCGTCCTCCTTATGCGGCACGTCCGTGATCGATACCGACATGGTAGTCGCGGCATTCACGCTCGCGTCCCCGAATAATGCGACGATCTCGTAGCGCACCGTACGTGTTGGTAACCCAGGCGCAGCTATTCGATAGCGTAGGTCGCTCGCACAGCAACCTCGAGGTCGACAGGTTGCGATTCGATAGCCGGGGCTGCCATCTTCGCGCTCGAGGACGCCTCCATAGCGTACGCAACCCGTGGCATGTACGGAGAGACGTTGCCCGCTTCCGGCTGCTCAGAAAGCGCCGTGAGTCGACCGAGCTTGACACCTGCTCCCCGCGCCAGCTTGAGAGCTTTTGCGGCCGCATCTTGACTCGCTATCTCGAGACACGACTCTCGTTCTGCCTTCAATCGGGAGGGAGACACGAATGTTTGAAGCTGGGAGACCTCTGCCGACGAATTCTGTGCAGCCACGCCGATCGCTTCGCCAATTCGCGCTATCTCTGAGGTCTCGAAACGTGAGGCGTAGGTTGCTCGGAAGCCTCGGCAAGTTCGTTTGTTGTTTTCGTAGAGGCACTCCTCGTTGATTGAATAGTTGATCGTCTCGGTTTGAGAATCCTGCAGCTTGAGGTTGGCTATCTCGGAACGCACACGCTCATGCGCTTTCGTCGCCTGCTGTGAAGCCTCTTTGGGAGTGTTTGCTACGATCGAGGTGGTAACGACGATGGAGCCCCGGTCCTGGGGGACTTTTTTAAGGCACTGCCCCGAGGCTTGGATACCCTGACCCGTGTCCGTTGAGGGGAGTGCATGAGCGGTAGTCATAGCCAGGATAAGCGCACAGAGAGAGGCAACGGTGTGTTTCATACGGACTCCCACAAAAGAGATAGAGCTTCATCATAGCCCCGGCTTAGCTGTTGCAAAAGGACCACTATGGCTAAAAAGCTAGTCGATGGTGCTGCGTGTCGCTTGAATTCGCAGCAGCCCCGGATCGGCGCCTGCTTCGAGGGTTTGTAGAGAGGCAAAGGACTTCTTCCGATCCTGATACGAACGGATGTTGTAGAGTTGACCGTCAGTTACGCCGTAACGCTCTACGAGTCCAAGTGAGCGAAGCACATCGTCCGGCAGAGCGTTCCCCTGGAGGATTCCAGCATACGCTTCGACCTTTGAACGGAGCGTTGAGCTGTCCTCGAATAGTCCCTCGATGCGGAAGTGCTTGATGCCACCCGTGCGCAGCTCGGGGATGAGCTTGAGCGCGGACTGCGGAATGCCGTTGAACATCGTGTTGCGGCACTCGGCGTCTGCTTTGAGCGGATGGAGAGCGCCTTTGGGATCTCGCAATTCGACTCGGTGCTTTTCGCATGGGCGACCACAATCGCGATAGCTCGATCCCTTGCTCAAGAAGGCAGCGAACACGCAGTGCTCCATGTGAAAAGCTGGGATGTAGTGGTGTACGGTCACCTCGAAATCACCACCACCAGCAGCTGATACGAGTTCGAGCAGTTGCTCCCCGTTTAGGTCGTAGCTCGGGCAGATGCGGGAGAGCCCCTTAGATCGAAACCAGTCCGCAGACACTGAGTTGGAAATATTCAGGCTGAAGTCACCCACGAGCTTAAGCCCGCTCGTGCGTAGATATTCCAGAGCCCCGAGATTTCGAACGAGTACTTCATCTGGCTCAATTCTCTGGATCACTTTGAGGTGCGCCAACTCCCCAGGCTTCAAGATCCTGGTGGTTGCTATACCGACCTTGTAGCCCAGCTCCCGGACGCGATCAGAGGCGAGCTGATACTCCTTTCCGAATTCGAAATCGAGATACACCGTGTCAAGCGGAAGATCCCTCAGGTACTCGAGCTGTTCAATGCTGCGGATGAGGAGATGCAGCCGCGGAGAGGTGCCGGTGCAGGGACGGGTCGTACTGTGACTCTTCACCCAGGCGTCAACCTCCTCGCAGCTCCGGATCTCAATCGCCGGACGGGTCAGGCGCGCAGCAGTGAGATCCTCGCATATCTTTCTGCGGAGCGTTTTGAGCTCCCTGGTATGAATGAAGCACTGACCCTCGACTTCGAAGCTGAGACTCTCGAGGGTAAAGACTGTTCCGCTCAGGGCGCCCAGCTCTGCCTTCGCAGATTCCGCTGTCAATGCCGCACGACGAGCATCCTCGAGAACTACATCGGAACGTACTTCGACGCTATGTCCATCAGGATCACGAGCTGTCACGTGCAACGGTGCTCCTACCGAGCCGCTCACGAGTAGTGACAGGGGGATCCGCTTGAGAGAGCTTTTGTCGTTGAAGCTCCGGCGATATTCGGCTTCGAGGTAAGGAGAAGAGTTTACGTAGACCTCAGTGCCTGGAGTAATTCCGGCAAGCGAGAAGTCTTTGCTAAAAGATACCTGGCAGTATCCGCCGCGCTGCGTGACCTGAAATATCGGGGCTCCTCGCTCTTTCCCGTGAGTCGGATCTCGGAATACCACTCCGTCCCCCGGGAGAAGCCGTTCCGTGGTCTCGATAATTACCACTCCCCGGTCGACGCTGTGCACTGATCCAACGAAGAGGCCGTGATGACTGCTGATGTGAGCCGGCACCAATCGCTGATGATTGACCCCATCGAACCAGCCGTTAAAAAAGCCACGCGAGTATATCCGTGCCAGCGCCTTTTCGTCGTGGCGCGCGTCGGTATGCTTCGAGAGTCCAATACTTCGCTCTTTGTAGGCGCGAGCGGTGCTGGCCACATATTCTGGTGATTTGAGACGGCCTTCAATTTTAAAGGACTCGATGCCGAGATCGACCAAGGCCGGAACGTCTTCGAGGCCGCATAGGTCTTGGGGAGATACCAGGTGTCGCCTTGATCCCATATCTCGGCGCTCGCCATCGACCACAAGGTCATATTCCAGTCGACATGACTGAGCGCACTGTCCTCTATTTGCAGAACGTCCTCCGAGACTTTCCGATGTGAGGCACTGGCCCGAGTAGGACACACACAGCGCGCCGTGAACAAACACCTCGAGCTCCTTTGAGGTTTCCTTGCGGATGCGCTGCATTTCGGGAATCGAAACCTCTCGCCCGAGAACGTAGCGCGCCATGCCGAGGTCCTCGGTGAGGGTAATAGCTTCGCTATTGGTAACGGTCATCTGTGTCGAAGCATGCACCACCTGCTGTGGCGCCATGAAGCGGATCAACTTGGCGAGCCCCACGTCTTGCACGATAAAGGCGTCCGGCCGGAGTGGGAGTACCTCTTCGAGAGCGCGCACGACCTCAGGAAGCTCCCGCTCGAAGATGAGGATGTTAAAGGCGAGAAAAACCTTTACGCCGTAAAGGTGTGCATATTCGAGCATGGCTCGAAGTTCTTCGATCTCGAGCGTAGGAGCACGTCCCCGGGCATTGAAACCGGGCATACCGAGGTATACAGCATCAGCGCCGTTGTGTACGGCAGCACGGAGCATATTCCAATCCCCGACAGGGGCGAGGATTTCTGGGGCCTTCATATGGGTATTTTCGCGTGAACAAGACAGTAAAGCAAACTCTTATCCTGCCGGAGAAAGACAAGGTTACTGAGTCCGGCCCTCGGCTCCATTACGAGCGGGCGGATGGATGTGGTCAGGGATGACGCCGTCGGTCGATTGGGCCTCCCCAGTCGGACTTGAAGCTGCTTCTACGACCCCATGTGCACGGGCATGTTCCACTCTTCCAACCGCATGCGCAGGGATGCGTTCCTCGGGAGACATTAGCACTTTGAGCGCTTCAGCGTGAGCACGGTGGTAGTGCGCAGCCATGACGTCCCACGTAAACCGCTCTGTCAAACGCTCCGCACGATTCCTGAGAGCGATACGTTCGCGACGACTGAGTTCGCAGAATTTGAATAGGAATGCGGCGAGTTGATCGATGCATCCTTCGGGCGAGAGATTCGATCGATTGAGAACTAATGTGCCGTTCTGCAAGGCATCGGGAACGTGCTTTTCAACGTACGCCCCGAACCCACTGAGGTCTGTAGTTACCGTTGGAAGTCCTAATGCCAAGCATTCGAGAGGGGTGTAGCCCCACGGCTCATAGTAGCTCGGGAAGATTCCCATGTGGCACCCGCGAACGAACTGCTCGTAATCCAGGCTGAACAGGCTTGAGAGGGTAACGAAATCAGGGTGGAAGACAACCTTGACCGGATCTCCTGGGGCGTTGAGTAGGCCGCGATGACGTAGGTGGTTCAGAACAGGGTCTGCCGCATCATCCCACATGTCATGGGTGACTACAGGAGGCCACTGTGCAGATTTGCGGTTCAGGATTGCTCGTTTGAGGCGCACCTGAAATTCATCGGTTAAAAGGTCTTCATAGGCCGGCATACGACCTCGTGCGACTGCGTCGAGGATGCGTTGGCTCAGGGTGCTCTCCATCTCGCGGCAGGTTGCCTTGAGGTCCTCAAAGCGCAAATGGTTTTGAAGCGAAGTGACGTTGAGATTCTTGGTGTTGCCGCGAGTGATGATGAACGCCACCACAGTAGGGGGCTTCGCGAGCGTTTTAAGGCGTTGATTGAGGGAATGCAGCGCCTCTATAAAGAGGTCCATTCCCTTGTTGAGGTACTCGTAACGACCACTGGTGAAAAAATAAAGTGTGCGATCGAGATCGAACGAGTAGCTCGGGAAGAAGTGCCCCATCACGAACTCGTGAATGCGCTCTTTGTATTTGAGGTGCAGGTTCTGGAACTCGTGGAGCGCCGTGAAACGGTGCGCGTTCAGTCCATTCGGGAGAACGAATTCCGGCTTCCTACCCAGAAGGTGTTCAGCCTCACGGGCTGTTACCTCGCTCACCGTGGTGAATATGTGAGCAGAGTGTGCGGAAGCACGCTCGATCGCGTATTTGGCCCAAATCATATAGTGACGAGCGGCGTCGTCAGCGTTGATCCAAGGCAGGTTCGAATAGAAGTTCGGGTCGTTCGATGCGACGTATCGGCCCAAGAGAGTGGCGTGGGTTGTAAAAACTGTGGCGATCGGGAGATTGAGGTGGCGGATTCGGGGTAGGGGGATGCCGGCCATCCACTCGTGGAAGTGAGCTACGATACGACGAGACGGCATGGTCTTCGAGAGTGCCTGGAAGAGCTCCGTGACTGCACATCCGAAGGCGACCACGGCGTCTACTTCGCCATCGGCCCCTTCTAAAGAGATTCCGTTGTCTTGCCACAGGAAATATTTGTCTTCCCCAAGACGGCTCATGCGTGCGCTGTAATCGACGAGAATTACCTGCGGGTGTCCTTCGATCAGCCAATGACCGTAGTGGCACACGACCCCCGCGGCAGCCGCGAGCTCTAGCGCCTCTTTGATCTCGGGAGGCGCTTCACAGTGTTCGAATTCCAGAGCGCTCGTGTGGTGATTGTAGGGGCCGATGAGTATGTAGTTCTTACCCCAGCGGTCGACCATGGTTTGAGCCTTGGTCTTCATGACGGTGTAGATGCCACCTATCTGGTTGCACACCTCCCATGCTACTTCAAACAGGATCGACAGATGTGAGTTACTCGTAGCAACCATAGCTCGACACGATACTCCATTTTCAGGTGAATTGGCCATGTTTCCCTAGAGGTTTAATGCCGTTTTATAATACGTTGAAACTCTTCTGATGCGCGTAGGTGATGGTCCGGGTACTCTCTCAAAGGTTCCAAATGACATATTCAAACGATGAACGAAAAACAGTGGGGGTGATCGGGGGCAAGGGTGCCTTTGGTCAGTGGTGTGTTCGCCTCTTCGAGCGATACGGCCATCCTGTCCTTGTTTCAGACATGAATACAGAGCTCTCCAACACTGATTTGGTACGAGCGAGTTCGATCGTTGTGGTTGCCGTTCCGATCGGCGTTACCCAGGCTGTTCTACAGCAGGTGGCAGGAGTTGTTACGTCCGAACAGGTCGTAATTGACCTGACATCCGTGAAATCCCCATTCGTCGCAACGCTGCGTGCTATCCCGAGTGAAGTGTTATCTCTCCATCCTATGTTCTCCCCAACGTTGAGTAGCCACGTCGGTCAAAGTTGTGCGGTATGCCGAGTGCGGGCAGGTGTGTTGTCGGCGTACGTAGAAGAGCTTCTCGAGCGCGAAGGGCTTAGGCTTGTCGATATGGTGCCCGAAGAACATGATCGTATGATGGCAGTGGTGCAGGGGCTCACGCATTTTCAAGCGATCGCCGCCGCCCACTGTATGCGATCGCTGGGATTCAGTCCCGAAGCGACTCTCCCAATAGCAAGCCCAGTCTACCGGCTCCGGCTCGATATGATCGGGCGAATCATCGCGCAGGACCCACGACTGTACGCCGAAATCCAGATGTACAACCCTTATGTTCGAGAAGTTTTGGACGAGTTGGAGAGGTCATCGGCGCTGCTTAGTGCACTAGTCAGGGAGCAAGACGTTCCTGCTTTTGTAGGAGAGTTTCAGGCCATACGAGAGGCTTTTGGCTCATTTACTGATAGAGCGCTTGAAGAGAGCGATCGTGTGATTCGCGCTCTCGTAGAAAAGTAGCGCTGGCTCTGCATTAACCCGCTGCCCCGCTTCGCGCAGGACACGCCCTCCGTCGAGATGGCTTCTCCGGTATCAGAGGAAATCGTGCGCTTACTCGCACCACGGAATCAACTCTGGCTGCTGGGGTACACACAGACGCGATATTCTTTCGAGTAGCATCGTGCACCGTTTTTTGGTCTGTGCGCGCTTCGCGGCGATCGACAGAGCTCTCTTCGAGCCGACGATGATAAGGAGTTTTTTCGCCCGCGTGACCCCTGTGTACACGAGCTGTCGCTCCAGGAGGGTAAAGTGAGAGTTGTCGAGAGCGAGCACCACGCACGGCACCTCCATCCCCTGCGACCGGTGAACGGTCACGGTGTAAGCAAGGGAGAGCTGGCCGACTTCGCTGCGCGAGTATTCGACGAGCCGCCCGTCCCACAACTCCACGGATAGCGACCTGCTGTCTGGGTTCACCTGCATGATCGTCCCCATGTCGCCGTTGAACACCCCCATCTGATCGATCTTGTAGTTGTTTACTCGCTGGCACACCCGATCGCCGACTCGGAATTCTATCTCTCCAACCTCGAGTATGTCGTGTTCGGAATGAGATGCACGCGGGTTGAGTCGCTCCTGAATCCTTTTGTTGAGCTCGATAGTGCCGAGGGGGCCGCGGTTAGAGGGGGTGAGGACAGCGATATCTACTCCTGAAAAGCCGAACTTCTTCGGGATCTGATCGGCGACTAAGTTCTCAATCAAGCGGCCGGCGTCCTCTGCTTCGTCGCGCTGAATGAAGTACGCATCCGACTTGGTGATACCGTCGGGGGTGGGAATCGAGGGGACTTCACCGATATTAATCATGTAGGCCACAGTGTTGATGGCTGATTCGGTTGCGCGTCGGAACAGTTTGGAGAGCGCTACGACACGAATGTCTTTGCAGCCAACGAGGTCGCCGAATACGCGACCCGGCCCCACGGACGGAAGTTGATCCTTGTCTCCCACGAGAACAACCGTACACTTCTCGGGAATCGCTGCGAAAAGGTCGCGCGCCAACAAGATGTCAACCATCGATGCTTCGTCGATAATGATCGCTTCGAACGGAAGGGTGTTCTGCGCGTTAAACACAAAGTTTAAAGACATCGGATCATATTTCAAAAGCCGGTGAATGGTGCTCGAAGGGCAGCCACACACTTGAGACATTCGCTGTGCTGCTCGGCCGGTGGGGGCCGCAAGAGCGAAAGGGATCTCTGCGCGTTGAAAAAGCAGCGTCAATGCCTTGATAATCGTGGTTTTTCCGCAGCCAGGCCCCCCGGTGATAATAGATAGGGGAAAAGCAGCGGCGGACTCGACGGCGATGCGTTGTTCCGGAGAGAGCTGTACGCCAAGTGTGCGCTCTGCCTCTGCCAGCGCCTCGATAACCGCTTCCCGCGACAGCTTCACTTTCGAAAAGGGCGCGGTCCGAGAGGCGATGAATCGCGCTACGGCATCTTCGGCGCGGTCGAAGTGTCGTAAAAAGAGCCCACCGTCCAAGGCAACGAGTATGCCCTCCTGGAGCAGGTCATCAATGTGTTCTCCGAGATCCTCTGCGCCCTCAATTCCCAGCAGCGTTCGAGATCGCTCCAAGAGAGATTGACGAGAGAGATAGCAGTGGCCTTCATCTGAGGCCGCAGAGAGTGCGAAATATATCCCTGCCTTGAGCCGCTGCGGAGACCCTGGCAATACTCCCAAATTCAAAGCGATGGTATCCGCGGTGTGAAATCCGATTCCACGGATCTCGCGCGCTAAGATATACGGGTCGTTCTGGATTATCTCGACGGTCTTGTGCTTGAAGCGATCGTATATTTTGGCAGAGAGGATAGGGGAGATGCGGTGCTCGACGAGGAATCGTAATATCTGGTCGAACTCTGATTGCTGAGTGAGAGCTTGATGCAGCAACTCGGCTTTTTTCTTACCGACGCCTGATATCTTGGCCACCTTGTCGGGGTCGTTCTTGATCGCCTCTAAGGCGCCAGTGCCTAGTTCCTTAACCAAACGCTCGGCGGTTTTCTTGCCGATTCCCACGATGAGCCCACTCGACAGGTAGCGCTCTATCCCCTCTGGGCTCGAAGGTGGAGTTTCCGTGATGCTTTCGATCGAGAGCTGCTTACCGAACTTTGGATGAACGATGAAGTGGCCCTTGATCATCACATGCGAACCTACAGCTGCATGTGGAGAGGTCCCCACCACCGTCATTCGGTCATAGGAGTCGTCCACGACCACCTGCATTACGGTGTAACCGTTGTCGGCATTGCGGTAGGTAATCCGATCGACCGTACCCTGAACCGTCGCGTGCTCTGATGCGTCGCTGTTCATCCCTCGATCTTCTTTACCCCGTCCCACCAGGCGCTTGGCGATACATCGCGGAGCGCTTCGAGCAATCTCTTGCCGCTCTCGGTTCTCACTCGCAGTGCAGCCGAATCAAACCACTCCGATGCTGCTTTGATCCCCAGGGCCATATACTCACATGCCCGTACGGCCATCTCGATGAGATCTGCGTCTTTGGCGATGATCCCAGCCTGCGTACTCTTCTCCTCTATCTGATGCCACAGCGAAAAGATCTGGTCGCCATCTGCCCCCAGACGTGACAGTTGATCTTTCACTGCCTTGGTCTCGTCCGCTATCACATAGCGGGCTGCCACCTTGTGCAGATCACCTACACGACACTCACTGATGTCGTGAAACACCAGCATGGTCGCCACCTCGTTAGGATCTTTGTAGCCCTCGAGCTTGGCCAATATCCATCCAATCTGAGCCGCTCTTAGGGAGTGGTCTGCCACACTCTCCGGTTGTTCGACACCAAGCAGCCGCCAGCCCTCGCGTTTGACGCGTGAGAGCTGCCCCATCTCGAAAAAAAACGTAACGATCTCCTTTAATTGCATAGGCTGACGGTAGCAGAACCGTAGACGGAACACCAAGGCTTTATGCCGACGCGGTTCAGCCTGTGCGGGAATCAGCGGGGAGGATGAGGAGGCGCAGCCTCGCTTCTTGAGTGTAGAGCGGAGGGTTCGCGAGCAAAGCTCGAAAGTCGATTAACATACTCAATCCTTTCTCCACCTCAAGAGCTTGATCTCGCGTAAACTTTGGCGTAATAATCGCCACCGTTCCATTCCTGTGCGCTAGTAGCTCAGTTGGTAGAGCAGGAGACTCTTAATCTCTTGGTCGGGGGTTCGACTCCCTCCTGGCGCAGTTTTGTTTCTATTCGAACTTGGCGGAGCCAAGATTCGAATGACGACCAGGGAGTTGCCCTGGACCCCTAGCTCTTAAGTTCAACTCACGCAGTATTGTTTCTATTCGAACTTGGCGGGGCCAAGATTCGAATGACGACCAGGGAGTTGCCCTGGACCCCTAGCTCTTAAGTTCAACTCACGCAGTATTGTTTCTATTCGAACTTGGCGGGGCCAAGATTCGAATGACGACCAGGGAGTTGCCCTGGACCCCTGGCTCTGAAGTTCAACTCACGCAGTATTGTTTCTATTCGAACTTGGCGGGGCCAAGATTCGAGTGACGACCAGGGAGTTGCCCTGGACCCCTGGCTCTGAAGTTCAACTCACGCAGTCTTGTTTCTATTCGAACTTGGCGGAGCCAAGAT
>JBIIOE010000008.1:0-55891 GCA_044337105.1 Bdellovibrionota bacterium | reverse complement strand
GTTCAAGAGCAATCGTTCAGAAATAACAGTACAAGAACAATGCCAAAGGTTTATCCTGATGAAAAGTTACAATCGGGTAGTCGACAAAGATAGCGGTGTTTCGACGAGTACATGAGTCAAGGTGGTGAATAAGCCCCTTTTACTTTCTGCATTGCTTCGCTCCAAATGAAATGAGGTCGCTTTTTCGAGTGGTTCACATTACGCTAGTTTGCTTGAAAAGCTTGCTCGAAATGCTTGCTCGAAAAGGCCGGTAGAGTAGAGTCAAGCTATGGACAACCAAAAGCTGATCCTGGGATTCACCCCTTATCAATGGCTGGTACTCTTTGCTGCGTGGTTGGGGTGGGGCTTCGACGTATTCGATGCGCTGCTCTTTAACTACGTGTCCCGGCTGTGTATACCGGCTCTGCTACAAATTCCGCCGGATGCCCCCGATATTCAAAACCGCATCACTTTGTGGACGGGAATTACTACGAGCCTGCTTCTCGTAGGTTGGGCTATCGGCGGAATCCTATTCGGGATGCTGACTGACCGTTTGGGGCGCTCTCGTACCCTTCTGATCACGATGTTGACGTACGCATTGGCCACGGCTGCTTGTGCGGCGAGTCACAATATCTGGATGCTACTACTCTTCAGGTTTATTGCGAGTTTGGGCATCGGGGGCGAGTGGGCGGCAGGGGCTGCGCTTGTGGCAGAAACCGTACCAGAGAAAAAACGGGTTACGGCGGGTGCATTGCTGTATACAGCAGCGCCGATGGGACTCTTCTTGGCCACCTTCGTTACGGATCTCTTCACTCGACAGCTTGATGTAATCGCCTCTGACCCTGAGTGGTCGTGGCGAGCGGTGTTTTTGACTGGCCTCATCCCTGCCGTGGTAGCGCTTTTTATCCGTCTCAAGGTTCGTGAGCCTGATTCCTGGGAGCAGCGCAAAGAGGTACCGCGTCTTCGAGATCTTTTTACTCCGGAGATGCGAAGTCGCACTATCGGGGGGATCGCTCTCTCCGCAGTGGCGCTCATCGCGTGGTGGAGTATTAGTGCCTTCATTCCCGCGCTCGCGAGCTTCCTTGCGGTAGATCTCCACCAGAACGGCGGGCAAGGAGTTCTCGCAGAGCTCAAAGCGCGATGCTTGACGATCGGCACTACGGCCTTCAATCTTGGAGGATTGATCGGAACACTCCTGACTATACCTGCTGCGATGCTGCTGGGACGCAGAAGAATGTTTCTTACGTACTTCCTTTTCAGCGCTGTGATGATCTGGGTGACGTTTTCGTGGAATGTCGAGGTGTACACTCGCTTGTACATGTTCGGACTACTTGGACTCTCTATCTTTGGTGTCTTTGGCGCCTTTACGTTCTACCTACCGGAGATCTTTCCTTCGCATCTGCGCGGTACAGGGAGTGGCTTCTGTTACAACGTCGCACGTTTCGTCACGGCGTTAGGGCCCTTCATCGTGGCGTCGGTCGCCGGAAGTGTGAATTCAACTGGAGAGATCTTGGATGTGGTGCGATGGGTTGCGCTCGTTCCGGCGGTGGGGTTTGTTATCGTCGTGGCGGGTATCGGAGACGAGCCTCGTCCTCACCACGGATGAGTCTGGAATATAGTCGTTTCATGGGCAGTATGGGGATTTGGAATTGGTTGCTCTCGGGAGTGCTTATTTGTGTCGTAGCAGGAGTGAGCGGGGTTGACGCACAAGAGCTTAAGGATACGCGACCTCACCTCTGGTCGATCGGGATCGTGGAAGGGCCAACACCGCTCGCGATGCGAGAGCTTCCTAAATCTCCGAATCCTCGTCTGACCGCCAAGGATCTTCCGCAGCCGCCATCTTCATTCGTGGCTGATCCTTTTCTCGTTCGAGAACGGGGAGTATTTTATCTCTTCTTTGAGCTCTTCAATAGCGACTCTCAGAAGGGGGAGATAGGCGTGGCTTCTAGCCCAGACGGCTACTCCTGGCGCTACCTGGGTGTGGTGCTGAGAGAGCCCTTCCACCTGTCGTATCCGTACGTGTTCCAGCACCAAGGGCGCTATTACATGATACCAGAGAGTCGCGCAGGGGGCGGTGTTCGCTTGTATCGTGCCAAGAATTTTCCGCTCACCTGGGAGCTCGATACGGCGCTCTTCGAAGGGCCGTATGCTGACTCTTCGATCGTGTATCACGACAAGCGCTGGTGGATATTCAGTGAGCGGCAGGCGTACACCCTCACGATCTGGCATTCGCACCATCTCCAAGGACCATGGGAGCAGCATCCTGCTGGTCTGTTGTATCCCGAAGATCGCGCTCGAACGAGGCCCGGTGGACGGATAGTGCGCGTCGGGGGAAAGCTCATTCGCTTCTCGCAAGATAACGTGGGCGGATACGGAAAGCGCGTGCGAGCTTTCGAGATACTGGAGCTTACCCCGAGCACCTTCCGTGAGCGGCCGATGGTGCCCGATCCTCTGTTTGGTCCTACAGGTAACGCTTGGCGCTTTAACGGTATGCATCATGTCGCGCCGTTGCGACTCGCCTCTGGGCGCTGGATTGCGGCCGTCGATGGTAATGGCATCCCCGAGCCTGATGCAAGGAAGTGAGTAGTAGCGTGCGGTTTCCGATGCTTCGCTCTATGTGGAGTCCGGTTTTAATTGACACCCGACGCCACGCATCCGAGAATTGAGCGGTCTGTCTAAGTAAGCGATATGCGCAAAGAAACCCTCTTAGCCACTCTTGGATGCTCCCCCGAGGATCATGAAGGCGCGGTAAACACGCCGGTGTACCGCGCTTCAACTATCGTCATTCCGACCCTCGATGATTTCGAGAAAGCGATGCGGGGTGAGGTTAAATCGTATGGACGTTACGGCACACGCACGAACCGCGAGCTCGAGGAGAGCTTGGCGAAACTCGAAGGAGCGGATCGTGCGATGGTGTTCCCATCGGGTGTAAGCGCGATATGGACGGCTCTGGGAGCCTTTGCCAACAGTGGCGATCACATCTTGATGGTTGATTGCGCCTACTCGCCATCTCGAGTCATCTGCATGAATGAATTGAGCCGCTTCGGCATAGAGACCACGTTTTTCGACCCCGCCATCGGGGAGGGTATTTCAGAGCTGATTAGACCGACCACGCGAGTCCTGTACCTAGAGAGCCCAGGCTTCTTGACCATGGAAGTAATCGACATCCCCGTACTCGCCGAGGTCGCTCACCGACACGGTCTGGTGGTGGTGTGTGACAATACATGGGCCACTCCATTGCACATCAAGCCCTTTGAATTGGGGATCGATGTCTCACTTCATTCGGGTACGAAGTATATTTGCGGTCATTCGGATGTCCTGCTCGGTGTTCTGACATTCAAGGAGCAGCATCGCAAGGCGCTGGAGCGATATGCTCACAATATGGGCGCGGCGACCTCGAGCGATGTCTGTTACTTGGCGCAGCGAGGGCTGCGCACCATGGGGTTGCGGCTCGAACAGCATCAGAAGAGCGCCCTGAAGGTCGCAGAGTGGCTCGTCCAGCGCCCCGAGGTTGAGGCGGTGTTGTATCCAGCGCTTCCTTCGGATCCGGGTCACGAGTTGTGGAAGCGGTATTTTAGCGGAGCGTGTGGGCTTTTTTCTTTCGTGCTGAAGCAGTCGTATTCGCGTGAGAAGCTAGCCCGAATGCTCGACAATATGCAGCTCTGCTCGTTGGGATTCAGTTGGGGTGGGTTTGAAACCCTCCTCATTCCGATTGACCCTCGTCCTGTACGCGCTGTTTCGAAGTGGCCATACCAGGGGCAAGCGTTTCGTATGCATGTGGGCCTCGAGCACGTCGACGACATTATCGAAGATCTGGAAAAGGGGCTTGAACGCTTACGCTCAAGCCCCTCGATTTGATGATAGGTGAGTGCTCGCGGGTTGCTTCCCTATATCTCCACGTCGGCAAAGTTGTCCATGATGCGCTCGCGCACGAGGCGATTCATGCGATCGACGAACGTATCCCGGGCCAGCGTCACTTGTTCCTTTACGCAGTAGCGACGCAAAGTAATTGCGCCTTGTTCCGCCTCGCGATCACCTATGATCACGATGTTCGGGATCTTGTGGGTGACGGCTTCGCGGATCTTCTTGTTGAAGGAGTTGTCCGAAAGATCGACCTCAGTTCGGATTAGATTTCCACGCAAGGTTCCTGCCAATTCCTTCGCATACTGCTCCACCGTTGGCTTCACGGGTATAATCATCGCTTGAACAGGAGCCATCCAGGTTGGGAACGCCCCACCGAAATGCTCGATCAGGAATGCGATAAACCGCTCGTGGGCTCCGAGCGGGGCTCTGTGCACGATGAACGGACGGTGTCGATTGCCATCCTCGCCGATGTAGCCCAGATCGAAACGTATGGGTTGAGCAAAATCGAGTTGGGTGGTGCTGATGCTCTCCTCTCGGCCAATTACCGAGGTTGCCTGAAAGTCGATCTTCGGACCATAGAATGCCGCTTCTCCCTGTCCGAGGAAGAAATCGACCCCACATTCTTCGATGACCTCTTTGACGATCTTCTCAGAGAATGTCCAGAGCTCGGGATTGTCTTCGTACTTGTCCTTGCGCTCCGGATCGTGAGTCGAGTAACGCACCTTGATGTTCTGGAAGCGAAACTTCTTGTAGTAATCCAGGCACATCGTCACGGTAGCGGTCAGCTCGTCCTTCAACTGCTCGAGTGTGCAGTAGATATGGGCGTCGTTTTGACAGATCGAACGTACCCGCAAGAGGCCTGAGAGCGTTCCAGACGCTTCGTACCTGTACACGGTTCCGTACTCCGCAAATCGCAGCGGGAGCTCCCGGTAGCTACGTGGGCGATGGTTGTAGATCTGGTGATGGTGAGGACAGTTCATCGGCTTGAGGTAGTAGCGCGATTCCCCATCGAGCTCCATCGCCGGATACATCGAGTCCTTGTACATCGCTAGATGTCCTGACTGAACGTACAGATCCTCTTTGGCGAGGTGAGGTGTGGCTACGCGCACATATCCTGCACGAGCTTCGGTCTCCTTTGCAAAGTCCTCCAATGCATCGCGAATCGCGGTTCCGTTAGGGGTCCAGAGAGGAAGCCCCGGACCGACCTTGTCCGAGATCAGGAACAGCTCGAGCTCCTTGCCGAGCTTTCGGTGATCTCGCTCTTGAGCGAGCTTGCGCTGTTCGAGGAACGCGTCGAGCTCTTTACGCGAGCCGAACGCTAAACAGTAGATGCGGGTGAGTTGAGGGTTCTTCTCGCTACCGCGCCAGTAGGCGCCTGCCAGAGAGTCTATCTTGAAGCAATCTGCGGGGATCTTGCCTGTGTGCTCAACGTGCGGCCCTGCACACATGTCGACGAAGGATCCGTTTTTATAGAAACCTATCGTGGCCTCGCCTTCCTGTGACAACTCTTTGCAGTACTCAACCTTAAAGGGCTGCGCGGAACTCTCGAGCAGTTGGATAGCCTCCGAGCACGGCAATTCCGAGCGCTCAAAGGGTTGCTTCTCGTTGATGATCCTTCGCATTCGTTTCTCGAGGTCGGCGAAGTCGTCGGGAGTGAGTGGAGAGTCGAATAAGAAATCGTAATAGCAGCCGGTGTCGATCGGTGGACCGAAGGCGAGCTTGGCGTTGGGGCGAACTTCGAGTACCGCCTGTGCGAGTACGTGAGCCAAAGAGTGCCGGAGGGGGTACAAGGGGTTGTTAGTGGTTTCCATAGTATCGAATCAAGACAAATGCCCCCGGAGAATAGCTCAGAGGAGAGGTGAGTTCAATAAATGTTTCGTTCTTCTGGGCACTTAAGCGGGTTGCGCCGGGTGAAAGTGTGGTGTCTGCCCGTCCTTTTCAGATACTGGTTATGTTCAGCCCGTAAAATGCCGATTTTTAGCTGTGCTTAGGGAATAGGAGGCGACGATGTCTGCTAAGAAAGAAGAGGCGGCTGAGGGCGGCGAGGCAAAACCTAAAGGCAAGAAGAAGCTCATTTTCATCGTCGTAGGGCTCGTCGTGCTCGTAGCAGGGGCAGGTGTGCCCATGTTTCTTATGGGTGGGGCCGAAGAGGCCGAGGTCGTGGAAGAAGAACACGAAGAGGTAAAACGTCTTGAGAGCGCCGATTTGGGTGTGTACGTTGTGAATCTCTCTGAAACCTCGGCATTCCTCAAGACGAGGATCATGATCGAATTTGATGCGGCCTCCGTGGAGAAGCAGACAGGTGGTCTCGAGGGCGGTGAAGGTGGAGGCAAAGGTCACGGCGGTGGTGCCGGCGGCGGGGGAGGCGAGCCCAAGCCTGGTGGCTTGCCGCCGCATTTCATGAAACGCGAAAGCCAGATGAAGGATGCTGTAATACGCATTCTTTCGTCGAAGAGAGCTGACGATCTCCTGACAGCCGAAGGAAAAGAGCGGCTCAAAGATGAACTGCTGGAAGGTATTAACGAGGCGGTTGGCTTGGAAGAGCCACCAGTCGTGGGGGTCTTCTTCACCGAATTCATTATCCAATAACAGAGCCGACGCGTGAGGGTTTTAGCGGTTTCGGCTCTCTTTTGGTCTTTGGTTCCTCACATGGGAGTACACGCTCCGAGCGGTGATGTGTGCCCGGTCTCGATCGAGCGTCGGGAGTACGTCGTGCGGGGAACCTCAGTCCACGATGTTCGACAGTCGATGCTAGCTCACGGGCCTAGAGACGCAGACGGAACTCCCCGCTTCGCCGTTACTGAATGGACGGTTGAGTGGCGCTGGAATCAAGCGAGCCGCGGAATCATCGATACCGAATCTGTTTCACTCTCGTGCAGTGCATCGATGCTGTTGCCGAGGTATGAGCCTGAGCAGGGAGACGCTCCGGAGCTCGCTCGGGTATGGACGGAGTTCTCAAAGCGACTGGAGAGGCATGAACTAAATCATCTGGAACATGTTCGACGGATTGCTCCCGAGATTCGTGAGCGTATCAAGCGTGTGGCTCGGAAGGGCAATGGCGTGTCACCGGCTTTGGCTAATCGTATCGCGCACAGGGTTATCCGTGAGATGCGAGCACTTGATGTAGCCTATGACAGCCAAACAGATCACGGAAAGACGGAAGGGGTCTGGTCTCTTTAGGGCAGCGAGGCAAGACCCATCTCGCAGCAGTGAGGGGGATTGCTTCGCTTCCCTAGAACTCACACCTATAATCTTATGGGTCTTCGTGAAATCGAGTGGGTAGGGCTCGGTGTTATCCCGACGTGAACGTGCTCGTGCGCGTAAACGTGAACGTACCCGAAACAGGCATCATGCGGGCTGAAGGCATAGCTTGGAAAGCATGGGTGCAATATTTGTAAGCAAACGCTTACCAGCGCGATACTCGTCGGGGGAGAGATAGTTTAGAGCGTTTAACAGGTCAAAGAGCGCGCCACCGTCCATGACGGGTCCCCGTGCTATTGAGAAATAGAGCTGTTTGTCTGCCTGTTTGAAGCTGCCGGCACCTTCGGCAATGTTGAGCACTATCGAGAAAGATGCGCGCTTGAACTGATCCACGAGTTCCCCGCTTCCTCTAGGAAGACGATCGCGAATCTCAATCGTAGCGATGACGAACTCAAGCGCCGTTCGATAGACGTCTAGTTTTTCATAGTCGAGCATACTGCTCTATTTCGGGCGGGAGCGGAAAAAGTTGCTTTTTCGGGTACGTTCACGTTTACGCGCACGAGCACGTTCACGTGGAAAGGTGCTATTTATAGTCAAAACAACGACTTGCGCCCTCTCTGGCCTCGGTACTCCCCACTCGATTCCACGATGAGCCAATCTTATCTCAGTCTATTAGATGGCTTTTGAGAGCATCGTAACGGTTCTCTAGCGCTATTTTGTGCCCGGGTTTTTCGAGCGCCTCGCGAAGTTGAGGGGGAAAGTCGGGTTCCACAGAGATCGCACGTTTGACGACGTCGGCGAACTTAGCAGGATGTGCCGTGGCGAGAATGATACCAGGAGCATAATTAGTAGAGCGTGTGGCGCGCAGTTTTTCCAAGGCGAGAGCTCCCACTGCTGTGTGAGGATCGAGAATGTATCCTGTTCGTTCGTACCAGGTGGCTATGGCCGCGAGCGTCTCGTCGTCAGAGAATCCATACCCGCAGATGTCAGCGCGCATCTTCTCTAGGGAAGCTCCATAGAGCGGCACGATACGCGCAAAGTTACTCGGATTGCCCACATCCATCGCGTTGGAGACGGTTTCAATTGAAGGTCGCGGGGTAAAGGCGGAACTCGATAAATATGCGGGGAATACGTCGTTGCGGTTGCACGCAGAGATGAATCGCGTAACGGGAAGTCCCATTAGGTGCGCTATGAGTCCTCCTGTGAGATTTCCGAGGTTTCCACTCGGTACCGAGAAAACCGGAGCCTTGGGATCGTTAATCTGGAGAGCCGCATGTACGTAGTAGAACATCTGCGGGAGTAGGCGAGCTAGGTTGATCGAGTTTGCAGAGGTTAGGCGGCTGGTTGCCCGCAGGTCTACATCAGCGAGTGCTTGCTTCACGAGCTGCTGACAATCGTCAAAGGTTCCGTCCACCTCGAGGGCCGTAACATTGTGGCCGAGGGTCGTCATCTGTTTCTCTTGGACGAGGCTCACTTTTCCACGTGGAAAGAGAATTACGACCTTGATCTGAGCGTTAGCAGAGGAATCGAAGAAGGCGTTGGCGACTGCGCTGCCTGTGTCGCCGGATGTCGCCACCAAAACGGTGAGCTGTTCTCCCTTCGAATCTAAAAAGTAGCGAAAGAGGTTGGCCATGAATCGAGCGCCGAAATCCTTGAAGGCGCACGTGGGGCCGTGAAATAGCTCGAGGATGTATGTGGCTCCCTCGATCTTTTTCAGCGGAACGTCGAAGGTAAATGAGTCGCGACAGATCTGTTCGATGACCGCAGCGGGAACCTCATCCTCCAAAAAAAGCTTTGCAAGTTTGGTCGCGAGCTCGGGAAAAGGCAGGGCACGCGCGGCTTGGAGATCGGCAGTGGTCATGCGAGGGATTTCACTTGGAATGTAGAGTCCTCCGCCTGGAGCCAACCCTTCGAGAACCGCATCACGCCACCTAGCCTGAAGGGAAGCATCTTTAGTGCTATATAACTTCATCGGGTCATTCCTCACTCAGAATGCGGGCGCCATCAGGGTTTATTGGAGAGATGTGGCGCATGGCTGGTAGTTTCATGGCTTCGAATATCGCGATCATCGCGGCGGCGATATGGGTTGCTTCCTGCTCTGAAGTGCTTAAGGCGAATATCGATGGTCCTGACCCTGAGATAGTGCACCCTGCGGCTCCGGCATTAAGAGCGGCACGCTTGGCTTCGGCAAAGCCTGGAATAAGCTGAGCACGCTCCGGTTCTACTATCTTGTCTTCGAGGGCTCGGCCCATCAAAGCAACATCGTTGCGGTATATCCCCGCTACGAGAGCTGCGACGTTACCCCATTGAGAGATGGCGTGACCGAGCGGCACGGTGCGCTTCAAGACCTTGCGGGCATCCTCAGTGCGGAGCTCGACTGATGGGGTAATAACTGTGGCCCAAGCGCTCTCTGGCGAAGGAAGGGGCACGATGTCGAGAGGGTCGTAGCTCCGTATCAAAACAAAGCCCCCCAAGAGCGATGGGGCTACGTTGTCTGCATGCGCCGAGCCACACGCCACGCGCTCTCCCTCCATGGCGAAGGGTAAAAGTTCGGCGCGACTTAATGGCTCTCCGAGAAGGGTATTGGTAGCAACTACTGCAGCGACCGTACTCGCAGAGCTGGATCCAAGGCCACTGCCAATAGGAAGTCCCTTTTCGATCGATAGCTCGATCCCCACCTCACGATACTTTTCGGTGTGCCTTTGCTGTAGGTGGCGAAGTAAGGCTAACGCAGAGACGCTGGCAGTATTTTGAGAGGCTTCCAGCGGCAGTCTTCCGGCATCTCCCGTTATCTCCACAACGCGTACTCCGGGTACAGAGCTCGATCGAGCTGTGACTATGTCACCTGGGGATTGAAGCGCGAATCCCAATACATCGAACGCTGAGCCTACATTGGCTACGGTTGCCGGTGCGAACACTCGAACGGATCTCATAGCGAGTGAGTCTAGCATAGACCGGAAGGGACGCCACCGTAGGCATCAGAGGAGAGAATACTGGGCTTCAGGATGTCGCTCGGGGAGGGTGGCCTGGCGCTGGCGAGAAGGTATCCCCTAGCATAGGGAACCCTAGGGAAGCGCGGCAAAACCTACCCCATAGTCTCACTTTTGAAATAACCACGTGAACGTGCTCGTGCTCGTAAACGTGAACGTACCCGAAAAACTTGAGGTTTTTGTTTCGGGTACGTTTACGTTCACGTGCGAGGAAACATAGGTTTTGCCTCGCTTCCCTAGGAGACTGGGAGCGCAACTACTGCGGCACAGGTCTCCTCAAAATCCTCAGTATATCCAGGTGAATACCCCTGCGGGTCGTGCGTTCGTTTTCCTTGTTTCGGCCACTATCTCGTTAACTTGTCTATGAAGCTATCCTTCAAGCCACGTCTAGCTTGTCGTAGCAGGCCTGGCACTTGGGTCGCCACAAGTGCCTGAAACAACCTGTCCGTCTCGACCAGCGAAGGACTTCGGAGTTTGGCGTCGAATTCTAAATGCCCGCTCACTTTGTGGCGACACAGGCTGCATGGGAAACAAGACCGTCGATTGGACTCTTTTCGACAGTATTGAACAGGTTGTGGCTGAGCTTGTTCAGCGGCAGATGTACTTTCCAGTTCATCTTCCGCTTACGGAGATCGCCCGCGAGTCCCAGGACATTATCGCCTGTCTTGATCAGCTCGATATCCTTCTGCAGTTCATGGCTAACGACGCCGGTCGCATCAACTTACCTGACACGTGGAATGAAAATCATAAAGACCAGTTGCTCGAGCTCGAGGCTGCCTACGAGGCTCTCCTAGCTGTTGTTACCAAGATCTTGCCTGAACGTGCGTTGGTCCTTCTAAAAGACAAGATGCATTAGGGGCTGCCCCTGTGCCTGGGGCTCTGACAAGCAGTGCGCTTTTTGGGTGATCGAAATCGATCTGACCTGTCTGCATGATGACGCATGCTCAACCTGGGAATTGGAGTTGGGCTTTATTAATAGGACTTCAGCTCCTATACTGCGCCACCTATGCAAAGAAAGCTTCTTCTTCCTCTGGTCCTCGTGGGGGTCTGTTCAAAGGTTTCCGACGCTGCAGCGATAGACGGCAGAGTGGGAGCGTCGTCCACAAGCGAAGCTCGGATTTCGCTCACTATCCCGGAGCGCGTCGAGGTGCGTGTGGGGTCCGGTGTCTCCCGTGCTGTCAAAGGAACCGAACAGCTTCACGTAAGATCAAACTTCGAGGATGCCGGCTTAAAGTACTCATTGAAGCGCGTGATCTTCGTTAGCAAGGAAGGTAGTGCTGCGACAGCGGCTTCAAGAGGTGGCGCGCGGTCTTCTGGTAGCCGAACAGAGGTCTTCGTAGTTCTGCCGGAGTAGGTAGAGTTCGACCTCGCCAGACTTAGAGCTTCTCAGGGAAGCAAGGCAAAACCTACCCGTAGCGAGAAAGTGGAGGTTGGGTTGATATTCGATTTTGGTGATGTGGAAAAACCGCAGGTGTATTCTCTGCGATACACTGAGGATTTTTCCATGTCGCCAACATCGAAGAGCTACCCAAGATCCGCTTTCGCAGCAGGGAGGGGTTTTGCCTTGCTTCCTTAGGGTGCCTTGATACGCTGCCAGGCAACCGGCACCTGCCGAGCGATCTCTTCGCCGCTTTTGCTCCCGATTGATGGACTGTCGTCCGATCTGGTGGCAGGGAGCTCTCGTGTCGGGGAGACGATCGTCACCCCCAGGGCCTCTACGACCCGTAAGATGGCCAGGTAGATCTCCTCTTTATTGCGCTGCTCATCCTGCCAATTCCCGACCGCTAGATGAAACTGGACGAGAATCCCGAGACTCGCCGGATTGAATTCGTGCACGAACACCGCGACAGCGTCTTTCTTGGTAGCAGGGTGTGAAAGCAACAGAGCACGAATGGCGTTGCAGAGCTGCTCGATAACGTTAGGAGGTGTGGAGTAGGGCACATTAACGATTACACGGCTTCGCCAGTGTGCGCGAGCTCCCAGATTGTCTACGTGCCCCGCGATCACCTTAGAGTTCGGGAGGGAGATGAGAGAGTTGTCCGGTGTTCGTATGCGTGTTGACCGCAGTCCGATCTCCTCCACTACCCCCGTTACTCCTGCTACCGAGATATTGTCGCCAATTCGAAAAGGTTGATCGAGAAGGATCGCAACTGAGCCAAAGATGTTTTCGACCGTGTCTTTAGCGGCGAGTGCGAAGGCCAAGCCTCCCAAGCCGAGACCCGCGATGAGCCCCGAGACATCGACACCGTGTACAGTTAAAATTCGTACCGCCGCCACTACGATGACCAACACCCATAAGGCCTTCTGTACCAGCGGGTAGAGGATAGAATTAATGGATGCTGAGACATTCGCCGCGATCGGCTGGAGCCGATCGCCGATCGATTCGACGAGATATATTCCCAATACAGATAGGGCTATGATCCGTACCGTTGTTATCCATGCTACAGCGCTCGAATAAAAATCGACATCGAGTCCGAGAGTAGAGCAGAAGAGCTGCAGAGCTATGGTGAAGATTATGATGAATGTGGGCCTCCCGAGGGTCTTGAAGTCCAGAGACTTCGCCACACTGAATCCTTGAGGAGCCAACCTCGTTACGAGAAAGTACAGCATCCTGACTGCTAGAATCTGTAGTCCTCCAAGAACGATGACGGCGAGCGCACCAGCAAGCCATTGCCAGTCTTCGATCAGGAAGGTTGTTTGTTTGAGGCTCTCGGGGATATACGTTCGAAGGGTAACCCAGGTATGGCTCATCTCTCCGAGCGCCCGCATCTTCCCCTTCGAGAGAGTCGGTTCTACCTCGCGAAAGATCGACGATATGTCAGAGACTGTGACCTTGCTAAACTGCCAGTTCGGTCCGTTACGTTCAAGATAGATGCCGTACCCTGCTATGTCGGTGATCTGCAAGGCTCCCTCTGTGGATGAGTAGGCTACCTTTCCTGCAGTAAATCCCTTCGACGACAGTACCGCATAGAGTTTGATCGCGACCTCCTCCGATCGCTCTTTGCGGACCAGTTCAGGAATCTCAGAGGTATCGAGAGTTTTGATCGCCTGGGACATCTCAAGCTCCCCGTCTGACGGGTCCATTGCAGATAGAAAAGTCGCAACTGCCTGGCGGGGAGAGCGAAGGTCATTGTCCGGCATGATAGCCGCTGGCGTGGCAGTTGGTGCGGGCTCCTGTCCCTGCACGGTGGCGAGCGGAAGGAGCAAAGCTATCAGTGAGAGCAAGAGTGAGAGGCAGTATGACACAGTACAGTAATCCTTATCCCGCTATTAAGCATGGATTTCGTTGTTTTGGGCAAGAGCTGAAGGATGAATGATTTGGTATTCAGGAGGTAGGAGAGACCGGACCGCGGACTTTCTAGTCCGCCTGTTGGAAGTGTTGTAGTGCTATCAGTAAGCGGAGCGGAAGCTCCGCGGTCCGGCGGCGGGATCGGGCCACACCCATGGACCCTGCTTAGCGCGCAATGCGGATAATATCAGCAAAAACGCCAGCCGCGGTCACCTCAGCTCCAGCCCCAGGTCCCTTTACGACGAGAGGCTGAGAGGCATAGCGGCGAGTTGTGAAAGCAACTAGGTTATCGCTCCCCTTGAGCGACGCAAATGGATGCTCCAGCGACACGGTGCGAAGTCCCACCTCAACACGGCCATTCGTGCAATCGATCAGCGCTCCACATGCTAGACGACCGTCGCGTTTGCGAGCAGCTTGAACCTGCGATTCGAAATGACGATCCAAAGAGGGGAGTTTGGTAAGGAACTCCTCGAGTGACCACGTGAGCGCCTCCTGAGGAAGCAGCGGGTGTCTAGTAATCTGTTCAAGCTCCAGTGTAAGTCCCGCTTCGCGCGCAAGGATTAATGCCTTACGCGCCACATCCATTCCAGAGAGATCGTCACGCGGGTCCGGTTCGGTGTATCCGCGCGCCTTTGCCTCGAGTACGGCTGCGCTGAACGAGACGCCATCAGCCATCGAGTTGAAGACGAAGCTCAATGTCCCCGAGAGAACAGCTTCAATCTGCACGACCCTATCGCCGCTTCTGACCAGATCCGCCAGTGTGTTCACCACAGGGAGCGCGGCTCCGACGCACGTTTCATGCAGAAATGGGGTGCGGCGCTTCTTGGCGGCATTTTTGAGCGTCGAGTAAAACTGCATGTCTGCCGATATTCCGCGCTTGTTAGGGGTAACCACGGCGATGCTGCGCTCAAGAAGCCGTGGATAGATCCGAGGTACATCGTCACTCGCTGTACAGTCGACGAAGATGCAGTTGGAGAGGTTGGCAGAGATCAGGTGAGACACGAACTGTTCGAGCACGAAAGGGGCTCCCACGCTCAGTTCTTGCTCGGAGAATGCGATTGGCTTAGATTGCCCACCGCTTAACAGCATAGTGCGGCTGTTGGCGAGCCCCTGAAGCTTTAGATCAATACCGAAGGTTTCTCGGAGCGCCGCCTGTTGTTCATGAAGCTGTCTCATGAGTGTAGACCCGACCAATCCGGCACCAACGATCCACAGGTTTACCGTCTTGCTCTGGTTGAGGAAAAATTCGTCGTGCAGGGCGTTCAAGGCTTTCGATTCATCCTTGTTCGGAATCACAGCAGAGATGTTGAGCTCTGAAGAACCTTGAGCAATCGCTACAACGTTGACGCTGTTTGCTCCGAGAGCGGTGAAGACTCGTCCGGACATACCAGGAGTATGCCGCATACGCTCTCCAACAACGGAGATGATCGCCAGATCCTCCTCGACGAAGAGTGGCTCGATGAGACCAGCCTTTATCTCTAGTTCGAATTCTTCATCCACCGCTCGGCGAGCCGCTTCAACGAACGAGGGGTCTATCGCACAGCAGATCGTGTGCTCCGACGAAGCCTGAGTAATGAGGATGACGTTGATGTTGTGTTTGGCAAAGGCTCGGAAGAAGCGCATGGCAATACCTGCCACGCCAACCATTCCCGGGCCCTGAATACGGGCAAGCGCGATTGAGCTGATCGAGGAGATCCCCGTTATCGGATAGGGGTGGCGTGTCGCTGTTTCGACGATGCGGGTGCCGAGTGCCGTCGGGTTCTTGGTGTTCTTGATGACTAGTGGAATGTGCGCTTCGATGGCGGGTTGGATGGTCGGTGGATAGATCACCTTTGCGCCGAAATGACACAGCTCCATTGCTTCCTCGAAAGTGACCTCCGGCATCGGAAACGCCTTGGGGACTCGACGAGGGTCGGCCGTGAGCATTCCGTCCACATCGGTCCATATCTCTATCTCGTCGGCACCGAGCGCTGCACCGAGGATTGAGGCAGTAAAATCTGATCCTCCTCGGCCGAGAGTAACCGTTGCCTCGTTGGGAGTGGATCCTATGAAACCGGTTGCGATCTGCAGTTTGGGGTGCGAGGCGAAATACGCTTGAATCGTGCGGTCCGTTTGGGGCCTGATAGGTCGAGCATTTCCAAACACCTCGGTGGTGATGATGACCTCGCGCGTGTCGAGCATCTCCACGTCGTGTCCAGCGGCGATCCACGCTTGCGACACGATGTAGGCAGAGAGCCTCTCTCCGAACGCCATGACGAAGTCCATTACACGCGCACTGCACTCTCCGACGAGCGCGATCCCTTGGAGAACGTCTTCGAGTTCGTTGATTAGCACCTTTACGGTCGCCAATGCTCCACTGCGTGATGTTATTGGAACTACGTGTTGGACAGCCGAGATATGACGCTGCTCGAGCTCTCGAAGGATAGGCAAATGCGATTCGCCATCACGGGCTGCGGCGTGAGCAAGAGAGATGAGCGTGTCGGTAACCCCTTGAAGGGCGGAAACTACCACGGCGCGCACCTCGCCTGGCTGGTAGCGTTGAGGATCGTTTACGATACTGACTACGTTTTGAATGAGTTCAGGGGTAGCGACGGACGAGCCGCCGAATTTGAGGATCTTCACGAAATAACCTCCACACATCGAGACATGGAAGAGGCTAGCATACGGGGGACGGGGGAAGAATGAGGAGAAATCGGGGTGAAAGGATTTGAACCTTCGACCTCACGGTCCCGAACCGTGCGCTCTAGCCGTGCTGAGCTACACCCCGTTGGAGGGGGGAAGATACGTGGAATACCAGTAGCTTGCAAGATTGGGGCGATCTAGTCGCTAAAAGTCAGGATCGTTACGTCACAGATCGTTAGACAGCCTGCATAACCCTCGCAGACACGTGCCGCAGTGTTTCAGTGTTTGATTAGACTCGGCTGTGAAGTTAGAGTGGCGATATGGTTAGTAAAGCTCAGAATCCTAAGCAAGCAGACGATCCGCAAGCAATTCGTGCTGACCAGCTCGAGCACGCGATTAACAGCACGCGGCAACTGCAGACCACAAACATTAGCTACAGAACGGCAGTGCACAAAGCTCTCGCAGAGCTGAGCGAGCCTATCTACGCATACTTGGGCATCAAGAGTGGCTTCGCCGGCGGCGCGCGACACGCTTCTCGCGGAGAAGCGAGTGGTGCTGAGGGTGGGGAAGAGGCGCGATATGAAGACTCCGATAAAAGTTCGCAGAGTGTGGGTAGTATGCTCACCAACGCAGCCTTTGCGATGGGTGCCGGCGTAGAGCAGGAGGGGGCCTCCGGTAGCTTTGGAGAGCCTAAGGGCCCAGCGGCGCGCGCTTTCGAGGGGGAGGATTCGAAGGGTAGACGAGGAACCGAGGGAGCTAACAACGTCGACCTGGCAGTGGCGACTCTCGATACCGAACCGCTCTCAGTATTCTCGTATGTTGAGATGGCGAGCGGATTCGATGTCAGTCATTTTGGTCTCGAGCCCTCCGTGCGGCTGGATGTGGGGATGACGGTTGTTTCTGACACTTCTCAGGAGTATCCCGAAATTAAAAGGCTCGATGGCAGCTTGGTCTCTATGAATTCGGCGACCCGTGGCGCGCTCAACTTCATCATATCGACTGCCCTTGCGTACACGGTTGTCGAGACCGACCGGAAAAATATCGAAAATAGCCAGAAGCAACCTCTGCCATATCCGAGAAGTGTGGCTATGCGGGTTCAAGAGCAGGAGAAATATCCTGTTGATCCTATGGTGCTGCTCACGACTGAGCCAGCTACCGACGCTTCCTTGGTACTGCACCAGAACCGGGTAGCTACACAGGAGAGCCTTGCTACAGTGGCGGCGTAATTTAGGTTTGAGCTATGTTTCCAGTGATCGATCGGTACGACGAGGTTTTTCAGATAGAGATTGACGGTTGGTGTTTCGGTATCTCCAATTATCCCGGTGAGATCTCCTCGGCAATTGTTCATCAAGTTCTGCGAGAGCTGGGTATCGGCTTTCACGTCGCCATCGAGCACAACGTTGTATTCAACATCATCGACATCGCGGCGAAGTTCTCCCAAGCGGCACGGTTCTTGGTTCACGAGAAAGAGATAGCTTTCAGCATCATCGCGCAGCTTCCCAATCCGCATCTCCTTGATGAGGATCGCCAATGTGTTTTAGGAATGGTCCTTGACAAGGTGGATCAGGTGTACCCAGGAGCGCTCGAATTCTATTACAACCGCTGGAAGATCGGGTCGCGTAAGCAGGCGGCTTAATCAATAGCCAAAGAGAAATCTGGACCGCGGAGCTTCCGCTCCGCTTGCTGCTGGCAGCGCGATCCTTCCAACAGGCGGACTAGAAAGTTCGTGGTTCGTGTGTGTGCCCTTGGATGTTGGAGCTTCCGCTCCGCTTGCTGCTGGCAGTGCGACCCTTCCAACAGGCGGATTGGAAAGTTGGTGGTCCGTGCGAGCCCTCGGACCGCGGAGCTTCCGCTCCGCTTGCTGCTGGCAGTGCGACCCTTCCAATAGGCGGACTGGAAAGTTCGTGGTTCGTGTGAGCCCTCGGACCGCGGAGCTTCCGCTCCGCTTGCTCGGAGCACTGCTCGGTTGGCCGGCAGCACTGCGTTCAGAACGGGGAATATCTGATTCCGTAGCGGCTCTCGAACTCTGCTAGTTTGGTGCGGATCTTCTCCAGGCCTATCCTCTCAGCATAATAGAGCACGCCACCGCGGAAGGGAGGGAACCCTATCCCCATTACCGTTCCGAGGTCGATCTGCTTTTTGGCAAGTTCGCGGTCGTCGCCAGCTACCCCTTCATTGAGGCATTTCATCGCTTCGTTGACTAGGTGGTAGATCAATCGTTCCGTTATCTCGGTCTTAGCTGCCTTGAGGTTCGGGGCGCTCGGAAGCTCGAGGGCCGCGCTGATTCCGGTCCACGGCATACTCTCCTTGCCTTTGTAGTCGTAAAACCCACCGGATGACTTCCGTCCCTTGCGACCGACTGCTAGCAGCTTCTCAGCAAAGGCGGGCGCTGCCATGCGCTCTCCATATCCGTTTACCATCACCTTTGACACGTGCGCAGCTACGTCGAGCCCCACCTCATCGAGTAGACGGATCGGCCCCATCGGCATACCAAAATCGAGGGCCGCTCGGTCAATCTCCTCGAT
This sequence comes from Bdellovibrionota bacterium, assembly GCA_044337105.1. Lineage (GTDB taxonomy): Bacteria > Bdellovibrionota_C > UBA2361 > UBA2361 > OMII01 > OMII01. The sequence goes on along the minus strand of JBIIOE010000008.1, from coordinate 37,421 downwards.
GGAATATCCCTCTTGAAGGAGGAAGGTAGCTTCGTTGAGATACGGTATTAGGGTACGGTTGATCAGGAAGCCAGGAACATCGCGAACTACGATCGGAAATTTACCGAGCTCTGTCGAGAGAGCAGCCACTTTTGCAATCGTTTCATCGCTCGTCTGCGCGCCGCGTATGATCTCGACTAGCGGCATTTTTTCGACCGGGTTGAAAAAATGCATACCGACGAAGCGCTCGGGACGCTCGACAGCGGTAGCCATCTCGGTGACCGAGAGGGACGAAGTGTTAGTCGCAAGGATACAGTCCGAGCTTACTCGAGGAGCGATATCTCGAAAGATACCCTTCTTGATCTCCATATCCTCGAAGACCGCCTCGATGACGACCCGAGTACGGCTCATGGTAGGGCTAGGAAATTGGAGCCAGTCGATCTTCGTAGAAACCGCTCCCCGTTCGAGCGAGGAGAGATAGCGGAGCTTCGATAATTCCTTTCTCACGTGATCGCGGCCGCGCTGAAGAGCTGCATCTGAAGTGTCTTTGACGATCACGCGGTGCGAACCTCGGGCTAATGAACCTGCGATACCGGCTCCCATGATGCCCGCACCAATTACGAGGGCATCTATTCCTTCGATCTCTTTGCGCGCTGATTTCCCGAGTCCCTTCGCCGCCTCGGTCAGGAAAAAGAGATTCACTAACGCTTTACTCTCGGGCGTTACTATCAAATCGCCCAAAGCCTTCGCCTCGAGCTGAAGACCAGGACCTCGATTTCGGCCGAGCCCATCCGCCGTAAGCTCCAGCGCTCGGGGTGGCGCTGGATAAAATCCCTTGGTCTGCTTAAGTAGCGCTCGGGATGCCTGTGATTTGACGAACGCGCGACCGAGCGGATTGTTGCTGAGGAGCTTGTCGAGCAAGCGGCGCTTCTTACGCTGAGGGCGACGCTCTCCTCGAGCTATCTGTTCGGCTCGTTCGTAGAGCTTGTCGGCTGGCACTACTTCGTCAACGAGCCCACTCTTGAGTGCCTGCTGAGAGCGCAAAGTCTTTCCCGCAAGGATTATGTCGAGAGCCTTGGGGAGTCCTACCACGCGCGGCATGCGGTAGGTGCCTCCGAAACCCGGAAGGATCCCGAGCTTTGTTTCCGGTAATCCGATCGAGCTCGATTTAGAGTCGGTAACGATGCGGTAATCACACGCAAGCACCAGCTCGCATCCGCCACCGACACACGGTCCGCCGATGGCAGCGACCGTTGTGCATGTGAGGTCTTCCAAAAGGTCGTACGCTCGCTGCCCCTGTATGGCGAGCTCGGCTCCGTGCTTGGGATCCTGCACACTCTGGATTAGCGAGATATCGGCGCCAACGCAGAAGGAGTCAGGTGAAGGGGCGCGGATGACGAGGCCCTTGGCCTTCGACGAAGCCACCTGTTTCACAGCATCCACGAATGAGTTGATGCGGTCGGGTGTTAAGGTTATCGCGCGCTCATCGGGGCTCCCGAGGTTGAGGGTTGCGATGCTGCCATCTGATGAGAAGGAGAGGAAAACGGTGCCTGCCATCATGTAACCTTCAATAACGGATAGTTCCGTGAATGGCTTTAACAGGTTGCTGAAAAATGGTCGTCGGTAGCGAAATTCGAAGATCTCTTGCCACAATCCCCCGTTTCAGCGCCTTGCAAACCCTAGATCACCCCGTTATCGAGCACACGACACAGTTGGGGTGGGTGTATCTATCCGAATTTATTTATTTTTACAGCCCTTTTGTTCTTCTGTCGACATAGTTTTTAGCCGTCGGTATCATGACCTGATGGAAACACGTTCGAGAGCTCAGGATGGCTCCGCTTTCCCCGCTGAATGGCAGAGTCGTGTCAGGGACTTCGGGGGACCCCAATTCGTCGTAGATGTCGTACGACGCGCCTTCTCGGTAATCATGGAGATTTACGAGCGGGCTGATTCATCCTCTATCAACAAGGCCGACGGCTCGCCCGTATCGGAGGCCGACCTCGCGGCAGCAGCCCTCATTGAGCGCGAACTCGCCATCACAGGCATCCCAGTTATTTGCGAAGAGAGTGATACTGCATCGCGAGCAGCAGGACCGCTTTTCTGGTTGGTTGATCCGCTCGACGGCACCAAGGAGTTCCTGGCTCGTAACGGAGAGTTTACTGTCAACGTTGCGCTGATCGCCGATGGTGTGCCGGTCGTGGGTGTGATCGGAATCCCGGTGTCGGGAGAGATCTACATGGGCACTCTCGGGCGAGGGGCTTATCGGATAGCTAATGGCACTACCACACAGATACGTAATGAGCGTGCTACCAAAGAGCTGATAGCTGCTGTCAGTCGCTCCCACCGCTCCCTGGATGACGAGCAGTGGTTACAGACGTTTGGTGTGCGCGAGACCGTGAGCTGTGGATCATCTATAAAATTCTGCCGTGTGGCAGAGGAACGCGCCGATATGTACGGCCGCTTTGGCCGTACCATGGAGTGGGATACGGCGGCAGGTCACTGTATTCTCAACGAAGCCGGGTGCAAGCTTTTGGTGGCGGCGACGGGTGAGGAGTTACGCTACGGAAAGGCTCAGTATGCGAACCCGAGCTTTATAGCGTGTCGAGCTAATGTGCCGTGGGTTCCGATCGTCGATATATCGAGCGCTGCTCTAGAAAGCTTCCGCCGAGCCTCCCGCTGAGAACGAATCCATATCGCTCTCGTCGAGGTTGTCGAAGCGTGTGTACTCTCCCGAGAACGCCACGCGCACAGCTCCGGTCGGACCGGTTCTCTGCTTGGCGATGATGATCTCAGCCACGCCTTTGTCCGGCGACTCTTTGTTGTAGACCTCGTCACGGTAGATAAACATGATGATATCGGCGTCCTGCTCGATAGCGCCCGATTCTCGGAGGTCGGACATCATAGGACGCTTATCGTTTCGCGACTCGACCGAGCGGTTGAGCTGAGAAAGCGCAATGACTGGAACATACAACTCCTTCGCCAACGCCTTGAGAGAGCGCGAGATATCGGAGATCTCCTGCTCACGCGAGTGGCTGTACGCAGGGCTTCGTAGGAGCTGAAGGTAGTCGACTACGATCATTCCGAGCGGATGATCGCGATGAAGTCGACGAGCTTTTGCTCTCAGTTCAGTGATAGTGAGCGCTGGTGTGTCGTCGATAAAGATCTCGGCCTCTGAGATACGGCTCGCGCCGTCCACGATCCGCGCGAAGTCACGTTCGCTGAGATCTCCGGTTCGGACACTCGAGTTGTTGATGCGTGATTCGCTGCACAACATACGCAACACAAGCTGCTCTTTCGACATTTCGAGCGAGAAGAAGGCGACTGGTTTGCGGAAATAGATCCCGATGTACTGGCTCCACCCGAGTACGAGCGAGGTCTTACCCATCGCAGGGCGCGCGGCAACGATAATCAGGTCAGAGGGCTGAAAACCGGCCGTCATGTTATCGAGCTTGTCGAGTCCGCTCGGCACCCCAGTGACGGGCTCTTTTTGGTCGTAGAGCTTCTCTACTAGACGTATCGAGTCTTGAACAACGTCGCCGACTCGGTGAAACGATTGACTGACTCGCAGGTCAGAGACGCCAAGGATGCGCTGCTCCGCACCGTCGAGAAATTCCTCGATATCTCCCTCGAGCTCGAACGCGGAGCTGATGATATCGGTCGACTCGTGGATGAGGCGACGGCGCACCGACATCTCTTTGATGACCTTAGCGTAGTAGGAGACGTTCGCTGCATTCGGAACGCTGGAGGCAAGAGAGGACAGGACCTGTTGTCCGCCGACATTTTCGAGCTGTCCCATGACGCGCAGCTGCTGGCCCAACGTGACGATATCTATCGGCTCACGTCTATCACAGAGAGTTGCCATCGCAGCGAAGATCGTTTGATGAGCTGCTTTATAGAAGTCTTCGGCTCTTAAGCGCTCGAGGCAGATGTTTATCGCCTGGTTGTCAAGCAGGATGCTTCCCAACACCGATTCCTCAGCTTCGATCGATTGCGGAGGGATCCGCCCTTGCGGATACTCTCGCGACTCGGGGCGGCTGCGGGAATCTTTGAAGCGACGGGGTTTTTCCATGATACCGATGTGAGCGAACAACGTGAGCTGCGTGGAGCGAGTCGATGGCTAGACAGCTTTTAAGGTCGTCCAAAAAGCCCTCTAAAATCGAAGGCTGGAGTATCGTTCAGGGGCCTACAGAGGTCAACAGGAAAGGGCCTCGAGCGGGTAAAAATGAAGGCCCTTTTAGGCACCCACCACGAACTTCCGGTAGTCCTCCATGCTCTGTCGAATGACCGTGTGCGCCACCTTTCGGTTGTACAGATCAGTAACTTGCACCTTAGGGGTTTTGCGTACCCCTGGTATCTCTTTGTAGGTGAGGAAGTAGTGCCGCAAGCGATCGATTATCCCTTCGGGAAGTTGAGACACGTCGGTAACCTTGCGGTAGACGTCATCGCCTTCGAGCACAGCGATGATCTTGTCGTCCGCCTCCGAGCCGTCGATGAGACGGAAGCCACCTACGGGACGTGCCCGTACCAGGATATCTCCATGTAGGATCGGTCGTTCGGTGAGAATACAGATATCCATGGGGTCGCCGTCGCCCCGAATGCTGCGCTTGCGGAGCGCCTTTGCCGAGAGCTCTCCCACGCCGTCGCCGCAGAGGGTCTGTGGAATGAAGCCATACAGGGTGGGGCAATGGTTCGAGTACTTTTGAGGGCGGTCGACTCGTAATATCCCGGACTCCTTGTCTACTTCGAACTTTACGGTGTCCGTGGGAACGATCTCGATGTAGCAGGTGACCGTCACCGGAGCGTCCTCTCCGACAGGAATCCCGTGCCATGGATGTGCGCGATATACAGGTACTGTTGGCATAGTCCCCTAGCATGAAAGGTGAGGGACCTCATGTGCAAGTGTAAAAATTGGGATAACGCTTGCGCCCAATCGGAGCTTTGGTGAAAGGAGGAAAGCGATGGCTCCTCACTGTTTGTTGGGTGTGAATCGTTCGATTGAGCAAAAGAGTCCTAAAGAAAGAAGAGGGGGGTGTCGACCCCTTACAGTAGGCTCCCCGGATACAGGCTCCCCGATGCAACCCCTCAGGAAGGCGGTTCTGCTCTTTATCTCCCTAGCATTGCTCACATTCTTGGGCGGCTCGGAGGGGCTGTGCCAAGTAAGGCAGAGAAAGCTTCTGCTCTTCAGAGATTCCCCAGATAGCCAGTCTTCTAATCAAGCACGACCTGGGGTAACGACCGATGTGGCCACGGGAGTTGGAACCGTGTTGGACGGGATGAGTACGCGCTCGGGGATCTTCGATAACTTTTACATCGATGGAGTACGGCGTCTGCAGTTGGAAGCTAATCCAACCCGCAACGCAAATGATGTCGACGAGCGGGTTTTAAGTAGAGCTGGACAGCGAGTGTTCACCGTTCAAGCCACCGACATGATTAACTCCACGCTGAACAATTCTGAGCTGCGCCAGACCTATCGGCAGGTCGTCAAGTCACTTCAAAGAGCCCGTGATACGGTGAAGTTCAGTGTTCGTAGCGATCACGACGGATATCACTTTACCCAGAAGCAGAAGGGCTCCAAACTCGTAGAGTTTCACCTGGAGCCCAACGATCAGACTTTGGTTGCTCCGCATCTGACGATTATCAACGCGGGTAGACTTCGCTACGATCCCTCTCGAAAGGCTGTGCTCTTCGAGGTTCGGCGTGATTGGTAGTTCACTCTACACGACCCACCACCGTCAGTTCGTTTTTATTATGAGTGAGCTGCTTGCCATCCCACCAGGAGCAGGTGCGAGCCAGAAGCTCTCGGACAGCCGCTAAGCTGCTAAAATCCGGCTCGCCCTTGAACTTGATAGTAACACAGAAGTTTCGGCACAGTTTGCGGGTCAGCCACGTGGAGAGAAGCTCGGTCGTTCGGTCCGGAGTAGTGATCACGTCGCACACTAACCAGTCGACAGTTTTCTCCGGTACCCAGGTTAGCGCGTTGCCTTTGACGAACGTCACAAGCTTGTTGCCCATCAGGCGTTCATCGAGCGGGGAGCGATCGACAGCGGTGACGCGACAGCCGTGCGCAAGCAGAACATGCGTCCAGCCACCAGGCGCTGCGCCGAGGTCGATGCAGGTTTGGCCCTTGGTAAAGCTAAGGCCGAAGAGCGCATGAGCCTCGCGGAGCTTCTTGAAGGCGCGTGACGGAGGAGTCGCGTCGTCTGGGACCGAGATGTAACCTGCGAGGTGCGGAACGACGGAGCTTCGAAGTTGGTGACGAATCTGTGGCGCCGTGATGCTCATGAACCCTCGGTCGGAGGCGAGCGTAACGACCTGCACCAGCGTTGTATCCCCCTCAGGTCTGTCGGTGTGTTTGCGGAGGAGTGAGCGGCGCTTTTGCTTGAGGTGTCCGAAAACCTCTTCGGCGATGAGGCGTTGCCGAGAGTACTGCTCGCCGGTCTCGGCGCTCCGAGGTTCGAAGATGTGCAAGCACCAGCTCGTGTCAGAATCGTCGAGCTCCTCAATCAAGCGCTCTACGATGGCGTGCGCCCACAGCCGTATGGAAGTGGCCTGTATTGGTACAGCCGAGGGAAGCAGCTGGCGAGTAAAGAAGAGCGGGTAGTTGAGTAGGGTGTCGACAGGCACTCCGGAGAGCTCTACCACCCCGGCGGCGAGCCGTGTACACTCCCCTCGCGAGGCGGTTGGGAGCTGTTTGAGCTCCTGAACGGCATAGTCCTCTTGGCCGTCACGCGTGATACAGAGATGAATTGTTGCTTCGATAGCCATGACACCACGCCCACCACACCGTCCGACGCGGCCGGTTGAGCCGCCGCATGCACGAACGAGTACCACGAAGCGCTCCGAGGAGCGAGAGGGGAGGCGTCCGCATCCCGCTCGCGCAGGGGAGGAGATCGTGAAGTTCATCGGCGTGCAGTGTTGTCTGACGATAGCCGAGCAGCGCAGAGACGAGATCCGGCGACTCTTCGTCGCTCCTGGCCAGCAGGAAACCTTCGGACGCCTCCTCGCGTGGTGCGCCAAGCGTGATATCCCCACGAAGATCGTCGAAGACGACGAGTTGGCTCGCGTCGCTGGTACCGAGCACCACGAGGGGGTGTGCGTCGAAGCGAAGCCGGTCAAGATATTGAAAGCGGCTGAGTTCGTCGGGCGTGTGGCGGACATTCAACGCGGAGTGATTGTGCTCCTGCAAGGGGTGGAGAACCCCCATAACGTCGGAGCGATACTCCGCACCTGCTGCTTCTTTGGCGTAACCGGGGTCGTCGTGCAGTCGGAGTTCATGAGCACACTCTCTGGCGCGGCGTGCCGTATCGCGGAGGGAGCGGCCGAGCATGTGCAGCTCTCCATCGTCCGAGATGCGCGCGATGTCGTGGAATACCTCAAGCAGGCCGGGTTTTCGGTCGTGTCGACCACCCCGCATGAAGCGCGGAGCTTGTACGGAGTTACATGGCCGGACAAGGTAGTGATCGTCTTCGGGGCGGAAGGAAGTGGTGTTTCCGAGGAGATGTTGGCGCTCTCGGATCTGAAGGTGGCGGTTCCGCGCCTTGGTCCTATCGAAAGTTTGAATGTTGCGACCTGTGTGGCATCAGTGCTCACAGAGGCGCGAAGAAATGCTGTGATGAAGGGCTTGGTGCGTCGTAGGTAGGCTGACAGCTTAACGAAACAACGCACCGCCACACATTCACGGGCTTTCGGCGCTCTTTTCTATCGTCATACCGCCTCGATTGAGTATACTTCTTGTGAGATACCAAGTGTTACCCTCAACGGAGGCTTGCCATGCAGAGTGCTGTACTTCCCGGATATATGCCGGGCTTCGGAAACGATTTCGAAACCGAGGCGCTTCCGGGAGCGCTTCCGCACGGACAGAATTCGCCGCAGCGATGCTCGTACGGCCTCTACGCAGAACAGCTCTCTGGGTCTCCCTTTACCGCCCCGCGCAATGTCAATGAGCGTTCATGGCTCTATCGCATATTGCCTTCAGTGCGGCACTCCGGACAGTTCTCTCCCGTTGATATTCCGCTGTGGAAGAGCGCGCCGTGTGTGGGTGAACACGATCTTCCGATCGCGCAGCTGCGGTGGAGCGCGCCATCATTTCCCTCTGGGCAGCTAAATTTCCTCAGCGGGATGCGAACCATGACCACGGCAGGAGATGTCAACACGCAGGCTGGCATGGCAGCGAGCCTCTTCTTCGTGAACACAACGATGACTGACGAGTATTTTTACAACTCGGATGGAGAGCTCCTGGTCGTGCCCCAGGAGGGGGCGCTGCGGTTCTTTACAGAGTTGGGAAAGATCGAGGTAGCTCCGGGCGAGATCTGCGTCATTCCACGGGGTGTGACGTTCAAGGTCGAACTCTTGCAGGGTCCGGCACGTGGCTACGTTGCGGAGAATTACGGTGGAAAGTTCACCCTCCCCAATAGGGGGCCGATAGGAGCAAATTGTCTGGCCAATCAGCGGGATTTCAAGACACCCGTTGCTGCATTCGAAGACAAAGTCACTCCGTGCCGCCTCACCGTCAAGTGGTGCGGGCGTTTTTACGAAGCCGAGATCGGTCACTCTCCGCTCGATGTCGTGGCGTGGCATGGAAATTATGCGCCGTACAAATACGATATGCGCACCTTTTCCCCAGTCGGTGCGCTGCTGTTCGATCACCCCGATCCGTCTATTTTTACGGTGCTTACGTCACCCTCGGGTGAAGAGGGCACTGCTAACGTAGACTTTATTATCTTCCCCGAGCGTTGGCAGGTGGCGGAGCGCACTTTTCGGCCCCCGTGGTTTCACAAGAATATCATGTCGGAATTCATGGGGCTCATTTACGGCCAGTACGACGCTAAGCCCGACGGATTCGTGCCGGGAGGTTCCAGTCTGCACAACTGCATGCTTCCTCACGGCCCGGATGCTCAGGCGTTTGAGAAGGCATCAACGGCTGAACTCTCTCCGCAAAAGCTTGCGAACACCCTCGCGTTTATGTTCGAGACGCGCTACCCGCAGCACGTCACTGCTTGGGCGGTACAGGATGCTGCTCTGCAAAAGGACTACCAAGGATGCTGGGCCGAGCTGAAGAGGAATTTCACCGGCAAACCGCTGTAAAAGCCTGCGAAGCGAGGTAATGCCCCTGCCAGATATTGAGCGGGTTAGTGATGTCAAAAATAGCGCGTCATTCGGCGTGTGGGGTCTACGGGCGTTTGTCTTATGTATATATCTCTCGATATCGGCGGCACTAAGTTGATGGTGGCGGCCTTCTCAGACTCGTATGAGATCCTCGCTCGTGAGCGAGCAGATACTCCGGTGTCATTAGAGGAGGGGTTAGCGGTGCTCAAGAAGCTGGCACACACAGTGGCTGGCGAGCGACCGGTGCGAGCGCTCGGCGCATCAGCGGGAGGTCCGCTCAATTATCGGAGGGGAGTAGTATCGCCGCTTCACATGCCCACATGGCGGGAGGTTCCGCTCAAAGAGATCTTCGAGGACGAGTTCAAGGCACCGTTCGCAGTTGACGTTGATACCAATGCGGCTGCTCTAGCCGAGCATTCGTTTGGGGATGGTCAGAGTGATAGGCTTCTCTACATAACAGTCAGCACCGGGATGGGGGGCGGATTCGTAGTTGATGGTGAGCTTTATCGCGGTACGAATGGGTCACATCCAGAGGTAGGACACCAAGCCATAGCGTATCAACTTCCACGATCTGAACGTGTTCTATGCTCATGTGGTGGAAGTGATTGTATCGAAGCGATTGTCAGCGGTACAGCGATCAGAACACACTACGGAAAGCCAGCCGAAGAGTTGAGTGCTGATGAGTGGGATCAGGTAGGATTCAACCTCGGTCAGGCGCTCCGGAACGCGGCCGCCCTGTATGCCCCTGAGCGGATTGTGCTCGGAGGTGGTGTGTGTGTTGGCGGAGGTGAGCGCCTTGTGCGACGCATTCAAGGCATACTCGATGCGAATTTGAAGATCGTACCTGTTCCACGCGTACTCCTCAGTAGCCTCGGATACGATACCGCTTTGTGGGGTGGCTTGGCGATGGCGCTTCGAGCGGAGCGTGAAGCAATTTGCGTATGAGTACTTAGAGCGCGTAACAAAAATATCCTCGTCGCGAGGCCACGCGAAAGGTCGAGGGGCAAGGATGCAGGCTCAAAAGGCGCGGAGACGTGCCCTCTGTGGCACGTTGAGCACATTTTGAGCCGAAGACGCAGCCCCGCGAGCTTGCAGCTGGCCGCAACAGAGGAGATTTTTGTTACGCGCTCTTACACAGGAGGTCTTTCTGTATGTCCTTTCGTTATTTAATAGTATCACTATCAGCGGTACTCTTTTTAGCGCCCGCAACGGCCTACTGTGAGCCGAATGCGTCCAAATCTCTCAAAGTAGGGGCCGTACTCGGTATGTCTGGGGATGCGGCGATACACGCTGGAAATATTCGCAAGGGTATAGAGCTTGCGGAAGAGACTCTCAAGGCAAAAGGGTGGCAGTTAGACATTCGCTACGAAGACGACCAAACCAATCCAGCCAAGACAGTTTCGGCGATGCAGTTGCTCGTGGCGCAGGGGTACAGGTTTTTCATCGGCCCAACCTGGAGCTTTCAGGTTAACGCAGTGCGAGGAATCGCCGCGGCGAATGACATCGTCGCGGTAGTTCCAGCCGGGTCCTCTCAAATAAACGGCGGGGGGATACCCGGGGTATTCAATCTATCGGTTCCTCGTGGCTATCAGCTTCCTCAGCTCGTAGAGTGGGTCAAGCGCCAAGGGTATCGCCGAGCCATGATTCTTACCCCACATGATCCGTGGGGAGATGTTCATCACGATGTATTCCGTAACGCTCTGAAAGAGGTTGGTGGTTCGGTAGTAGCGGAGGAACGCTATGACTACGGAATCGATGCTGCTACGCTGAGAAGTATCTTTCTCAGGGCAAAAGCCTCGGTGCCTGACGTTCTAATTGCTACCGGAGCAGCCGCCGATATGGCTACTATGGTCAAGGCACGTAACGCTCTGGGGCTCAAGCTTGCGGTGATAGGAACTGATGATGTCAAAGACGCTCTGTCGGCGAAGCTACTCACGCCGCAAGACGTTGCACACGATGTCTTCGCGATTGAGGTGACAGTAGGCGAATCATTTAAGAGGCTCTATCGAGCACGATTCAACCAAGACCCTCCGATTTATTCAGACTGCGGTTACGATGCGCTAATGATACTCGCAGAAGCCACAGAGCGTAGCGCAGGTACTCCTGCTGCGGTAAAGGCGTTATTTAAGTCCGGCGGGGAATTAACTGGAGCATCCGGACCGATACATTTCGATAGCCAGGGAGACCTACGCGGCGGGGTCTTCCAGATCTCGAAGGTTGGCACCTGACGCGAGACGTGCGCTTCCGCTCCTCTTTGTATGGTAATCGGTTGCTACCTGGTTTGCGGCGCCCTATTGCCCGTATGTCACACCGTGTGAGGGAGGGCACATACCCCTATGTGATGCGGGAGCGATTGGAGCACGAGTATGGAACCTAAGACAGATGCAAAGCCTCACCCGGCCGAGGGATTGGGCACGTGCCAAGACATCGAGAATTCTCCGTTGGACCACGTTCGCCGGCCGGATCCTGAGCTTTCAGTAATAGGTCCGACCTTCTTAGGGGGCGGCTCTGGATGCAACGTTTTTAATGTGACTCTTGAAAGACCTGGCAGTCCAGATACCGAGCTTTTTTTCTTTGAGAACCGTGGGGTAGATGGGCAGCAGGAGGGAGAAAGGGCGCTTATAGCTTTTGGCAGTGGTCCGTATGATGAGGCCATGCAGAAGGCGCATCGTGAGGCGACCGTGCAGATGAAAGCTACTATGTCAGGGAGTGGGGTCGCCGAGGCGGTTTATTGTCGATTGCCAGAGTCTCTAGCTATCACAGAGGGCAGGATCTATGGGCGCGAAGGAATCTTACCTCACCCGCGTGATTTTGATTCAGGTTGCCAGACAAATTTTGACGACTTCCATCACGAGTATAACCAAGAGCCTACGCTACAGGTTGAGCATTGGCAAGCGATGGTCTCTGATGGAGTGGGTCTGATTTGTGTCGTAGACGAGCTTTCACCAGATGCCAAATCCAAAGCCCTGATATTTGATCTGGGAGATGGTCGTTGCGTCGTTTTGAGCTCCGGCTCATTGGAATTATCCGAAGATATATGGGAGCCCTTCGCGAAAGATTTTTTCCCAAACGTGCAGAGAGTGCTGCTTCGTGCTGTGGGAGAGGGCGTAGTTATAACGACCGCAGAAGATACGGTGTGGCACCGTAAGAATGAGGTGTTCGGCTCGAAGCCACTCTTGCTTCCGGTTCTCAGCTCTGCACAGCGAGATGAAGAGGGCGTGCGGCTCCAGTTCAAATGGCCAGGCGGCGATTTCGCTGTGCAAGGAACTCTGGAATTGGGGAACAACCAATACGTGTTCCGTGCGCAGGGCCCTGCTCTCGCAGATGCAGCAAGTGAGGTGGTGTTGAGGCGCATAGTAGATGAGGCCTTATCTGTGTATTGGCGCGAGCTGGGAGAAGTATCGGTGGATTATAAGGGCGAGGGATCGACAATCGCACTCGCTCCTGTCGTGGAGTCAATCAAGTATATCGGCGAAAATATTTACCGCGCGCAGGTTAGCTCAGGAAGTGGGCAGGAATTAGATTTCTATTTCACATTGAAGGGGACGAAGATCTCTCTTGTGGTGGGCGAGACTTATGGGTTACTGCCAGGTTACGAAGCACAAGATATTCTAACTACGGCCTTTAAGGCGAAATATCCGGACCAGCCTATCGATAGGGGTGACTTCAGGGGCTATACGCCTCGGCCGAGGTTTAGCACTGCTAGAGAATAGCACCGCGACTCAAGCAGCAGGCGGACTAGAAAGTCCGAAGTCCGGCGGGCGCGATCTCCCATGGACCGCAGAGCTTCCGCTCTGCAAGATGGTAGCACCACGATCCAAGCAGCAGGCGGACTAGAAAGTCCGAAGTCCGCCGGGCGCGATGCCCAATGGACCGCAGAGTTTCCGCTCTGCAAGATGGCAGCACCACGATCCAAGCAGCAGGCGGACTAGAAAGTCCGCGGTCCGTTTGGGCCCCTCCCGCTCGATAGAAGGACGACTATCGGAGTAGTAGGCGGTCAGAATAGCCTGTAATCTGGGTCGTTTAACTTGTGGAAATGGCAAAAGAGTGATTTCGAGCCTGAGTAAAGAAGTTTAATACCGTTTAAAAGGATGGGGGAATACAATGCACCAGGAGACGAGCGAGCGCCCATAACTCTTTTTGTTGTTGCAGTCGTACAAACGACAGCGTGGCTATGTATCAAGTGCGCATCTGCTCGAAAATATTACGTGGTGTGGTGTACCACATCGTACCCTTGGCAGCGAGGTAAGGAAGAAATATGCAAACAGGCCCTGGAAACAATTCCCTTCGTCCCGAGTGCTCTAACGAACCGTCAGAGCGGCTTGCCGTCCCAGAGGTTTCTAGGATTGCCGAGGTCAAACGAGAGGCGGTGATCGGCGGGGTGGTTCTACCGAACCAAGACCTCGTACATAAAGCCATCTGGAACATCTCCGGAATAGACCACAATACGCGGTCCGATGATTTAGAGTTCGCAGCGGGGATTCAGGAAGTACAGCAGTTCGTGTCTGAGCTCCTTGAGAAGCTAAACGGGCCTGGGCCGCACAGGGTCTCTTTGGACTACAACAATCCTGAGAAGCCAGATGAACTTCTTCCCGAGTCTTTCCAAAAGCGCATTATCGCAATCAGAGAGTGCAAAACTGGTTGGCTATTCGAAACCCGACGCGTCTCGGGAAGTGCCGCCGAGGGTATCAAAGATATCGGCTCCGTTGCTGACGGTCATCCGATTGGGCAGCAGGCAATCCTCACATGCACACTCTATGCGGATGCGGAAGGCAGGGGAGTCGCCAACCCAGTCGCAGCAACGGAGCAGCTGAACACTGGGGAAGGGGTAGAGGCGAACTTCGACGACCGGGAAGGTTTGCTCACGGTAAGACTGACAGACCAAGAACTAAACTATACTTTTAGGGTCGCTGTCGACCGCGGCTGGTACTCTCACGACGATGTCAGCGCTAAGATCGATGGTAAGGGGTACTCGCTTGGCCCTGCGGAGCCGCGGCTCGGCTATGATACATCGCCACCGTGCCTTCGCGTTACATGCCTCTCGGACACCGGGGGATACTGGGTCGAAACGCACAAGGGCATCAAGCATCTCTCTCAAGTCATGGACCTCGTTCAGGAGGCCTTCTTGCTCACTCACAACGGGGCATCTTTCCTGAGCGATCAGGACCGAGAGGCGTTTCGAGGAGACATCTCAAGATTTCCCTTAGCAGCAATGGAGGCGCAAGCGTTTGAGCATATTCTTATAGAGCTACAGAGCAATTTTCAGCTCGAGGATCCCGATGGAAATATCAAGAAGCACATCGGGAGGCTAGATGACGTCCTTAAGGGCGGGGTGCGCGATGGGCAAGACATCGAAGCTCGGCTAAAAGATGTAGTGAGCAAAGTAGAGCGGACGATGTCTTATTCGATATTGTCACAGGTAAGTGAGTTCTTTAATCGAGAAGGGCTCATGTACAAGAGCGAACATTCCTCATCGTCGAACGAAGGGAAGCTCCTAAACGGAGCCAAAAAGTTTCTTACAGATCTCGCCGCAGCAGCGAGCGGGAACATGCACCGTTCCGACGGGCAGTATCTTCCCAACCTAGCTGCTAGAAAGACCGAGATGGATCGGTTGTTCAGCAAGGTCACGTCGCGATTTCAGTTCGATAATGAGGATCAGAGGTGTGCCTTTATCTCGTTGCAGGGGACCGTCAATAGAGACCCAAGCCATCCGCTAGCGAGCGCAATGGAGGTATGGGAGAGCCGTGAGACGGTGCTTAAAATTATCAAGCGCTGTTGTGATAGCGGAGGTGTTTATGAAAATGAGGGCAAATCAGTGAGCCCCATACAAGCTCTGGCGCAACCGAAAGCTTTCCTGAAGCAACGTGAAGCACTCACGGAGGCAGGAATTCTTGATGAAGAGGGCAGACCGACACCTGCAACCAAAGCCGTCGCGAAATTCATTCTTGTCTCTGACAGGGGCGTACAACTGGATGGAGCGAAGGCCAAGGTCTGACGGACATTGGGCAGTAGGCGGACTAGAAAGTCCGCAGTCCGGCGGGCGCGAGCTCCCATGGACCGTAGAGCTTCCGCTCTGCAAGATGGCAGCACCACGATCCAAGCAGCAGGCGGACTAGAAAGTTCGAAGTCCGGCGGGCGCGATTCCCCATGGACCGCAGAGCTTCCGCTCTGCAAGATGGTAGCACCACGATCCAAGCAGCAGGCGGACTAGAAAGTCCGCGGTCCGGTTGGGCGCGAGCTTCCGCTCTGCAAGATGGTAGCACCACGATCCAAGCAGCAGGCGGACTAGAAAGTCCGAAGTCCGGCGGGCGCGATCCCCCATGGACCGCAGAGCTTCCGCTCTGCAAGATGGTAGCACCACGATCCAAGCAGCAGGCGGACTAGAAAGTCCGCGGTCTGGTTGGGCGCGAGCTTCCGCTCTGCTTGCTGGAAGGGCCGTGATATGAGCCGAAGGCGGAAGAAGATGTGTAGTCGGGGATGTGGCGACCGGTGCTGCTGCCGTTCTAAGGTTCCTTGAGCCGAAGCTCGAGGGTTGTTCCATTTTTCCTCGGAGCGGAAACGGATGCTCGGAGACATGCGGACTCAATATACCTGAATGCTCGGTCGTGTAATGCGGAATCGTCATCGTTGCCCGGCGCGAAATCGTTGGCGAAGGTGTTCAGTTGCAGAAGCAGCTGGTCGTACACATCAAAGCCGCGAGTGCTCAGCTCCTGCCCGAGGCGCCACATCTGCACCGGCAATCCCTCCTTTCGCAGCTCTTTCATCGACGCGACAGCCGCTACTGTAAGGGATTTAAGTACATCGTAAGAGACAGGAAAGACTTCGAAGCGGTCATCATTTGGTTCGTATGCCCCAGAGAGAACCGTGTGCGCCGCGGCATTCAAAAGACGAAGCTTGGCCGGTATTATATGCACCGTTCCGTTCTCCTGTTCGCTCAGCTGTGCAGTGGTGAGTACTAACGTCAACTTGTCATCTTGCTCACTGCTGCCCAAGAACGCATTAAGTTGCGCCTCAACTGCGGTCAGCAGTTTTGCAGCATCGTTTGTACGGGTAGGCAGACGGATCTTCCCCGGTAGTACTCGCTTGAAGATTCTGGCGAGATGGTCCCGCACTGTCTTATTCTGGAGAACCTCCTCACTGATCATGATATTGGGCACCAGAGGCTCCGGCGAGATGAGAGGAAGCGTATCGTATTTAAGCCCCTCGCTCCCCTGTACAGAGAGAAAGCAAAGGCGCTGGTAAAGCCGTTGTATGGTCCTCTGGTTAAGGAGACGTGCATCCTGAGCGGTAGCTGTGGTGTTCGTTAGCGTCACGAGGTACTGGCGAGGAGAGTTGGTTGAGGGGGCGCGCTCTGAGGCACCATCGATGTCAGAGTTTCCATCGTCACTATCCCAGTTGCCGCTCTCATCGAGCTGCCCCGCGTGCGCGTCGTCGTCAGGGTTTTCGAAGTTAATCGCTGGATCCTCGAGCATCTCTTGATAGTCGTTACCGGCCTGATCGAGGTAGGATATCCTCGCAGACATTTCGCCGGGGAAGCTCGTGGAGATCTCATCTAACCCTAAAACCAGGGCTTTTGGCAGGTTGTCAAAGTCGTTACACACGGCGGGAGATAGGCCGATCCGGTATTCGGTTCTCTCTTGATTGAGCCTGGTGATGGAGCTATTACGTTCAAGGGCTTCCCATGTTGAATACGGTTTGAGAGCCTGTAAAGGGGTTGCTGATGTCGCAGTGGTGCTATTTGTGTGCGTAAACGAGAGTACGCACTCATACAGAGTCACATCCTTCATCGCTTTGTTTGGATGAGGAACAACCTGGGTGCTAACACTACACTTGAGGGCAGGGGAGAGCTTCTGCAGGATCTCCATTGACGCTGCTAGACGCGACTTCATCCATCCCAGAGATTCAAAATCATCCTTTGGCGTTGCAATACCGATGGCCAGAGCACCCTTGTTGGGGGATCGAAAACTCAATACCGCATCGCTCAGTAACAGCTTGAACTGCACCCTCTCAGCTTCTGAAGGCTCTTCAGATGTGAAGTCGACGTGAGCGAGCTTGGTTCTCAAGGCGTTGCGCATCTCCGAAGCTACTCCGCGCATTTCACTGGCTATCACCTCAATCACGCACGTAGTCAAAACCTCGGGGGCATGGACTTCGAGGTTGGATAGGGGTCGACGTCTGTTCCTACCGCTGAGGAGTTCGCCGCGGGTCACTGCGAGCCCCTGGACCTGCTTGCCAAGGTTTGCGGTGCTCGCTTCCCCGCCACGAGACATACCGAATAAGACAAGCGCCCGTTCACCGTAAACCAGCATATCTCGCAGGAGTTCGCCGTTCTGTTCTATCAGCGCGGAGAGGTTCTCGGGTTTATGTTGTGTTAGCCCTTTGAATCTCTGCTGTGCGTCTAGCATGCTTGATTGGCAGTTCAATTGAATGAAGGTGCCACCCACGAGTTTAACAAAGAGGCGGAGCTTCTCCGTAAGCGGTCGAACTGTCTGTTCGAAGTAGGCAGCCTGCTCTTCTGGCGGCATCTGCTGTATCTTAGAGCGGCTATCTTCAAGCTCGATGAGGCCGTGCGTAACCTCAATACCCACCTCCATCACACGCCTGAATTTCTCCTCGTTCTGTGCGCACAGGTTCCGCCAGGCCGCGCTTCCATCATATAGCTTCACTACACTTTCTGTAAGGTGCTCAACGAAGCTGATACTCGGTGCGTCGAGCCAGAGTAAGGCAAGTAGAGCCTTAAGGCTCGTTTCGGTATCCCGTGGAATGGCAGTCAACTCGATGGATGCTTCCTGATTCGGCTGAGAATTGAGGTTGCTCATAAGCTGCTCACGACTGAGGATAGGGGTATCTGAATCGCTTGCGAGTATGCCCGCTGGGCTGTGGCCGTGCAAATACGGCGCTACGTTGCGTACAGATTAGATCTTGTTCCAGCACGCATGTGAGGAGCGCGAGCCGAGACTCGC
Source organism: Bdellovibrionota bacterium (assembly GCA_044337105.1). Taxonomy (GTDB): domain Bacteria; phylum Bdellovibrionota_C; class UBA2361; order UBA2361; family OMII01; genus OMII01. The sequence goes on along the minus strand of JBIIOE010000008.1, from coordinate 19,374 downwards.
TAGTCGAGGCTCGTTTGTGGAGTGCTATGGAGCAAGCTCATTATTTGTCCATGAACTTCGGGAGGCTCACCGACGCACCGCAGATCCGCTTGATATCGTTGGTCAACGCAGTAATCGCCTGGCGTCGTACCGGACTATCAGAGCGGGCACGACCGCGGATCTCCTGCTGGCCTAAAGCTCGGCGGAGGTCGTTCAGCACTGTTGTCTGCCAGCTCTCGATACGTTGCATCTGGGATTTCTGACTACCTGAGTAGTTTCCCTGCTCATTAGTGGCCCTTTCGAGAATGTGGAGGATACTTGCCTTCATCGCCTGCTCGTCGAGCTGAGTAGGCTTAGAGGCCGAACTAGTGCTACTGCCGACTCTATCGCTACTTCCGTTAGCTAGCTGCCGCGATGAATCGTTCCTCCGTATCGGTGTGAAAACAGGCGCAGATGCCTGATGCTCTAGCACGGCTTTCTTTGCAGCGTCCGATGTTGGGGAGGCTAGCGCACTTAGTGAAGGGTCGCTTTGGCGGCTATCAAACCCAGGGGGCCTCAATAGAACACATTCGACCCAATACGCTCACACGCGATAGCGATAGTGCTCATAATACTCCAGGGCAGCAATAACCTCGATCGAGATAACATTGTCGGAGAATTCGGCTCGAAATCTGCGGATTAGCTGTTGCAACTCTCTTTGAGAGAGAACCTCGCAGTGTAGCTCGGTCTGCCATGCTCCGATCGCCTCTATGCAGAAGATGATTCCAGGTTCCTTCGCTGTAAAGCGACGTATCTCCGCTCGAACCCGCTCGTCGAAGCGTCGCAGGGCGACCAGTACTAGGTAACTTTCGTATCCAAGTTCCTGACATCTGAGCAGTGCAGAATAGCCCTGTATCACCTGCGCCTCCTCGAGGCGCTTGATAGTGGCTGCCACGGTCATTCGCGAGAGCTTACTCAGGCGTGCGATCTCAACCACCGAGATGCGTGGATCCTCGATGAGAATCTCGAGGATTCGTCGCTCGCTCGCAGTGAGTCGATAGCGCTCCTCGCCTGAGGCGAATCCGCCGTGAATGCGCTTCGTGCTTCGCTTGTTGAGGTACTGACGTTGAAACTGGGTTGCACGTGTTCTGATAGCGAACTGAGTGTCGACAACAAAGGGGAATCTGCGTTGAAGGTCGCTCAGCACCTCGGCGAAATGCACGAGCGACGTTGCCTGTATCGCCATCAGTACATCGAAGCGTCCTCCCAGTGTCGCTGACCAATAAAAGTGAGGGCTCTCAGCCACGAATCGCAAGAGGCTACGAAAGCGAGACTCATCGGTCGTTTCAACCCTCGCATACACAGCAACTCCGATGAATCCGAGCTTCCCGATATCGAGTACAGTAATGTAGCCCCTGATGACACCTGCTTCTTCATCGTTGTGAATGATCCTTTCGAGTACCTCACGGGATGGGCCTAGAGTCCTACTTAGGCTCGCGATACTTTGCCGCGCGTTGAGATCGATGGTATGCAGGAGACGAAAGCGCAGATCTTCTCGGTGGCTCATAATGTATAAAATAAATTAATAGTAATATACATTATACAGCATATGGGCCAGATTTGGCGAGCAAATGTATTGTAGCTACCCTACAAGACATGAAAGCACATCATTCCATTGGCATATTCTACGTAGCGCTTGCGACTCTCGGCTGGGCAGCCCTCGGTTCATGGGTTCTTCTGATGCCAGCATCGGTACATCCGTTAGCCTTCTCTGGCGCTCGGGGACTCGTGATAGCAGTGTCGTTCGCATGGGTCATCATACAGGCGCGCATTGCCGAGCGCTGTCCGGGGCCGAGTGCCGCTCGGATACCGTTGGTGATTGTTGCGGGGTGTGCGTACGGTCTGGCATCGATAACGTATGTAGCGAGCCTAGGGATGATCCCCGTCGGAGTGGCGGCACCTTTACATTATACGAGCCCAGTCTTTCTTATATTTGGAACCGCCATCGTCCGCCGCGCTTTACCGAAACGCCATGAGTGGATAGGGGTAGCCCTTGGAATGACCGGCGCAACCGTATTGCTCGCTCGCGCTCCGCACGGTGCCTCTCTGGGGGTGTCGCTCGCCATCGCAAGCGCCGGTTTTTGGGCGCTCTACATCGCTTTACACGGGTCTCTCTCTGCGCACGAAAACAGTTTCGCCGCATGCACAGGAGGGGTCGTGATGTTTGTTTTCTCTGTACCGTGGTACCACATTGGACTGATAACCCCCTCGGTAGCAGCTCTGTTGCTCATCGCAGGGGTGGTGTCATCGAGTTTTCCGCTCGCCTGCCTGACCCGCGCGAGCGCAACGCTTACGCCCAGCTCGATAGCCCTCCTGTTGCTGTGTGAGCCGTCGGTCGCCGCCTTGCTGGCGTATGTTACGACAGAGCAGGCGATTGAGCCGGTCAAGGGTGTGGGATTGGCGCTCATTACCGCTGGGGCTGCGAGTCCGTTGTTCGCTCCTGCTGCCCGACGGTAGTGTCGACTACATCAGATACTCACAGATGAGGCGATAGTAGTCGGTATACGGCTCGTGCAGGTGCGCAGATCTCAGCCGCCGGAGCGAGGTCTTGCAATGACTCTCCGACAATGTGCCGCGCAATGATCTCCCCGCCCATCGGGCACGAGAGAAGCCCTCGGCTACCATGGCCGGCACTCATAAAGAGCCCCGGGTAGCTTCGGAGCGGCACTTTTTCTCGCAAATCCGTCCCTGAGCGATATGTGGAGCCCTCCTGGCGCATCGTGGCGAAGTCGGGAACCGGTCCGATATATGGCAGCCGATCGATCGTCGATGTGCGGAAACATACGCGCGCCGCCGACTCATCCGGCATTGGAAAATCGAGTTGGGGGAGCCATCTGCGACAACGCGCAAGGATCTCCTGCGTATCCTCGGACGAGGGATCCTCGCGGAGATCGTGGTGCCGATAGTGAGCCCCGAGAAGGTGCTCTCCAGACTCGCTCGGAGTGAGGTAGCCATCGAAGCACACCAGGGTCCGGAGCGCTCGAGATGCAGGGATGTCGCGTATAATAGTAGTTTGTCCGCGGATCGGCTCGAGAGGAACCCACGCAGTTGGCTCGAGCGTTGCCGTCTCGAAAGCGCCACACACCACTACATATCTGGTAATTATACGCTCCCCGTCCTCGAGTTCTGTCTGCCACTCCGGCTGCGGCTGCGACTGAAGTAGGCGCAGCGCCACTACTCGACTGCTGGAGCGAACAACAGCTCGTGGGTGAGAGCTCTGCAGCAGGGCGTCAACGAGTCGTCGCGGGCTCACGTATCCACCACTGGGTACAAAAAACGAGGGGGTTGAGAGCTCCAGGCCACTCCGCGCAGAGCCCTCCATCGGAGTGAGGCGGGTGATACCTTCCGGTTCTAGGATCTCGTCGCTGCTGTCGAGTGCGTTCTGTAGCCGTTTGGTGGTCGGAAGTTGTATGCCTCCGCACGCATTGAAGATTCGCGCAGGCTGAAGCGCCGAGCTCAGTAGATTGTGAGTGTGATGAAAACCGCTCGCATACAAGGTATGCGGTGCAGAGCGTCGAGTCGTGATGTAGGGCATCAGGAGGGCGTAGCGGTTTCCCGATGCTTTATCACATATCTGCGCGGTCGACTCGCAGATCACAGTTGAGAGGTCGCGCCGAGCGAGAGCATACGCGCAGCTCGCCCCTGCAAGGCCGCTGCCTACTATCAACACATCAAACGAAACCTGAGGCATATATCTAGTGTAGGCACATACCCGCACGAGCAACCGTGAGGAGTTCTTCGAGGTTCATGCGAGCTTGGAGCCGTTGCGAGTTGGTTTGTCAGGGCGCGCGAGAACGACCGAGCCATCATCCTGAACGAACCCGGTAACGAGCACCTCTGACATGAAGGGCCCGACCTGCCGCGGTGGAAAATTCGTGACGGCGAGAACCTGGGATCCGACAAGTTGCTCGGGGGTGTAGAGCGCAGTTATCTGCGCGCTACTCTTCTTCACCCCGAAATCCCCGAAGTCGACCCAGAGCTTATAGGCTGGTTTTCGTGCCTCTGGAAACGGCTCTGCGCGCAGGATTGTTCCTACCCGAATCTCTACCTGTTCGAAATCAGACCATGTGATTGTGGTGTTCATGTGTGTGCTCCTCTCCCAGCGAGAGGGTAACACGGGCTACCTACTGTGCCTATCCCTGCGGAAGCGGACGCCTTTGGCGTTCCGACGCTGCCGCACTAGAGGTACCCAAGACTACGTTGACTAACAAGGATCCAGTGGAGGCTGCCATGCCAACTTGATCGGCGCGATTACCGCGGGCGTTGTCATTTGAAGATTCCCGGCCTCTCCGAGTAACTCTTGGGCCCCAGCACAGCGTATGAGGTGTCGAAGCATCAGCCCGACGAGCTCCTTTGCCCGCAGATCGATAGGGGAGTCACGCCCATGACGCGGCTCCCTGAGAAGGCCTGCACACTCCATTCTCTGGTTGTATGCTAGTCGAGTTAAGACCCTGGTAGAGCGATCGACTCTCCAGCCCTGCGCGTGCCTATCGAGAACTTGCTCCGCCAGCAGAACCCCCGCTACAGATATAGAGAGATTGTGAGCGCTCCCGTGATCCAAATACTGAATCTTGGGGGAGAGTCTCTTGAAAATATCAGCTTCGGGATCGTGCTCTCGCAATGAGCATGCGCTCTCTAGAATCTCGCCCACATCCTTTTTAAAATGATCAAAACTTCGCCTTAACCAGAACCCCGGTTCAGTAGATTCGCCAGCAGGCTCAATTCCCATCAGAACCCGCGTCGCAAACTCTGGGACTTCAGGGTCCTCAACGATCGCTCGCCGACCCTCTTCGATAGCTAGCATTATGCGCCCAACGACTAACGGTGAGGGATCCGGAATTATCGTAAAGCGTTGGCCTTGAAGCGTTATCTCTTGAAAGGGCAAACGTTGGTCGTTGGGCGTTTGTTGTTCTCTCGGCAAACTTGGATCGCCATCGAATAAACCCATAACTATCCTGGATAGGCGGGGACACATTTGCCTCGCTTCCCTAGACACTACTCAAGCTGGTGCTCTTTCTCAAGTTTCCTAGACGGAGGAGGCTTAACCTGTCGAAATGTGTAGTGTGTTACTTGAATAGGGTGGGATATCTGCTATCTCTGGAGGGATATAGTAGTTTGACCCGGAGTCAAAGATGGGCCCAGTAGAAGAAAGGCCGCAAGGCCCTTCGGCCCACGACGATTCAGCATCTGGTGCCTCGTCCCGCACAATGCCAGGGGATGATAGGAATTCAGCGGTCTACGATTCGACCGCGCATAGAATCGACGATGCGCTGTCGGAACTCTTGATCCCTTCGATCGCGCACCTCTCTGAAGTCGCCAACTCGGACTCCCCAAAGGGGGCCCATCAGAGTGAGCGGGGCTGTGGCGCAGGCGCTGCGAGCGCGCTCCCCTCGACGACGCCGCAGGCCAGTATTGCCTCGCAGCATGACATTTCTGCACGTGACGTCACGGTGGATCGAACGGCTCCTGAATCCTCAGGCGGTGCGACGATTACTGCTGCGGTCAAGAAGCTTGGAACTGCGATCGGAGCTACCGTATGCTTTAGCCTTACGGGAGTGTTCAACCAGGCCGCTCGCGGGGAGAGCGCTGATGTCGCGCACTATCCGGATCCTTTCCTGTACTGTGTTTTGAGGTCGAGCGTTGCGAGTGTCGTAACGTACCTAAAAGATCGGGAGACTCTCGAGAGGAGCGGCATCCGACGCGCCTTTCGGGAGATAGGAGGGTATGGGCATGTCATGTGCGGCTTGATGGCCGTCAACAACTTGATGTGGGTTGCTGCGTATTTGCTCACCGATCTCGCAAGTGCCCTCGTCATCGCTGGAGCGCAACCCTTCGTGCACTCACTCTATGAATCAGTGCGCACACGCACTCCTCCGTCGACGCTCAGGTGTGCGGGTCTTGGCTTCACCGCTGCCGCTCTCGGAACGATCCTTTGGAATCAGTCGACTGCTTCGGCTCAGTATCCCTACGCCGAGTGGGGAAATCTCGCGGCGTTCGCCGCCTCGATGTGTTTTGTCACGTACATGACGATCAACAATCGGATAGTCGAATCTGCGAAGGAGCGCGCTGTCTCGCCGCAGGATGTGGCCGCTCTACAGACGCTAGGGTCAGATGCGGAGAAGATACAGCGAGAGCGGGCGTTTGAATCTATGCGGGCCGAGGCTCAGCAGGTGGCTCAGGCGCGGCTACAAGCGGTGCCCTTTTTCTCTCAAGTCGCCTCCGTAGCAGCAGGGGCGGCGTGTTTCATTCCAGGAGTCGCTCTAGGGCTCTTCTCGGGCGGTTTTGGTTTGAACCCTCTGAATACCGTAATCATGGGTACTCTTCACGGAGTCTGCGCCGCAGGGGGGCTTTATTTGCGCACCCTTGCAACGCAAACGAATAGTCCCTCGCTGGTGAGTCTTGTATCCGGGGCGGGTATCGGGCTCTCGCCACTTTTTGGGTATGTGCTGTTTGGGATAACAGTTCCGCAGTTCGCATTAGTGGCCGGGGGATTTGCCTTCTGCGCATCGCTGGCGAGCGTGGCTGAGGTACGCCGTGTGGAGGTACAGCGGAAGGCTCGCGATCGTTCCGAGCGTGCAAGTTAATCACACAGATCGAATACCATAAAAGGGTCGGAGGCCGGGCTTCATCATTGTGCAACCAACCCTCGGCTTGCGCCACGAGCGAGGCATGAGTACGCTGCGTAATCGTACCGAGTCGTCACTTATGTAGGGGGCAGTAGTCGTGTCGGATTATCTCATCGCAGTCATCTTGGGTGTCGTTGAAGGCCTTACCGAGTTTCTGCCGATCTCGAGCACGGGGCACCTCATCTTAACCGGAAACGCGCTCAATTTTGCAGACGATAAAGCCAAGCTGTTTAACGTGGTGATTCAGCTTGGAGCGATTTCGAGCGTTTTGGTCTTGTATCGAGAGCGCTTCAAAGGATTGTTCGCCGGAATCACGGATCGAGGATATCTTCGGGGGATCGAACGTCCAGGGTTGAAGGGTTCGGCCGGCATGCTCAAGCTGGCGATGGTGACCTTTCCGATTCTTGCCATCGGATTGGCTTTCAAAGGATTCATAAAGGGACGGCTCTTCTCTCCCTTTCCGGTTGCAGTCGCCTTTGCTGTAGGGGCCATGATTATTATTCTAATGGAGCGGCGGAATCAGGCACAGGGAGGTTTTGAGATAGACTCCCTTACGTGGCAGCAGGCTCTGCTAATCGGTCTCGTGCAGTGCATGGCGTTATGGCCTGGCATGTCGCGCTCGGCCTCAGCCATCATCGGCGGGATGTTGATCGGTTTCAACCGTAAGGCAGCGGCGGAGTTCTCCTTCATCGCTGCGGTGCCGGCACTCGCTGCGGCATCGGCTGCGGATTTCCTGGGATCTATCCACACAATGACGGCTCACGACCTCGAATTGATTGCGATAGGGTTCGTAATCTCGTTCTTTACGGCTCTAGTCTCCGTGAAGTGGTTCATTGGTATCGTAAGCCGTTGGAGCCTACGGCCATTTGCGTACTATCGACTGATTGTAGCTGCTGTTGTGATCGGTTTGTTGTGGTCGAAGGGTCAGCTCTTCTGATCCCGCTTCCCCTGCTTCCCTAGTCCCTTTTTTCGGTTCAGCCACTTTTCTTTCCCAAGCCCGCTCACGCGGAAATACGTGATTTATCCCTGAAAACAGTGCGCTATGCCCCATCAGCAGTCGTTAGCCCTCACTCGATTCCCCGATGAGCTAATATTACGTGCAGGTTAGTGTGATCCCCACATGGCAGGCCCGGATGAAGCGACAGACCAGGTCCTATGTAGTGAACTCCCCGGCGGTAAGGATACCCAAGCCACCGCGCAGGTGGGGTGTGCGGGTGCGCTATGCATATCTCGCAGAGGGAAGTGACCGTGACTTCTCGTACTGGAGCAACTTCACTAGTCAGACTATGCGTTGACGTGTCTACAGCCTATGAGACGAGGTCGAAATCGATAGTGGGGTTGGTATGAGGAAATAGGGGATAGAATGGGAGAAGCGAAAACGATTCACAAGTTCAACCTAGAAAGTAAATGATATAATCATTTACCGGAAAAACAGCTGCAAAACCTTTCTACAGTGATGGTTGAACTAGTTCCCTGAAGGTCCTGAATCGAGACATTCAGGAAACTAGTTCAAACCTTCAAAACCCGCGTCGATCAAATGACCGCCGCTAACCTTGCCAAAAACCGTCCACACCTTTGCTTGTGGATCGTTTTGCTTCGTAAGGTACCCAGCGCATGGATAACTTGCGAAACCGAGAGCGAACTCTCGTTATAGATACGAGCAGTATATCGAGTCTTTCGATCTGATTCAAAATGCTTTTTTAAAATTCTGAATCGCTTGCTGTATATCTTTCCTGGGCCGATCGATGATTGTGAGGTGGTAAGAGGAGGTAATAGTCGCGAACTAGCCATGAGCGGATTCGGACTATAAGACCGCACATCTAAGTATTACTGATACTTAGCAGTATGCTAGGCCTCCTCTCTGCCTCAGATACCCAATCGCTAAGAGTATCCTGCATCGTAGCTCTATAAGGTATTGATGCCGCTGTAATTCGTATCGGTGCTGTGCGAATCACGTGGTGGCAGGCTCAACAAACAGGTAGGCAGGTCACCCTTTGAATCCGGCATCCTTCATTAGTAGCTCCCGTCCAGCCATGACCGCCTCAATCGTCTTGGTTAGGGTGGTGATGGCTTCCTTGGCGGCTCCCAGGTTGCTCTCTATGGCGGCCAACTCCAGGCGTGCCGCTATCTCGGAAACCTGAGGATAGCCGTAGAGGCCCGCGCTTCCCTTCAATTTGTGCGCGAGGGTTTCGAGCGACTCGGTGTTGCCTGTCGCGAGGGTTCCGCTCAACTCCTCCAGGCGCAAGGGGAGTCGTCCAGTGAAATCGATGACGAGCGGTATCATCTCGGGATCGAAGTTAATCCTGTCGCTGAGTATCAGGTTCGTCTCAGGGAGGGTAGCGGGTTCGCTTTTTAGAAATCGGTTCACCATGTTGAAAAACGCCTCACTGGTAAAGGGCTTCGCGAGATGCATCGAACACCCGGCTTCAATAGCTTTGAAGACATCGTTGCTCATGGTGCCGGCGGAGAGCGCTACGATCGGAGTTCGGACTCCGCTAGCTCTCAGGATGCGCGCTGTGCTAAGTCCATCCATGTTCGGCATCTGCACGTCGAGCACGATCAGGTCAAACGAGCGCTGGAGGGCGGCTTCGATAGCCTGTTTCCCATCTTCAACAACCACTGGCTCGATTCCAACTTTCTTGAGGAGGAATTGAACGAGTCTGCGATTGTCCAAAGCGTCATCTGCGAAAAGAACCTCACCACACAGCTTCGGCAGCACTCCGAACGGAGATTCCGATCGCTCTTTGAACGGCGGCATCGAGGTGAGCATCTCGACGGATTCCGCGATTTCAGGGGCCATAAAGAAGGAAAACTGCGAGCCCTGTCCATGAGAGGACGAAGCCTCGATCTCGCCGCCGAGAGCATGCACGAGGGTCTGAGATATGGTGAGCCCTAAACCCGTGCCTCCGTATTTGCGATTGATCGATTCGTTGGCTTGCGAGAAGGGGCGGAAGAGCTTCTGCATCTGCTCATCCGTCATCCCAATTCCTGAGTCAGAGACGGTGAAATGCAGCTGCTTTGACGCTGGATCGAAGCGGACGCGGATCTCGATCCAGCCGCTCTCGGTAAATTTAATGGCGTTGCTCAGGAGGTTTATAAGCACCTGCTTAAGGCGTAGAGCATCGGTGGTGACATACCGTGGGAGTGGCCAATCGTGGGCGACCGTAAAGGAGAGCGCCTTTTCGGCGATACGTGGCCCAAACATCGTACGCACCTCCTCGATCAATTCGAGAAGCTCGCAGCTCGACTTCTCGATAGTCAGAGCGCCGGCGTCGATCTTCGAAAGATCGAGGATGTCGTTGATCACCTCGAGGAGATGGTTTCCGTTGTTGAGAATCGCATCGAGGCAGTACTGCTCGTCGGCAGACCGACCGCCTTCATGACGCAGCGCTTCGGCGAACCCAAGGATTGCAGTAAGTGGCGTCCGGATCTCGTGGCTCATGTTGGCGAGAAATTGGCTCTTGCTGTGCATCGCTGCTTCCGCAGCTTGCTTGGCTGCGCGCAGTTCAGCCTCGGTCTGAAGACGTGTGGTGATGTCTTCAACCGTTCCTACCCAACCACTCACTGTGTCTGTGGAATTGATAGCAGCGGCCTTGACGTTACACCACACCATCGTGCCGTCGGGCTTTCTGTAGCGGTGAAGCTCCTCGAACGACGTGGCGGTTTTGGTGGACGCATACCAATTCTTCTGAATGCGCTCTCGGTCTTCTTTCGGTACGGCCTTGAGCCAACCGGATCCGAGGCTCTCCTCGCTCCTTTGGCCGGTGATCTCATGAAAGCGGTGATTGGTGTAGATGATGTTTCCGTCCGAGTCGGTGACGAAGATTCCCAGAGGAGCGGCTTCGCTTACGGCTCTGAAACGGGCCTCGTTGCTCTGTCCTTGAAGCTCGTTGGCGTTACGGCTACTTAGGTCGACACACGATGATACATATGCCTCTACTCGACCACTGGCCGATACGAGGGGAATGGCTTGTTCCATGACCCATCGATATGTTCCGCTGGAGTGTTTCAGGCGGAATTCCAATTGAAAACGCCCACGATAGTACGCCGCTTCCTTCCACTTCCGGTGGTAGATCTCGCGATCGTCCGGATGTACCACGTCATGCCAACCGTCAGTAATGCTGTCCTCGCTCGAGAGCCCAGTGAACTCACACCACGCCTTATTGAAGAATGTACGATTGCCAGCGTCGTCGGAGATCCATAGCAGCATGGGAGAGGAATCGGCGATGCTGCGAAAGCGTCTCTCACTCTCGGTTAGAACAGCCATTCGTTGCTTGAAGAAATGGCTCTTATGAAGCAACTCGAATTGCGTGACGATATTCTTCGAGAGCAGCAAAAGCGCTTCCCTTTGATGCGGCTGAAGCTCTCGACAACACCTGTCTAAAATAGCGAGAGCGCCAATGGCATCCCCGCTCGGTGTGATTAGCGGAACTCCAGCGTAGTATCGAATGGAAGAATCGGCTGAAATACAAGGATGCGCGCTGGTGTGCGGATTTGTATGTGCGTCGACGGCTTCGATGAGCTCTCCACCATGAATCGTCTTGAGCGAGAATTGAGGCTCAAAGCAGAATTGACCGGGCGTCGATCCATGGCTGCCCTTTATCCATTCGCGCCGCTGGTCAGCGAACGAGATAACTGCATAGGGGGCGTTGCACAGCTGCGCCGCGAGCGAGGCGAAATCATCGAAGGAGTGTTCCGACGAGGAGCCCAAGAACTCAGACATTCGAGCCTTGGCTATCTGGTCATTGGGAGGAGTAGGAGGGGTCATGTGCGATTTCCCGATATGGTGCGTCGTTAGTTGCTCTTCAACAGAATAGTCATCGGCACCTTCAAATGAGAGCTGAAGCTTCACACCTGCTTGCGCATAAGTGCTGTAAATATGGCTAGTTGCCGACTCTGGTGTCCGAGTAGTCGGGGTAGGGATTTCGAGTCAGGCAAGCGCTGGAACTCAGCGACTCGCGTTTGGTTTCTGAGCGTATGCCTTGTCTAGTCGCGCAGCGGAGATCGGATAAGGTGTGCCGAGTTCCTGCGCGAAGAGAGAAACTCTAAACTCCTCCACCATCCAGCGGAATTCGTCCGGCAGCCCAGGCTTTTTGCTTCGCACGAGCAGGAGATAGGGTTCGAGAAGCTTCGCGCACTGTTTCTCGCGAGCAGGGTTGTTGTCGGCCCGCTCCGCACGTACGAGCATAGCTTTGAGGTAGCGAGGGAGGTGCTTTAGCTGTTCGAAGGGGACCTTGGTTAGAAAGTCGGGAGGTAACAGCGCCTCGAGATCTTCGCGCATGCCGGGATAGGGACGCTTGGTGTCGATGATCTGCCGACGAAGATGAAGGCAGTTTTGTACCCAGCCTAGGATCGAGGGCACAAGGTTCGGCATTCGCTCTCGAGCGCGATCGAGAGCGTTCTTGAAGTCGCGTTCGAGTAGAGGGTAGGTGGGCTCACGCGCGAACATCTGCGCTACTGCTGCCTCGAAGGTAAGCTCCTTGAGCTTTTCCGGTGAGGTGTACAGGGTGATGAGCTGTTTGAATTGCTCAATTCCTCGTGCCTGTTTTGCGAGGTCCTGAAGCTCCTTCGACAGCGCTCGGCGGAGCAGCAGGTCCATGCCGCGCCTCGAGGTCATGCGTGCCGTAGCCTCATCGTCGAGTAGTCGCAACGCCACCTTCTGTTCTTCTGGCACGAGCGCCGGATAGAGGTAGACGGGAACACCTGATACGCGCGCCACCTCGATCTGGCTCGGGAGATCTCCGAATTCCCATGCGGCTACATCATCCTGCTCCCATGATACTCGAGCGCTTTCCCATGCACGCACCGACGCCTCGGGGCGGGGGGCATCCGGTTGCATGTTTGACTGCTCTCGACTGTGCCTTGGGGAATGAGTGTCCTTGGAGGTGGTGAGCTCCTCGGTCACCTCAATTCGAGGCTTTAGGTGTTGCGGCAGCTCGATGGACGAGAGCACCTCAAAAGGAACTGATATTCCGAACCGCGTGTGCAATACGTGGGCTATGCCTTCGAGGAGCGGCAATCGCTGTAGGGCATCGTCCGTCGCAATGATCCGCGCCGCTTCGCTGAAGTTGTCGAGTTGCAGGCGGTACTGTTTCGGGAGCTCCCGAATGATGGAGAGCACTTGATGTTCTCTCAACCCGGGAATTGCTCCTTCGAGTACCTTGGAGGGAATGCGTGTTGCGAGCGCGAGGGGAACCGCTAAGGTCACGCCATCGCGCGTACTCCCGGGTGCATACCGATAGTGTACCTGTACTGTGGCACCGCCGATCTCTAATTGGTCGGGAAATTGAGCGTCGTCGAGACCCGCCTCGGCCCCACCCCAAAGGTCGGTAGTAGTCAGGGTCAGGCGCGTGGGGTCACGTGGCAACTGCTCTCGAACGAACAGGTCGAGTTCTCGCAGAGACGATACCAGGGGGAGTCGAGCAAGGTAAAACTGCACTAAGCTCTCCTCGAGCTCGTAGCGGTTGAGTCGGCCGGAGTGTGCAAGACGGGCAGCCACCTTGTCGCACAATTTGCGATTCTGGCGGATGAACGGATACTCGAGCGGCGAGTCCTCTGTGACGCACAACGTGCGCACGAAGAGGTCTCGTGCTGCCTCTGGATCAACCCGCGAAAACGGCAACTTGCGGTATGCGAGCACGAGGCCTTGTATCGATACGCGCTCCTGCGCCATCACGCATCCCTTTTCGGCGCTCCAGTGTGGATTCTCCATCGTTCGTTTGAGGAGGTGTTTGCCAAGTTCCTCAGCCCAAGTTGGTATAATCCGAGCCACAGTGCGCGCAAAAAGGTGAGATGTCTCGACGATCTCGGCCGCGACGATCCATTGTTCTTTTGATGGATCGCGCTTGGTTGGTCTCGTTGCTCGCGTGTTGATATCACGCTGGCGGGTCGTCTCCCGTAGGCTAGAGCCTGGAGCGATCAAGAGCTGGCGACCGGCACCAGCTCGATACAGGTTTTTGTCGCTACGGAACGCGAGCTGTCCCAAGAGTCCCGTGAGCACGGAACGATGGATCGCCCGATAGCGCCCGTCAAAGCGCTTGATACTGGCAGTAGTCTCGGGTTCGCTCGTGTCCTTGGCGCCCATAGCTTCGGCGAGCTCCGCGTAGACATCGTTCCACTCACGCATGCGCATGTACGAGAGGAAATGCTCCTTACAGAATCGTCGGAGCGCTCCCTGTCCTTTGGACTCTTGCTGGATCTTTCGGAATGCACTCCAGATGTTCACGAGGGTCAGGAAGTCCGAGTCAGGGTGCCAGAAGGTGCGGTGGATCTGCTCCGCCTTCTCGCGCTTTTCGGCGGGACGCTCGCGCGGATCCTGAATACTCAAGCCGGCGGCGATGACGAGCACGTCGGAGAGCGCGCCTTCACGACGTGACTGAAGCAGCATTCGCCCTATGACCGGGTCGACGGGAAGCTTCGAAAGCTCTCTACCGATGTGAGTCAAGGTGTTGTTGGTGTCGAGGGCGCCCAGCTCCTGGAGGAGGGTGTAGCCACTGCGTATCGCGCGCGGATCCGGAGGGTTGAGGAAAGGAAAGTCAATTATCTCTCCGAGATCGAGGGCCTTCATCCGCAAAATTACCTCGGCCAGGTTCGCCCGGAGTATCTCAGGATCGGTGAAATCGGCGCGAGACTCGAAGTCCTCTTCGGAGAAGAGCCGTATGCATACACCTTCTTGTACGCGTCCCGCGCGTCCCGCGCGCTGGTGTGCGCTACTCTTGGCGATCTCTTCAATTGGGAGCCGCTTCGTGCGGGTGCGCGGATTGTAACGGCTCATGCGAGCCAATCCGCTGTCGATCACGTAGCGTATCTTGGGGATTGTGAGCGAGGTCTCTGCTATGTTGGTGGATACGATGACCTTGCGGCGATTCGAGGGGCGAAAGACCCGCTCCTGTTCGCTCGCCGAGAGGCTTCCCATAAGTGGAAGGATCTCGAGCGCCTTGCCAACTCCCTCGGAGAGGCGATCCCTGACGTCGCGGATATCGCGCTCAGAGGGCATAAAGACGAGGATGTCCCCGTCGAGTGACTCATCACACACCTGCTCCACAGCTCGGACGGCTCCCTCGACGTAGGATATCTCACCGACTTCATCATCAGACTCCAACGGATCGTAGCGGATCTCAACTGGGAAGAGACGGCCGGATACCTCGAACACAGGCGCGTTGTCGAAAGCTCGAGAGAAGAGGTCGGTATCGATCGTCGCGCTGGTGATAATCAGTTTGAGATCGGGGCGTCTGGTGAGTAGCCGCTTCAGGTAGCCCAGTAGGAAATCGATATTGAGCGAGCGTTCGTGAGCCTCATCTATGATGATCGCCTCGTACGACTTCAGAAGGGGGTCGCCCCTCGTTTCAGCGAGCAGAATACCATCTGTCATCACCTTGACTGCCGTATCTCGTCGCGTTTGATCCGAGAAGCGGATCTTGCACCCCACCTCGTGTCCCCACTTCACGCCGAGCTCTTCGGCGATACGTCGTGAGACCGAGAGAGCCGCGATACGGCGGGGCTGTGTACATCCGATCTTGCCCGTGAGGCCAAGTCCCGCTTCCAGGCACATCTTTGGGAGCTGGGTAGTCTTTCCAGAGCCAGTCTCACCGGCAACGATGACGATCTGATGTGTGCGTATCGCGGCTACGATCTCGTCTTTCTTGGCAGAGATCGGCAGATCCTCGGGATAGGAGAGAACGAAATGTCTGGAAGAGGGGGCCACGCTTTCGGCTGACTTCATAAACGATTCACGTGAGTTGTATCAAGTGAGATAGCGTAGCGTATTGAGGGGGCAAAGTGTAGCCTGAGGAAGCGAGGCAAAACCCCTGCCCTGCTACGAAAGCGGTTCTTGAGTTGCTCTCCGACTTTCGCGATATGGAAAAATCCTCAGGGGGGCACAGAAGATCATTCTTCCGCAGCCTGCTAAGGCAGCGCGCCCGCCTTCGACGCGTGCAGCTCGCGCTCCAGCTCAGCCACGTTTAGAATACCATAGTAGCGGGAAAGCGCAGTGTCGTAAGCTGCGAGGGTGCCACCGGTGGCTATCACTTCACTCACAAATTTAGCAACGTAGCGTCTTTGCTCGTCCTCACTGTTGAAGGGAGCTCGCGCCATCAAAAAGCGCAGCACTTGATGGCATCTTGCGGAGAATAGCTCTGACTCAGCAGCTAGAGTTGTATCGGTCCTCATGAGGAGAGCCGTGATGGGGATATATAAGCGTCGTGTGCGAACTGTGTGCGAATAGGTTTGCTGATAGTAGTTCTGCCACTCATTTGGTTCAGTGGATGTCGAAAGCCCCTCCCCAAACCACTGAGGAACCTCATCCCCATGGCAACAGTGCGCGACCACAAGCGCGATTTCACGCCGCACGAGGCGTGTAAGTTCCTCAGGTTTTCCTGTGATCTCGATTACGATGTCTAAGGGCTGATCGGGGCGAGTGTTAAAGTGAGTACTTGCCTCACGTCGGTCGTTCGCAATCTCGACTTTTAGCTGCAGCGTTGGAATGTCAGGTGTGCGCTCGAACCATGAACGAGCTACTGACGAAAACGTATCAGCTGCGGTGGCGCGCAATTCCTCGCGTAGATCGATCGGCCCGGAATACAAAATCTTCGCCGTAACATGCTCTGGGGTCGACTCCTCTTGGATGCCTGGGGCTCGCGGTGGCACAAGCAATGCACCCTCGTTATTTTCGTATACCTGCGGTGCCGCAAGTGGCTCGATTCTCGGTAAGAGTGGCGGTGGTTGTAGTCCCGGATTCTGTAAAGAGCGATCTGCGTCGGATCGAACTATGCCGAGTCGCGTAGTTCCGTTGTACGGTACCCAGAGCGCTTGACCGCTCTTGACGCTGTATCCGCCAGACATCTCGTACTTTGTGCGCTTTCCATCGGCGAATTGGACCCAAAAGGACTGGGTGTTTTCCGGCGATTTTGAGAGTTGTGGTGCTTGACTGTTAGCCTCGCTGCCCCACAGACACGAAGCTGCAAGGACCGCTGATGCAAATGGTGATACAGGACGACTCATCATTTCGATTTTTCCTCGTGACAATGTCGAGAGAATACCACAAGTGTTTATGCTATGAAGTGTTCGACGTAGGCGCCAAAACGAACGATAAACGACAGCAATCAACTATGGCCGATGGTAAAAGCTCGTGTGTATGCGCAAGTCTGTTAGGTCCGCTTTCGTAGCAGGAAAGGATTTCGTCTTGCTCCCATAGAGCTCTACTCGATCCCCTCTCTCGGCCTTGCGCTGATACAGCAGGTGCTGAGAAACAGTAGCCAGCCACACAGCAGTAGAGCCGCCAGAGCAGGCGCAACAGCGGGCTCGAGTGTGCGTAGGGGGATGAAGAATGCACAGACGCACGACAAGAGTACCGCGACGTGAGCAGTACGTAAGAGTGGACTGCTTACCTTTAGTGACGTTGCCACGACGATCGCCGTCCAGAGCACGCAGGTGTCATAGTGATGCACGTGTGGGTTAATGGCCGCCGCGGCTGATAGGGCCACTGCTTCTCGCAGGGGGCCTAGCGCGTTGAGAGGCCCGTCTTTGTGGCGAATAAAGTTCATCCGTATAACGCTGAGGCAAGCGAGCAGCGAGGTGAGGAGAAAGATACCGAATGCAAGATCCGTATCGCCTACGAGTGATCGCCACAATCCTGCTGTACTGGATTGGGTGTTGTGTGAGTAATGTGGCAGTTGGTGAATCCTTGCAATCTGCGACGAGAGCTCTGCATACGTCGAGAAGACGGACCATCCGGTATAGCTGCTAGTCAACCCGGTCAGGGCGAGCGCTCCGCCTAGTAGTCCGAGGGCAGCCGGGACTATCCCTGGCCCAACGATGAGGCAGAAAGCGCTCAATAGCCAGGTTGGCTTGTAGACGAGTAGTGAGAGGACAAGGCCCGCATATGCGTTTCGTTGATGGCTTTGAAGTGCGAGCGCTCCAAGCACCACGGCCAATGAGAAGATGCCGTTCTGTCCGAGAACGAAGGATACAAACACCGGCGGTGCCATAAGGAGGCTCAAGGTTGCCCAGGATGAGGGTATCAAATACCTACTCAGAAGAGCGCCGCATACCAGGATAAGGAGCACATTCACCACCGCTTGAACTACCTGAGCATCAGCCAGAGGCAGGAGAGCAAGGGGTGCATACACAAGGGCTGCCTGCGGCGGATAGAAAAAAACGCCGAGGGTGTCGTTGCGAGGATACCAGATATCCTCTCGTGGCAGCTTTGTTTGGTTGAGCAACTCGTGGTGCAAAGAAGGGTCGTACAAGCGCGAACCTGCTCCGGTCGCTAGCGCTCTCGCTCCTGCCCATATATGGGAGAAATCGCCGATCTTCTGAGCGGCGTAAGGGATACAGGCCACGTAGGAGAAAATAATGAATAGGGTCAAGCAGAGCGTTGCTCGCCGTATTGTAGTCGTCGCAGAAAGGCTCATTGTGGGGACGATAACTCAGGGGGTGTGTGGCGGAAAAGAGGTGTCGGCGGGTTCGAGCCAGTGACAATCAGGACTGAGGCACTGTCAGGTTTAGTCGGACGATCTGCGGATAGGTCATTGAAAACATGGGAACGAAGCGATCGAGCAATAACTTAAGTCGGCTGTTCGACGATTAGCCGTGGATTACTCACTGTAGCGTCAGAAGAACCGATGGAGCTGTCGATTGTGTAGTTGGAGTGGTCGTAGACCGACAATGACAATGGAGGGCATGCGGTCGATGTACGAGCCACCACATTAGGGAATCAAGGTTGAGGGGCATAGGAGGTGAGATCATGCTAGGGTCCAAAAGGATAGGCCTATTTTTGCTAGCGCTAAGTATCTGTACTGTCATACTGCCGTCTGACGCAAATGCCGGGACTTCGCTTCACGAACCCGGGAGATGTCCCCAGAGACCGACACTCATCTATTTTTCGCATCAGTGGAGACATTGGTGGGGGCATCATTTCGTGTGCATTTTTCACGTTTTCGAGGACGGTAGCATACAAGCAGGCGTAGCAGGTCATGGGGATGAGAATGATCTTCAATACTGCCAGAGCCTCATATCAAGTGGGGGTATCAATCCTACGGATGGCAACCTGGTCGAGGTCTCTTTCGAAGTGTACATGAGATTCGTAGAGGCATATCGCCCTACTACAAGCAACGACCCCTCGATCTCGTGGTGTGAATTGGGAGGTGCATGTGTAGTGCCTTTCACCTTAGGCTACACGAAGCCGTGTCGGATGGAAGCGCGGAAAGTCATGTCTATGATAGAGTCTTTCGACATAGACTAAATGGCTCTTAAACTTCAGGCCAGAGGTGCATAAGCAGCTAGGCGAGGAATGTGGGGTGGCCGGGATAATGAGATTTTTACTACGTGTTCTCCGGACGTGCGCTGTTGTAACCGTAAACGTGGTCGGAGTTGCTCCTGTGTCTGCCATGCCGTGCGAAGCTCTGGTGACAAGATGTGTGTTAGCTCGCTCTGAGCTCGATTGAATTGAATGCGCCGAGCCATTAGGCGATCGTGCATCGGAAGCGCCAGACAAGGATCTCAGGAGGCAAGTCTACAGCTCTTGCGCAAGCTCGTGCGCGCGCTCCTTGTAATAGAACCCCAAAGGCGTCAGGGGCGGCTCCCATTTGAGGAGATCGGCAGTAGTGTGGACTGGACCGAGTCGAGAGAGAAGTTTGTGAACGATTTCAGCTAGCGCTGTTGGAATAAAAAGATGTCCGGGCATGCTGCCGAATTTCGGCTTGAGGTAGACCGCCGGCCTGTGAGCGATCGT
>JBIIOE010000185.1:0-4493 GCA_044337105.1 Bdellovibrionota bacterium | reverse complement strand
GTCCGGTGCCACTCTTGATCGGTGTATCCATGTACCTACATCGTCCCCTGACGAACACGAGATTGGCAAACCTGTAAGTGCAGGGGTTGTTTCTAAGTTATCGTGAGAGAGCGTGAGGTCATTTCTTCGGGTACGTTCACGTTCACGAGCAGGTGCACGTCCCAATCTGACAGAAAGTACCCACTAATTCCGTCGATGAGCCAGATTTTCCATAGCCCGTGGCAGCCTGCTTGTCGATGTACGCTGAGGAGGACCACAACCGCGTTAGGCAGGCGGTGGGAGTACCAGGGGTATCTCTTTCGAGGTGGGTTTCTTTGTGACAGGGGCCTTCCTAGGCAACGTCGCACTAGTAGAGCTCTTCTTGCCAGATACGGCTGGCTTCTTGGTAGGCGTCGACGTCTTTTTCACTGGGGGTGTCGACGCTTTCGAAGAGGCCGACACCCGCTCAGATTTAGAAGTCGGTTTAGGGGATGCCGAGGAAGACTGGTTTTCCGCTTTCGTTTCTTTTAGTGCTTCTTTGGGGATCGTTTGTGTTTTCACTGGTGGAGTCGCCGGTAGATCCTCACTGAACGGAGACAGTTCAGCGCCCGAGCGCTCGATCATAGGAACGAGCGCGGAGCTCAAAATTTTGAGAAGCTCGGCAGAGAGTGCGCTCGTAAAATCGAATTTTGCCGCTTCCGCTCCCGGAACATGCGCAGAGATGACTCCGAAAAATCTATCTCCCACGTAGAAAGCGAAGGTCGCCGTTCGGTTGACGACACGTGACGATATGAGGTGTCCACCTGGGCCAAAGGTCTCGTATCGGTGATCTCCCGTGCCGGTCTTTCCGCCGATAGTGTAGGGTCTCTTGTCCGAGCGTACGAAGGTGTTGAATACGCGACGCGCGGTCCCTGACTCTACCACATTCCTCATCGCACACTTGAGGGCTCTCGCGACTTCGACTTTGAGCACTCGCTCTCCTTGCGTAGTGTCGCTGCGTTGGAGCCTCGTTTCGTATGGGGTCTCTGCGGCAAAGTGTAGCTCGTCCAGTCGTACGAGTGGATAGCGTACCCCGTCATTGAGGATGATACCGACTAGCTCTGCGAGAGACACGGGACGGTCGCCGGAGCTTCCTATAGAGGACGCAAGGGAGGGGACCATGGAATTGAATGGATACCCGACTTTCTTCCACTGTTTGTGAATCTGGAGAAACGATTCAACCTCTACCAGCGAGCGAATTCGGATGTCTTGCGCTCGCGTGTGGGGAGTTTTGAAGAGCCATTCGTAGAC
This sequence comes from Bdellovibrionota bacterium, assembly GCA_044337105.1. Lineage (GTDB taxonomy): Bacteria > Bdellovibrionota_C > UBA2361 > UBA2361 > OMII01 > OMII01. The sequence continues at coordinate 3,224 of JBIIOE010000185.1, read as the reverse complement.
CTCTTGGCGCTCTTCTGTGCTTGCGGCGAGGGCCTTGTCGATGCCGATTCCAGGGTTATCTTGTAGGAACTTCACGAGCCACAGCTCGAGGGGGTGCACTCGCGCTAGGTAGCCCTGGTCGTTCAGGTTGAATTTTCCGGGGGCAAAATCCTTGTACCACTTATCTACCAAGCCGAGTGACACGTTGGCGTTCGGAAGATTGTCGCGCAAGAACGCAGCCATGCCCTCGACCGAGTCGTTGGGGCGTACATAGCGAAACATGGCAGCCGCATGTTTTGCGGAGGCGCGCGTGCTCTTGATCATCTCCGATAAAAGCTCGTGTGATCGTTTACCCCGATACTTCAGATAAAACTGCTTCTGAAATTGGCTTCCTTCCTGGTCCGCAAATTTTCTCAGAAAGTGCATGCGTACGAGATCTTTGCGATCCTTGCTTGCGTTGGACGGGTTGATACCCAGTTGATGGATGTAATACCGCGAGATGTCTCGCATCAAGCGAACGAAGGGCAAATTGATCGAGTGAGTAATTGCCTCTTGCAACGTTGGATTCTTGCCGTTGTCCTCTTTTTTGAAGTTTTCGAAGGTGTGTAATCCCCCACCCGTGAAGAAGCTCTCTCCGGGGCTTGCTGAGTACCTGCGCTGGAGGGCTTTGTCGAGAAGCGCAGAAAGTGTGACTTTGCCGTTCTGCAGGAGCTCCTGCACCACAAAATATGTGATCGGATCAGGTTTCTTGGTCAGCTCGGCTCTAAGGTCGGTAACTGAAGCGTGTGCGAATCTCTCGTGTGCCTCACCCACGATATCGAGATATGTAGTTAGTGTTCTCAGCTTTGCAGTGGATCCTAGATCGAGTCGCGTTCCTTCGTTGATACTGAAAGGGTTGTCGAAGTTGTCTGTTTGAACCCGTAGGAGATTGGCATTCCCCACACGCTCGTACAGAGTAAGGCTGTAGATGACCTTTGAGGGATCCCCTTTACTCAAGTTGCGTGCTCCACTCAGACCGAACTTCTTCACGCTCTCTTGATCCTTGATCTCTCTCAAGACGCTGGTGACCGCCTCGTTTGCTTCGTTGTCCATGGTGCTCTTGACCGTCAAGTCCACCTGGTCGAGATCGTAGAGCTGTGGATAGTTCGTGAGTTGCAGCAGGCGAGTGCGAATGGCATTTGCCGCCTTCCGCTGTACAAAGGAGATCGACGGTGGCTTCGGTGCAGCTCGACGTAGCGTCAAGTGTATCTTTTTGCACGCCTCTTGGAGCTGTGGAGAGATGATGCCTTCCTTTGCAAGGAGATCGATGTAGGTGTCGGTCAGCTCGTCGAGCTCCTTCAACCCTGCGATGAGAAAAAAGCTCGGACGCCTGTGAGCGATGAAGAGACTCAGCATCTGCTTGTACGGTTCGGCGTAAGGAGTGGCGTCCGCGGTCGGTGGCAGAGCGGATAATGCTCGGAGTTTTGCGTTGATCTCGTCGAACTCAGCCCCGTACCAGGCCCACAAACCATCTCCGAGTCCATTTACCTCTCCGTAGCCGCGCAGAGCCGCGAGCGGAATGGAATTGATGTACTGCAATACGATCAGCTTTCTAGTTTCGAGTGTCTCGCGTCCATACAGGTATGCCCGATAACTGGCCGAGAGCATTTGGAGTAGTTTGTCCCGCGCGCTGCTGGTTCGTCCTTCCCGTGAATGCCTGTATTTCTCGAGCTGCGTGGCAATCGTACTGCCTCCGGGGGCATTGAGGCCGGGTAAGAAGATCTGTTTTATCTTTTCGATGATCGCTTTGCCGAAGCGATCCCATTCCACGGCGGGATTCTTCGTGGGGTGGGTTTGATCCAGAATTTCACGATTTTCGATGTATAGAAGTGTGTCGACGATGACCCGCGGAAGGGCACTGAATGCGTCATACACCCGCTGCGGCCGGTATGCCGAGTAAATAGTGGTGTTGTTTCGGTCGAGAATCGTGATGCCGGCGCGAGTCTTTTCTTGAAATGGAGGATAGATCCCATCCGACGCCAGCTCGAGCAATAGTGGGGAGAGACGGGCTTGAGAGGCGATCTGAAAGCCGTTCCTGGTTAGGTTGTCTGCGATTGCAGGAATCCGAGTGTAACCTAGTCGCTCATCGTAAGGGCCAAACGAGGGGAACCACGCTGTCGGATTAGGGCCCGACTCCACTTTGAAAGTTGCTTCGGATGTCACGCGACTGAAATAAGCTGCCTGCCAGCTCGAGTTAGTCAGCTCGCGCCACGCGAGCAGCGCCAAAACTATCCACAAGGGGATTGAGTACAAGCCGATTTTCAGCACTCTCTTTAGCACACCCTTTGTGCCAAGTCGGAGCCGAGACCCCCTGGCGAACCAGGAAGGGAAGGGAGGAGTCGGGGCCTGCTCTAAGGACGCGGTAGGTTTGACAATAGACGGCTGCTCCTGTCCCGATGTTGGGGCCGATTTCGGCTTTTTGGCCTTCTTTCGAGGCTTCGCACCCTCATTTTTATGTTTGACGAAATCGGTGGTCACGCACGTACCGTAGTTTTTGAGGCTGTTAGGGCCCCAAGAGTATGCAGAGCTGCTAAGTTACTAGATGCTCACAATCTTGCTTCAGGTCCACTGAGGAGAAAAGATTATGGCTCATCGCGTTTTAGAGTGGGTGATAGCGAGCGTGGAGACAGCGTAAACCCTTATTTTGACCTATAAATCGCGCCTTTCCACGTGAACGTGCTCGTGCACGTAAACGTGAACGTACCCGAAAAAGCAACTTTTTCCGCTCCCGCCCGAAATAGAGCAGTATGCTCGACTATAAAAAACTAGACGTCTACCGAACAGCGCTCGAGTTCGTCATCACTACGATTGAGATTCGTGGTCGTCTTCCTAGAGGAAGCGCGGCAAAACCTACCCCATAGTCTCACTTTTGAAATAACCACGTGAACGTGCTCGTGCTCGTAAACGTGAACGTACCCGAAAAACTTGAGGTTTTTGTTTCGGGTACGTTTACGTTCACGTTCACGAGCACGTTCACGTGCGAGGAAACATAGGTTTTGCCTCGCTTCCTAGAGGAAACGGGGAACTCGTGGACCAGTTCAAGCGCGCATCTTTCTCGATAGTGCTCAACATTGCCGAAGGTGCCGGGAAGCTTTTGCTGACAAGGATTGGAGCCATGCTTTCCTAGCTATGCCTTCAGCCAGTGTGACTCCTCCTCCGGGTACGTTCACGTTTACGTGCACGAGCACGTTCACGTCGCGATAATA
>JBIIOE010000095.1:0-14563 GCA_044337105.1 Bdellovibrionota bacterium | reverse complement strand
CCCTTCAGCTACCGATCAGCATCCAGGGTTCCGGATCCACCGTCCCTCCCTCCACGGGCCCCTTTGATCGGGCCCCGGTCGGGACGGCTCCTTACCTTCCCATACACACTTTAAGTTACAGACCCCTCCATCAAGGACATCATGAAGTCTCAAGGGATCGCTGACTTCAGAGCCCCTCCCCCAATCCCAACGTTCATCGACACTATCGAGGCTATCGATGAACTGCCTTCCTACGACTCCTTTGAGCCATCGCCTGACGACTTCTAAACACCGCTTCCATTTCCATCGAGACGGAGCTAGAAGCTGTGTATCTTAAATAAGGCTTTTGGCGCAGTTTGGCACTTCTAGGGGTTAGAAGACGCAACTGTTGGTTCGGAATACTCTCGGCCGCCCCCAAAAGCCCCCCAATGCGCCAGTCCTGCCCTGCCACACTACCTAAAATTTCCCTCAACCACCTGCCACACCCGACCCCAGCTACCTAGCTTCCTGATATAACTCCCGAATTAATTGGGTTTCCTATCCTTCAGACCTACATATGGTCGACCCCGAGCGATATGGGCCGAACGACGCCCCCTTGCTGCGCGGGTGTAACCTGCCTGATGATGCGCTGCATGCGCTTTACTTCGAGACTGCGCGAACTGTATTGAATCTCTCGTGAGGGGCGCGACGTGAAGCTAACAGAGAAAGAGGCCGCGGTGATAGCGAGTATCGAACTCAGGGCAAACGCGCCGATGTCTCTCCTGCGAAAGGAATCAGGCCTGCGTGAGCACACGATTCGGTATGCTCTCCGCGCGCTCATCGATCGAAAGGTCCTCGCCCCCCTGCCCTTCATCAACCTGCATAGATTGGGACTTACGGTATACAGCCTCTTCTTCACCGTCGGAGGAGAGAAACGTGGCGCACACGACTCGCTCATCCGCTCCCTCATAGCCGCGCCTCAAATCCTGTGGGTCGGTGAGTTCGGTGGCGAATACCAGTACGGCGTTGGGGTCGCAACGAAACGCCTGGGAGACCTCACGTCGTTCCTTGACGCTATCTCCAAGAAGCACGGCGCTATCTTTCACGACAAGGCGGTTTCTGTGCAGATATCTTCGACCATCTATCCTCGACGGTATCTCACCACACGTAAGATCACCTCTCAACCGATTACCGTGACGTTCGACAAGCGTGAGCCCACGTCGATAGATAAGACCGACGAGAAGATACTGAGCGCTCTAACTACCTATGGAGCACTCTCTCATAGACAGATGGCTCTCAAAATAAATGTGCCCCTTTCAACCGTAGAGCTCCGAATCCGAAGGCTAAGGGAGCAGGGGGTTATCGCTGGCGATATTTACTCTGTCGACGCTTCGAAGTTCGACATGGAGAGCTTTAAGCTACTCGTGTACACCAAGGGTCTCGACAGTGCGCTGACAGGGCGGCTGCACGAGTATTGTCGCTCGAACCCCCACATCACTACGTTGATCGATTATCTCGGCTCGTGGGGGTACGAAATCAACGTCGAAGTGCGACGCCCTGAGGAGCTTTCTCGCATAATCCAGCAGATTTACGAACATTTCGGCAATTCGATCCATACCATCAAGACCCTGACGAAGTTCTCGTACCCTAAAGTACGATTCTTCGTAGAGGAGTCTCAGCTCGAGCGTATGCGCTAACAAGAAGTTGGCTCGCCGGCACAATAGACGAATCGAAACCTGGCTCATTGAGTCATAATCTAATCGTAAGGCATCGAATCGGCGGGATATAATTCGATTAAACGTCGCCGTAGCGGTACCATTTAGTAGTTGTTTCCCATCCTTCGCTACAAGACGTTTCCAAGGTGAGCGCGCTATACCCTATGAACTCCGGTCCATCATCAGAGCCAGGTCGGTCACCAAAGGACCCTGCTGGCGACACGCCACGGGACTTTCTCAGACATGCGCGGCTGAACGGGGTCGGTGTTTTTGATGCCCTGGTGCCTTCGGTCGAAACGTTTCAAGCTCTGCGTGGACAAACCGCAGATCAAATCAGGGAGAAGTTCCAGGCTCTCGACAGTCTACCAGGAGAGGAGCGGCGCCTCCTGGAACTCCTTCGAGAGATCTCGTCGTTGACCCAAGACGGGATGAAAATGATGAACGAAGCCCATCCTGGGCTTCCTCCTGATAGCCTCGAAACTACGCTCGGTCTCGTAACACGGCCGGGAGCTTCGGTCGCCGTGTTGCGTGGCAGTGCGACTGCGGACCTGCGTAATCCCGATGAAGTGCTTGGCTACGGGATCGTCATACGAGGAAAGGAGAACTTCCCTGAGCATGAGGCTCCAGATCTGGCTCATCGGATTCCAGAGGAGCTCTTCGGAGGAAGCCCTGTTCATCATCGCCTTATCCGTCTCTTCGTGCGCGACTGTGCTCGTGAACAAGAGGGGCCCGGCCGCGCGTTCGACAAGATAATCGACACTATCAAGGAGATCTGCGGTGATGAGCCTATCATCGGCATGGTTCTCACCGACCTGTCCCCCCTCGATGAATCGCCCCCCAACCCAGATGGGAAGCGAATCTGGCTGGAGGCGATGCACGCGCTCAAGAGGCGTGGGTTCGAGGATGCTGGTCACGGGCTAAACGAAATTATCGCCGCTCCGAATAAACCCGTCATCCAGATACCGTTTCGGTGGTGGATGTACCCTCCGCGCACAGAGTCAGGGCGACAGGAGTACGAAGGCCTACAAACGCGATACAGGGAATTGGAGGTCAAGCAGCAACGGCGCCTTGCAGGTATTATAGGTCAACTGCCTCTTACAGGTGCACACGTGCATTTTGTCGGCTCTCATGCGGATGGGGGTGCCCTCTCGATAACCTCTGGGAACGAGGTGTTTCTCGAAGCAGTTCCGAGCTCCGACCCCCGGTCAAATCGCTCACTGCGGCGCCCGAACCTCAGCTCCGTCGACTGGAAGTCTGGATTGTCTCTTCCACCGAGCTCTGCCGATGCGGTGGTCATAAATGGCGTGCTGCCCGATATCGCACAAGGCGCCACCGATCCCCGGGGAGCAATCCGCGCATTCACCGAGAAACGCGCCGAATTGCTTGCGCCTGGAGGTATCTTGCTCATTAGAGATACCGTGCTGGCGTCCGACCGAGCTCCTGTCCACCTCTACCTGGATGCCATTAAGCCACTCGATAAAACTGATGGCAAAACCCTAACTCGATTGTTCGAGGAGTTCGTAGCGTCGCCTCGTGAAGTAAGTGTGCATCCAGAAGAGTGGCTCCAGGTTCAGCGGCTCAACGACGTTGGAGCTCGCGCGTGCTTCTATGTCCCTGCTTCGATAGCGGAGGAATTCAGGCTCAAGTATGCATACTACCAGGACTGGTCACGTGAACGTGACCGGGCGTATACCCTTCACTCGATAGAAGATCGCCTCGAGCTCGGAGCCGGATTACGCCTCGTTTGTGCCGTGCCTGAACGAAACGCATTTATAGGCAACCAGGACAGGACTGCCGGAATCTCGATGACGACTCCGTCGGGCAGGCATCTGGATCCATCCCCCTCGAATCACGTTACGGTGTGGCAGCGGGTAGGTCCCGACGAAGGAGTAAGAATTACTCCTGGGCAAGAGCTTCCGGTGAAGATACCTGCCCCCTTCGTTTCGATTACGCGATACGAGTCTGTGAATTCACTCGGCGAGGTAACGGCGGTTCGCGAGATAGCTGATCGCAAGGGCGTTACGCACGATGTCATCCCGTTCCAGCTCGATAAGGAGCGTCTGTATGTCATTGCACGTGTCATGCCTCGACCACTCACGACACTTCATCAGTCACTCGATGGAGCGATTCACGGAGGATACCAGGCAGAGCAGTTGGCCGCGATAGTCGACGATCCTACATCGCCTGACGAAGACTTGACGCAAACTGTTCTCTCCGTATTCGAGAATGTTACGGGGATGTGCCAAGCACGGACGCCTCGAGTAGCCAACCAATCGCGATACTTCGTGCTGCCTGACACGGTAGCAGAGGAGGTAGTAGCATCTACCGTCGAGTTACAGGGCTTTCCGTTGTACGAAACGTTCGTGAGCGCTCCGAGTCTCGCATTTGGCAGCCACTACACGATCCGCGCTTTCGATGCTGTTCGTATCTTACAGGGACAGCAGGTAGGGCACTCGCAAGACGCGCGGCTCGAGCGTAAAGTGTACGAACTGCTCGATCAGTACGAGCTCTCGAAGGGTCCCTGGATCGGCGAGACTATCAGTCCCGAGCCCCAAGATCTCGGCAACATCGAGATATGCGGGAGCGCTGGGATCATCAATCCCCCTGTCAGACAGGCTTTTCGACGTGCCAGCGATCAGACCCCCCGCTTTCTGAAGGCATATCGTCGTGAATTCATCGAGCACATCGGTGGAGATCAGCCAACGCAGCGAACACGAGCTCTCGAGTACGTGGAACCTGCCCCATCGACCGGACTGTCTCACCAATCGCTCTCGATACTTCCTTTCGCGCAAGTCCTACTGCCAAATGGCTCTAAGGAGATAGTCGTCGGAATAGAGATCAAGGACCTGCCTGCTGCTCAAGAGAAAACGGATTCGAGCGCATTGGCAACCATCCCGTTCGTGCGAATTCCAAAACGAGCACAAAACCTGCACGAAGCTACCTCGTACGGGGAGGAGATGCTCTTCCGGCAATTCGGAATTTCGTGTCGCAGCATCAGTTCGCTCGGTGGCAAGTACGTCGCCTCACCTGGTATAACACCAGAGACGATCTATCCCTATATCGTCGAAGTGGATCTTGCGAAATCGCGACATGAGTCACTTCAGTGGGTGTCTCTACGGGAGCTGCTGCCGCACGTTTCCAAACTTCAGTGTGGGCAGATCGTGACCTCCCTCTACAGAGCAGCTCACATGCTCGAGGGTATGGCCAGATGACCTTGTTACTCACACTCCGTCGCGATCCTCGGCACTTCGTCGAGACCTGCATCTCCCTGCTCTTTGACACGTCGCGCCTCGAGAACCAGAGCGTCTCCGCGGTCGGTCTTGCCGCTCTTGTTGAAGTTCCGCCGTGCCATGATTCGCTTCAATTGATTGAGCTGCTCTGCGAACAGCTGCCTGAGCTGATCGATGGCTTCACCGCGATCCACAGTCTGGCACAGCGGCGGCGAGAATGGGCATGCCTTTATGAAGTCTGGGAACCCGAGCGTGAGGCTCTGAGCTCTGCGCGCCAACGCATCTGCCTTCTTGGCAGCCCGTTTTGCATCCAAGCCCACTCGGGAAGCAGTGGCTTTCGAGATACTTCCCGAAGCAGCTTTGGATTTGGCTCGATGTGACCGAAGCTTCGCGGCCTTCTTGGTCAGAGCGGCCAAGTCCAGCGCAGTTCGCGCAGATCATCGAATGGGCCAATCAGGTCCCACGAGCAGGATACTTCGACCAGCACGTGGCTAGATTCTTGCGCCCAATTATTCATGCCTTCTTGGGTCGCAGAGAGGACTAACCTCGGCTCCCGAGGCCTCAAACTGTTACTACTAGCATGACAAAGCCATACTGCTGCTAATTTCGTGACTCATTAGCTAATAAGTACTCATATTCGTAACGTCTCCTCACGAGCTTCATTTCGGAGCTCTTACAAGGAGACGCTCAATGAATACCGCTACTCAACTAGTCCCAGACAACGGGAAACCTACCGAGGCAAGCATCCCATCAGCAGATCCTACGCTCGAGGAACGCGTCGAAGCGATCAAGCGGATCCTTCCCGAAAGCTTCGAGAAATTCTCGGATAAATACTTTCTCCGAACTCACGACATTTTGGCACAGGAAGGGCTGAACCCCTGGGTACGCGCTCAGGTCTTCGTGCGCAAAGGGCCCGGTGAAGTTGGCGGAATCGATGAAGCGCTGGCGATGCTCGACAAGTACACCGAGCTCTCGGCACACGGGGGCAAGGTGTACGCCCTGCCAGAGGGAAGCTCGTACAGCTCCCGTGAGACGCTGATGGTGATCGAAGGCCCGATTCAGGATATCATCGCTCTCGAGACCCTCTACCTCGGAGCGATCTCGGCGGAAACAACTCGTCGTAACGACGGTATCGACAAGATAGATACCGACGCCGCACGCTATGCTATGCGCCGAATCGTCGAGTTGGTCGACGGTCGACCGGTGAGCTATTTCGGAGCGAGGCACTGGACTTACAGAGAGGATGCTGCCATCGCTGCTGCCGCCTTCGAAGGCGGAGCTTCCAGTTGCTCGACTGACGCAGGCGCCCAGGCCTTCGGACAGGTCGGTCAGGGCACTATCCCGCACGCCCTGGAGAACATCTACGCCTGGAAAACGGACAAGAACAGCGCGGTTGTCGAAGCGACACTCGCGTTCGATCGAGTCATCGATCCTGCTGTACCCCGAATCGCGCTGATCGACTACAACAATCGCGAGCTCGACGATTCGGTTGCTGTTGCAGATGCTCTCAAGGGAAGGCTCGCGGCTGTGCGGGTCGATACGTGCGGCGAGAACGTCGCACAAGGAGCCCTCACCTCTCCCACCTGCGAGGAGGCTGCGGCGTGGCACCAAGCGGGCATCGATCTGCCTGCCGCCGATAGCCCAGAGGCCCGCTTCTGGTACGGCACGGGCGTTACGGTGACGGGCGTTTACGCTCTCCGCAAGGTTCTCGACCAGTTCGGTCACAAGGACGTCAAAATCATCCTCACGAGTGGCTTCGGAGATCCAGCGAAGGTCCAAGCGTTCGTCGATGCGGAGAAGTGCCTGGGTGTAAGGCTCTTCGACGCTCTCGGAGTCGGAGGGATCTTCAAGCCGTGCCGTATGGCGACGATGGATATTGTTGCCGTTGGAGACACTCCAGACACTCTGACGCCGGTCTCCAAGGTTGGCCGACCGTACAATCCGAATACACGTCTCGTGCGACTCGCGTAGGAGGAGGGAGTTATGGAAGATCGAACTATCCGGGTTCACGAGCACTCGCCCCCTCCGTCGACGATAGGGAAGGGTGAGGGCGACAGCCTCACACTAACCACGGCTGGCACTCACTTAACCGTGGATATTCCCGAATCGGCGAAGACTGTCAGTCGAAGTCTGGTCGAGACGCACTCTCAGTATCGAGTGGCGATCGCCCAGATCTCGACTGATCCAGGCGCGATAGTGGCAAATACCGAGAAGATCATCAGCTACATCAAGGAGGCTCGAACGAAGGGCGCGCATCTCGTCGTGTTTCCCGAACTAGCTGTCACGGGCTACTGCTCGATGGATCTGTTGTGGGACAAGGACTATCTCGCTGCCAATCTTGCCGCAATCAACAAGATTCGCGAGGCAACCGAGGGGATCACAGTAGTCGTCGGGTTTGTCGACGTGGATCCAAACGGGACTCGCTCCGGGGGACGCCCGAAGATCTTCAATTCCGCGGCGATTCTCCACGACGGCAAGATGCTCGGGGTACAGGACAAGACACTCCTGCCCAACTACGACATCTTCTACGAGGAGCGGTACTTCGCCCCCCCCCGCGCCTCAAAGGTAGTCCAAGCGGGACCTATCAAGCTCGGCGCAGAGATCTGCGAGGATCTCTGGACATCCGGGTACCAGGAAGACCCCACACGCACACTGGTTCAGGGCGGCGCCGAGCTCGTCGTGAACCTCTCGGCATCTCCCTTCAACGTCGGAAAGCTTCCCGTCCGCCACTCGCTCATCACTGACACTGCACGCAATCACGGTGTGCCAATGGTGTACGCGAACCTCGTCGGAGCCTTCGATGGCTTCGAAGGAGAGGTGGTGTTCGACGGCAGAAGCATGATCGTGAACAAGTCTGGTCAACTTACCACGGTCGGCACGGGCTTCCAGGAACAGCTCATCATCTCTGATGTCTTCGCGCGCCAGGAGATGTCGCTGCCGCAGGTCGCGGAGATCGAGGAGCTTCACGATGCTCTCGTGCTGGGCATCAAGGATTATTTTCGACGAGTCGGCAGCATCGATAAGGCTAACTTCAAGCTCGCCTATATCGGTCTCAGTGGGGGGATAGATTCCGCCGTAGTTGCAGCGCTGGCGGTCGAAGCACTCGGCCCCGACAAAGTGGTCGGGATCACCCTGCCCTCTCGCTACAACTCAGAGGAGACGAAAGGAGACGCGCAGGGACTCGCAGAGAATCTCGGAATCCGCTTCAAGAGCGTCTCAATAGAGAAGCAGATGCAGGCGTGCATGGAGACCTTCTCGGAAGACTCGGAGCTGATGGCAGCACCGGAAGGTGTCTCGAACGAAAATGTGCAAGCTCGGCTCCGCATGATCGACCTGATGTACTACGCAAACCGCACCAGCGGCGTAGTGCTCAACACCGGCAATAAGACCGAGCTCGCACTCGACAACTGTACGATCTACGGCGACATGGTGGGTGGATTCAGTGTCCTTGGCGATGTCGACAAAGACCGTGTCTTTCAGTTGGCGCGCTACATCAACCAGCGTGCGCAACGCGAGATCATCCCCGTCACGACTATCGAGCGTGTGCCGAGCGCCGAACTTAAACCGAATCAGGTCGACGCTGACGTGATGGGAGCGGATCCGGCACGAATTGCGCCACTCGTGCGTTCGATCATCGAGAAAAAACTTTCACTGTCGGAAGCGATCGGCTTGTTTGAGCAAGAATTCTCCGAGGCGCTTATTCGACGAACCTTTCAGCGAATTGATCGCTCCGAGTGGAAGCGACGTCAGGCGGCTCCCGGCATTCGGGTTACACCGCATGCGTTCGGCGTAGGCCGGCTCATGCCGATCTCGCACGGATTTCACAATCAGAGAAATGAGGCGGAGAAATGAAGGTACTGATACTCGTAGATATCCAGAACGACTTCTGTCTCGGCGGCGCACTCGCTGTGCCGCAAGGGGACGAGGTAGTCTCAATAGCAAACACTCTGATGCGTTGTGGTGAATTCGACGCTGTCGTTGCAACACAGGACTATCACCCATCAAATCATATCAGCTTCGCCGACAATCACCCTGGAGCCTCTGTCTTCCAATCCATTGAGACGCCTTACGGCAGCCAGACGTTGTGGCCACGTCACTGTGTCGAAGGAAGCTTTGGAGCTGAGCTTCATCCGCTCCTGGACAGCACACGCATCGCATCTGTCGTGCCGAAAGGCACCGACCCAGGTGTCGATAGCTATAGCGGCTTCTTCGACAACAATCACCAGCGCGAAACCGGCCTTCGACAGCTTCTCGAACGACTGGCACAGGAAAACGGCAGGAGCCTGCAGGAGATATCTCTCAGTGTCTGCGGACTTGCCCTCGATTACTGCGTTGCGGCAACCGCTCGCGACGCTATCGGTTTGGGGATCCCAACCGAGGTCATCATCGATGCGTGCCGCGCTGTGAACCTGAACCCAGGAGACGATGTTCGGGTTATGCGCGAGCTGGCAAGCCTCGGGGTCGCTCTGCAGACGAGCGATCAGCTGCTGCCAGGCATTGCTCGCGAAACAACGGTCGAACTGCCACGAAGTATTGAAAGAGGTATATCATGCTAGGAAACTCTCCTACTTCGCCGGCATCGGGTCCGGAGGAGCAGCAGGGTCGTCTACCAGCGGCTGAGCAGAGGTCAGTGGGTAACGACATTCAGCCACGGATTTCGAGAGATTCGATCGTGGTCGTGGCGAAGCGAAGTAGGTTCGAGCGCGAGAGTCAAAACCTGAATCTCTCAGAGGAAGCATTGCTCGCCCGATATGACGCGATTGGCGAGAGTGGTTCCCGCCTTTTCGGCAGCCATGTCCGGCAAAGAGAGGCCCTCCAGATCTGCAAGAGGGAGCTCAGCGATGAACAGGTGGTCCGGGTCGAGGATCTTGCAAAACGTCTGGCCTCGGGCAAGGTGCATGCCGTTATCGCCCTCGGTGGCGATGATTTCTTGAAGCTGGCGAGCCAATTCGTGAAGGACACACCAGTACTGGGGGTCAATTCAGATCCTAGCTTTAGCCACGGAGTGCTTCTCTCTACTCACATCGATCAGATTCAACAGGTGATCTGCGCGCTGGAGTCCGGACACTACCGTATCGAGCCATGGGCCCGGATTCAGCTCACTATCGATGGACATGAGCTCAGCCCTGCCCTCAACGATGTCGTGCTGGGCAAGCGCGATTTTCGCCAGATGTCGCGGCACGAGCTGGAGTTTCGGGGAGAGAGGATCATACAGCGGAGCTCCGGAATATTAGTCGCCTCTGGTGCCGGCTCAACCGGATGGTTTTCGAGCGCTGGGCTCTATCTGGGCAGAGAGGACCGCTCGTTTCCGAGAGAAGCCCCCTATCTCCGTTTCGAGCTTCGTGAGCCTCAGGTTCGGATCGCGACAGAAGATGGCATTCGATCGGTCTCTCTTCCACCTCATACAGAAGGAACTCTACTACCTGGCGAGAGCCTGAGAATTACCTCCCTGAACGACGACGATGGGATTGCTTCCCGCGACTCAATCGACACTATCCCTTTTCAGCGCGGAGCAGTCGCAGAAATCTCCCTCTCTTCAACCCCTTTGAACATGATTATTCCGGAGAACGGCAGATGTTACCAATAGACAGGAGCTCTACTTTCCCACTCGATGATGGTCGCGCTCATGAGGTTGTAAACACTGCCGATGCAGATCACCTCGCCTTCCCTGCTCCTCTTCCCTTCGAGGAACCGTTGCCGATAGCAAAGGGTTATCCGGAACGTTTTGTGGTTCCAAAACACAAGCGGGCGTGGGAACGAGCCCATGCCGAATACTCACCACCCGAATACGAGGCGCCGAGAGTGCTCCAGCAAGATCGAACGAAGACACCCGGAGGATGGGCCGATCCTGCTAATGTATCTCGCGAAGAGCTCCTGGAGTGGAGTCGCTCTGGATACAGGCACAGCTTCGAGGGGGCAATTTCGCATGATCCTGATAGTGGAAGACCCCTCAATCCCCTCGGAAGAGTTGGTATCTCTGGGAGAGGCGCGCTCGGTAAATGGGGGCCCAACCACGCTGCCGATGCTCTGCTCACCCGCATTCATCCACACTCAGGGTTACTGGAGGTCCTGCTCATTCAACGTCAAAGTGGTGAGTGGGCAATCCCTGGGGGAATGGTCGATACGGGCGAGAACCCATTCGAGACGGCCCGCCGAGAACTGACCGAAGAAACAGGATTGGTGCTCGATGAGACCAACGGAAGACTGGTGTACCAGGGGATCGGAGACGGTCCGCGCTTGACCGACAATGCGTGGATAGAAACGAGCGTCTATCACTTTCATATCGATTCAGATTCGAGCACTTCACACCAAAAGTTAGAAGCTGCCAGCGACGCTATGAATTCCAAGTGGTGTGTTATCAGTGCGGAGCTCGTCCGCGAGCTCTACGCAAATCACGGGTCTCTTCTGTCGATGGCTCTGACTCAATTCGAGACCTTGGAGCCTTCGATACCTAGCGCCGTCCGAGAGCAGCTGCGAACGCTCCCCCACGAGCCACTTCTCACCTCATTCTCTGAGTTACGCGGTCGAGTGGGGATCTTTGGCGGCAGCTTCGACCCAGTTCACTCAGGCCACCTGGAGATTGCGCGGCGTCTTAAGGAGATGCACTCCCTCGATTCGGTCGTATTCGTACCCGCCGCCCGCAATCCCCTCAAGCATCATCAAACTGATGCCCTCCCCCAGGAGCGCATCAAGATGTTGGAGCATGCCTTACGACAAGACAGGGGCATCTTTGTCTCTCCCCACGAGACACGAAGGGAAGGACCCTCGTATACGATCGACCTCCTCGACTCGATCCGAGCTGAGCTTCCACGCGAACAGGCTCAACTCTTCCTCATCGTCGGAGCAGATTGTGTAACGCAACTTCCTTTGTGGAGACAGTACGGACGGATCCTCCAAGAGGCAGGCCTTATTCCGTGCTCCCGACAGGGCTACCGTGATCCTCGTAAGGATGCCGAGCTCCTCGAGCGCCTAAGCTCAGAGCTGGGCGCAGAGCGTACACAGAAGGCACTACGTTACTTTACGGAGCTGCCCATTGGAGATCTCAGTTCCACACAGATTAGGGCGATGCTCAAGCGCGGGGACATGCCACGAGGAATACCATCAGCGGTAGTACAGGTGATTGAGGAATATGGGCTTTATCGGTGAGAGGGCTGACGTAAGGCGTGGGACGTAAGACGTGAGACGCGGGACGTCTCCTTACCTTCCCATGCACACTTTTGGTTACAGACCCAAGGACTCCCGGTGGTATATCTCGTTTAACGCGCGCTATGCACAGGTCTGCATACGGCTTAGCTTCTAGCGATGTAGCAAAATCGAGAAACATCTTTCGAGATTTCCGATCTATCTTATTCCGAACCACTCTTCCTCCCTGCTTCCCATGCATGGCATCTATTTCGAAGTGTCCAATCCTCTGGCGCTCTTTGGCTTCTGGGGTGGACCCCAAGTTGCCCTTAAGTGCACTTATATTACCCTCTCAGCTCTTCCCAGAATGAATAAAAAATCACTCTTACCGTCGGCATATTCTGAAGCTCGTGTTCTGATAAAAAGGCATCCTTTATTAGGTCTACTGAGTCTCTAAGGTTGGTGTTAGTAATTGCTCGGTAAGCCTGGTCAAGAGCTACATTTATCTGGGATGCAGATCTATATTCATCAAAATGATTTTCCGCGAATAATCGCAGGTATTTTTGAGCTTGTGCAACCTGTGTTGCAAAAATCGAGTCCTCCAAATCTGGAGCCCGCACACCGGCAGGGTCGCTTCCGACTACTAAGACAGCTAGCAGCTCGTAGGCTTTCTGATCAATAGGGCGTTCTGTTTGGAGAGGAATTGCTATCCTTAACTCTTCAATTACCGTATGGAAATTCTCAATCTTTTGCCTCATAACTGACTCTCTGATGGCACTTTTTTCAGCTTCAATTGAAGCGATCACTGCCTGCTGAACCAAATCGATGAGTTTCTGCAAGAAAGGTCTTTCACCAGCACTAATGTCTGTCTTTCCATCCCTATCAACGACAATCCGTCGAACCAATTCCAGGGTTTTCTCCGTATCCGTACCCTCTAAATTCTCTGGCGAAGTAGGAGCACTGACATCGCGGAGGCCATTGTTTGGTTTGCGGTCACCTGCGGGTGTTAAGTTGCTCATAAATCCTCCGTAAATAGTCTTTCTAGTGGTATGCATGAAAGGCGCTCGATGTATCCTAATGAAGCAAAAAAATAGCTCCTCGGGTTTTCGAGTGGGTAGTAAGTTAGGAATTAGAGCTCTGGTAACATGCAGGTAAGGACTTTAAGCCTTAGATATTCTTGGTCTCGTAATCCGTAAGCTCGGCGCTGCAGGACGCGTATTTTGTTGTTGAGTCCCTCAACAAATCCGAGAGCAACTTTGTTTTCGGCTTTGCAGTAGGCAGCAATACCCCCAGTGGGCATCGATCATTCGAGCGAACTTCTCGTAGGGTTCAACCCTTTGCCATTTCAGCAGGAAATGTCAACATCATCAACGAGAAGCATTTCACGCGGATGAAGGATCAGGCGATTCTTTTTAACATCGGACACTTTGATAATGAGATCGGCATCAAGTGGCTCGAAGATAACTGCAAAGAGATCAACATTAAGCCACAGGTTGATGAGTTCGTGATGAAAGATGGGCGCGACTTTATCGTACTTGCTCGGGGACGACTCGTAAATCTCGGATGCAGTATCGGTCACCCAAGCTTTGTGATGTCGACGTCGTTCACTAACCAAGTGATCGCTCAGATCGAGCTCTTCACCAAAAAGGGACAGTATCCGATCGGTGTGCACGGACTACCAAAGATTCTTGATGAGAAGGTAGCACGTCTTCACCTCAAGAAGCTCGGAGTGCAGCTCACTGAGTTGTCCGATGAGAAGGCGAAGTATCTTGGTATCGAGAAGAATGGGCCGTTTAAGCCATCGCATTATCGATATTGATTGCTGTCTCAGTGTATGAGATGTGCGGCCCGTTAGGAGATGAACTCTTGGCGGGCCGTTTGATACCACACAGTTATTGAGATGTGCGTAGGTAGGGTGAAGTCCTCAATTGCACAACCTACGGAAAAAAGATATGCGGGATTAAACTCTGAGTGCGTCAAGCTAGCTCTTCAGTGAAAGCATGACGGCGGTGATTCCAGCTTGGCCGATTTCAATTCCCCAGGCAGCCTTGGCACCGAGACCAAAGCCTGATGAGTAAGGGATGAAATTCGTGCGGTACATACCGTAACCAAGCCGTTGCGCGGCTAGGAGACATGGCATGATGAACTTCGCGTCCCGTTCCCCTAAGCCATCAACGGGCGTATTCTGGAAAGAGAATTGTTCGACTGGAATCTCGAGGTTTTGCTCAAGATACGGAGTCAGGCCTGCCATTTTCCGAGGGGTCTGTAACTTAAAGTGTGTATGGGAAGGTAAGGAGCCGTCCCGCCCGGGGCCCGATCAAAGGGGCCCGTGGAGGGAGGGACGGCGGATCCGGAACCCTGGATGCTGATCGGTAGCTGAAGGGGGGTCTGGGGGGAAATCCTTGCAGCCCGAGCGTTCTGTAGTACGTTTTGAGAATGAAACGGAAAAGGAACGACAAAATGACAACAGAAGAGACAACGACAGCTGAGTCTAGCCCTACGGTATTTGACACCAAGGCGTTTACGGAAGGGTTAAAA
>JBIIOE010000184.1:0-4581 GCA_044337105.1 Bdellovibrionota bacterium | reverse complement strand
AGCTAGAATCGGCGTGGGGCGCGGGGAGTTACTTACCGCTTCAGAGGGCAGGTGCAATTCAGGTAGAACAAATAAATCGATGGGATTTCTCCCTGTGGTCGAAACCCATCATTAGGACGTTAGCCTCCACGCAATTTAATAGATTCAGTATGCCATCACCCAATATGCAAAACCGACTGCTGCTATTTATATTTGTGATCTCGGCGCCTTTTCTGCCTGCGAACGCTTTGCCTGCTGAGAAAAAAATTCAGATTGGGGCTTTAACCGAACTTACGGGGCCCGGTGCTATGAATGGTACCGCTTGTCTCAATGGGTACAGGATTGCCGACGAACTTTTCCGGGAACGAAATCCTTTGCTCGCTGCAAAAATCGAGATCCTCTACGGCGATCATGAGCGTAAGCAGAAGACAGCGATATCGGAGTTTCGACGACTTTCTAGTGCGGGTGTCTGGGGCGTAGCTTGCAATCACAGCCTCGTTGGCGTCTCAATAAATCCCGTTTCCAAGCAAACCGGTATTCCACTTTTTGGGGTGATGGGGCACGAAAGCTTTGTGCGTGACAATCCTTTCGCCGTAAGGGTGATACCTACGCCAGATGAAGAAGGGGGTGGACTTGCACAAAAGGCTTACGAAAATGGCGCGCGAACGGCTGCCATTCTTCTACTCGAAGATGACTACATTCTTGCGGTAGGTGCAGCCTTTGAAAAGCGCTTTATACAACTTGGTGGAAAAATAGTCTTTAAGGACTCGCTTGATGAAGGGCTGAGTGACTTTTTACCGATCGCTTCTCGTATACGTTCAGCAAATCCAGATGTAATCGAGATGACGCTTGGCTTTCAACAGTTCGGTCCTGCGATCAAGCGGCTGCGTGAACAAGGTATTCGCCAACCACTTTATAGTAATTATTGGCTAGCGTATCCCGAAGTTATAGAGGCCGCAGGTGCAAAGAATCTAGAAGGCTCTGTCTTTATCACCGAAAAATCAGATTTTCCTCGGTTCTTGAAAACCTACGAAAGACTAGCACCCGGAGCTTTCAGAAGTGGCGTCGTCTACCGATGCTACACGGCACTTTCCGTTGCCCTAGCCCTGCTTAGTGAGCATTCGGAAATAAGGACCCAGACGGAGTACGCAGACTTGGCGCGAAAAATCGAGTCAGTAAGCCTGCCGGACGGAAAATTTGAACTGCCGGGACGCGAGGCTCGATTCGAATTAGAACTCTATGAAATTCGTAACGGCCAGTCGAAACTACTGAGGCCCGCGCCCAGAGCAGGCTAACAAATCGATGGAAATGATTGCCTTCCTCTGTCGCTCCAGGCAACATTTCATCGAAAAGTTAGCCCCAAAGATAATCATCCATGAGCAACACAACCGCCCAACAAGACTCCGTCGACCTGATCAAGCTCCAAGAGCGACTCTTTGTCGTTGAGAACGAGCTTGCTGCCATACGCAATCGCAATTATCGAGTGGAGTCGAATAAGGCATGGGAGAAAAGCCGTGTTCGGCTCTTCTCCATCACCGGCATTACATATGTGACTATGGTCTTGGTGTTCCTAGTGCTTGATTCCAGTCGCCCATTTGTGGACGCACTTGTGCCGACCACGGGATTCTTTCTCTCCAATTTGTCGCTCTCCTTTCTACGAGCGCTTTTAGAGGAGCGCCCGTCTCGATAATTCTAGAATCCGATTCGCCTCTTCGGTGGAACGTGTGTCGTTTCGCTCATGAGCTGCCGGATTGCGTCGAAAACGACCTTGAATTGGGAATCATACTTTTGCTCAAGACCGTTCAGTCGGTCGCTCAACTCTGCATTTGAGGCGACAAATTGCCGAAGTTTGACAAACGCTCTTATGATCTGGATGTTTATCTCGACGGCACGCTCGCTCCGCAGCACACTTGAGAGCATAGCGACGCCATGTTCAGTGAATGCGTATGGGGCTGTTCGCCGTCCTCCTCGCCCCTTTGAGGTCACAATTTGTGACCTCAAAGCTGTAAACTCCTGAAAGGATAGCTGAAACATAAAATCAGGGGGAAATCGTTTAATGTTTCGTTGAACAGCTTGGACGAGAACCTTGGTCTCAACTTCATAGAGCGCTGCTAGATCTTGATCCAGCATCACCCGCTCCTCTCGGATAATGTAAATGAGAGCTTCAATTCGATCGGTCACGGTAGCTTCTCCAAATACTAGAGATATCGGGAGATCTACGAAAATGTTGCGTGATAGGCTAATAAAGCTATCAAGCGGAGGCGAGAACGCCCCGCTCATAGCAACGTTCTACCTCTATCGTGGGTTACGGCTTTTGGGTTGAAACCACAGAGGACTCAGAGGAACACAGAGGTCAGAACACGAATCGTTCGATACCCTCTTTGAGATGTACGACGTTGAAGTTGATGAGCGGACCGACGTGCTTTCGTGCAAGTTTGAGATACGTTAGCATCTGAGCTCGGTGCACCGGCGACACCGCTTGAACGGCTTTGATCTCTACGATGACCTCGGAGTTCACTAGCAGGTCGAGGCGATACCCGATATCGATGAGAACCGAGTCATAGAGCACTGGTAAGTACACTTCGGTGTTGACGGTGAATCCTCGTGAGGCGAGCTCGTGTTCGAGGCACTTCTTATACGGTTGCTCGAGGAGTCCGGGTCCAAGGCGAGAGTGCACTCGCATAGCGGCATCCACGACGGCCCCGGTGATTTGATTTGTTTCCATGCTCCCCTCTGTGTTCCTCTGAGTCCTCTGTGGTTCCAATTCCAGAAGCTAGAATCGGCGTGGGGCGCGGGGAGTTGCTTACCGCTTCAGAGGGCAGGTACAATTCAGGTAGAACAAATAAATCGATGGGATTTCTCCCTGTGGTCGAAACCCATCATTAGGACGTTATGCACCATCATTGGAAATTCATCGAATAACCGACGTTGAGAGATATAAAAACTGGTAAAACTATGACATTAGAGACATCACCCGCTAGCAGCGTGAAGTCCTTTTCTGAATGGAAAGCCTCGGGCTCCTACCCCACAGAACAGCAATTCCTAGCGTCACTACGAATGCATAGAGACACTCGGACTGACTTCGATTTTGGAGATGCTGCAGATCAATTGGGCGAGTCAGGTCTTGAACTCGACCTCGATACAAGAGCAGGAGTAGTGAATTGCTGTATCGATATCCTCAAAGGCGGAATGGAGCGCGGAAACTGCAGCCCTCATGCGATATATCTGCTCAGCTCTACGCTTCGTCAAGAAGACGATGATTTAACGGTAGACCCTGAGCTTTTATCAAAGATCGATATCACTCAGGTGAAAGAAGGGCTTCAGATCGTTATCTCTACTGCTAAAGACCAGGTCTTCAATGCTCAGCTCAAGCGACACGCGCGAGAGGCTTGGAGCTGGACTGGGCAGCTCGCACTAGATTTGCTTACAGAAATTCCAGAAGGCGGACTCGCTCACTTACGCATGCCGCAGGCGTAGGAAGGTGTATAACAAAGCGTTTTTGCCGAGCCTATCGGCCGGCAAAACTGAGCGTTATCGGCGCGAAAGCTTTTTAGAAGGAGGGTTATATGACTAGTGCAAATCCCGAAACAGGCAGACCCCGGCAAGTTGAAAAGGAGCTGACTACCGAGAATCTCCCGCCGATGCTCCACAGGGAGGCATTACCAATGATACCAGCGCCGCATATTGACCCGGAAGCGTTGAGGATTATCCGTCAGCATCTCGAAGAGAGCTCAACTAAGTGACATGGTGCCGATAACAATTCGCGCGACTCGGACGAAGAGTCGGCGGACGATTTTGATGCTTTGAATTTCTCGGTTGCCTCTCAGCCGGTCCGCCTAACCATTATGCCATTCAGCATGTCCCGTAGTTTTTGCGCATCGCTTCCGTAAGATCGCGACTCGCGATATCTTGAGCCCGTGATATCGCAGTCTCAAGAACAGCCAAGGCGGACTTCGCCCGACGAATCGTACTCGGCAGTACTTCCCAACTATCGCTCTCGGGGTGCGTTATTGCCTCACGCGGAAGAGGTGCGCCGCACTCATGGGGTGGTGGTGTGCCAATTAGTAGAACGTCTGTGGGCGGGACAGGTCGTGACCTATAACGGCGAATGCTCCCCAGATGTTCGAGTGGTACCAGTTCCGGAGAATAGCTATCTCTCTTGTAAGGGTCGGCTCAACTATCTGCTTGCCAAAGTTTGGAAGTATTCTACCGACGCTATCCGGGACTGTTCTGTTCCGCATGGGATTGCCCTGTATCCTTGCGCCGTCGATGCGGCGGAATATGCGTTGCGCGAGAAGTTGAGTGTCTTTGCTGGCCCTGGTGCTGTCGTACCCGGCGCCGTTGCGTATATAGGCTTCGATCCGCCCGCCCTTTGTGATAGGTCACGGATTACCATGGTTGTGAAGTCTATCCAGTCATGTGTAAACCTAGAAGAAATCAAGGCTCATCGCGTTTTAGAGTGGGTGATAGCGAGGTTGGAGACAGCGTAAGCCCTTGTTTGACCTATAAATCGCGCCTTTCCACGTGAACGTGCTCGTGCACGTAAACGTGAACGTACCCGAAAAAGCAACTTTTTCCGCTCCCGCCCGAAATAGAGCAGTA
>JBIIOE010000183.1:0-4595 GCA_044337105.1 Bdellovibrionota bacterium | reverse complement strand
CAAAACGTACTACAGAACGCTCGGGCTGCAAGGATTTCCCCCCAGACCCCCCTTCAGCTACCGATCAGCATCCAGGGTTCCGGATCCGCCGTCCCTCCCTCCACGGGCCCCTTTGATCGGGCCCCGGTCGGGACGGCTCCTTACCTTTCCATACACACTTTAAGTTACAGACCCTGAAAAAAATACCGCCTGGAACAGTTACAAATGAATCCACATCCTCATTCGCATAAGATCACTTTGATGAATCTGAAATGTGCCGACAGAGATTTGCTTCAGTAAATAACAATGCCCTCCAAGCTCAATTAGTGGTAAAGATTCACTAGGGCTAATCTCTTCTAGGGCATCACGAATAGCTGCATGTTTCTTGAGGAATTCGCTCCTGATCTGACTTGCGTTAGGATGCTCAGCGCTAAACCAATTCTCTCGAGAACTCTCTCTCCCGTCCATAAAGTCTGCCTCAAGATCGATTGCCCCGCTCTCCTCTAGTGCACTCCAGAGATCTAGCCAACCGGATTTAGGGTCGGGCGGACGTGTCCCTTCTTTGAATTCTCGGAGAAAAATTGCTACATCGCGACGAATAACTTCGCTCACTGGTGAGCCGGGAGAAGCCGGCTCTGTTGGGAGTTGCCACATATTTTCCAAACTGCCATCTTGGCGCAGCAAGGGCTTTGTGGGCGTTTTATGATCCTCAGAAAGAGCGCGGGCGAGCAACCAGGGATTGCGCCTTTCCCCGCGCTCGTACGCGCTAATCAAGTCACGAGCAAACCCAAGTAGCTTAGCAAGCGTATCTAGAGTCAATCGGCATGCAGTACGATGTGCTTTGAGTAAACTGCGTACCGAGCCGTCGTGATGGCGTTTTGCATATTCCCAAGCTTTGCTACGATTGATTGGGCCGCCTTTACGTAAAAAGCCTTCAGCTCCCGAGGGTAGCCACTCAATCGCTTCTAAGATTGGTTTGATATCGAGCTTCCAGTGCTGCTCATTGAGAGTGGTCATGATCTTGTTCAGAGCTTGTAGGTCTCTGGCACCGTCCCAAATTGCGTTGCAATGCTCTCGAGGCTCTCGCAATTCAGGACAATTCGCACTCGCCTCTCTTAGCAGCACATGTAATTGACTGCCTCTTACGATTGGGTTCGCAGCTAGCGTCTCCTCTCTCGTGAGTCGCCCTTCAAAGTAAGCATCAGAGACACATTTGAGTCTCATGAGAATCTGTTTGGCACTCGTACGCCGGACGTATCGATCATTAAAGGACAGCTTCAGGACCCGAGCTACATGAAACCGACTAACCTCGATCGTTCTCGAGGTCGGATTTTCGCTTTCGCAAATCGGTAAGCCAAGCAATGCGCCGGCAGGAAGGTTATACCCAAAACCTACATGGCTCCGCATCCCCACTGTCATGGGGACTCCAATAGTAAGCGCCAGACAATCCCTAAATCTATCCTGAGTTGCAACAGACATATCAAGGTGGCCGTTCTGAACCCAAGAAAAGGACGTCTGAGAGCGTGTGGTTAACTCGCTCAGGGTAACCGTCGAAACACCACACAGAACACAGAGGTCCCTAAACCACCTTCCCGGAGATTTACTACGGATCGCCTCGTCGCTCATAAGCCAATCATACTCAGCTTGCCACAACCTTCGTCGCGCAAGGTGAAGCTGGGTGTGTATGGGACTATTCTCTCTGTCGACCTCTGCCTCCTGCCACCTTACACCAGCACGATCAAGCCATCTCTGTACCTCATCCCGGTTAATCCAATCGTCAATATCGAGGCCGAGTCGTCGTAGTCCATTAATACGTAGTTGGCGAGACGTATGCCCACGCCCCTCGGGCAATTCTTTTGCTCTAATATCATAGTCCCCCCTTCTGGGAACGCACCCCTCAAATCCGGTGCTAGACAGACACTCATCAGATAATCCACCGGATCCTATAATCAGTTGATGCCCGCTAGTGTTATGCCCGCTCGTGCATGCTTGCACGTCAGGATGCGCAACATCATCAAAGGTTTTAGTGAAAGACTCCCATAGACCTGCGGCGAAAACATTGATATGCAGCTCAGAAGCCCCCTGGTTTTCTGGATCCTCAGCTACTTCGTCACCTGATACCTCTTTGAAATAGCACGGGCTAGTCGAAGTTCCGGCACCTCTACCATCGCTGTGGTGAAGAACTAGTGTATAAGTACTAATCTCTTGAAGGAACCGACCGACGCGTTCTTCGGGATCCTCCAGTAAAACAGCGGCGAGGTGATCACATAATATAGCACTGTCCGGAAGGCTGTCCGGAATGGCGCGTTTCAATACCTCGATGAGGGCTTTGCGAATCAAGTCGCCCTGATACGACTGCGTCTCAGATGTCGATCCTGTTTCGGGGGTGAGTTCGCGATGCCGGTTATTGGCCAAGTTTTGCATAGTGCGCAGGTTTTCTACTCCTTAACCACCTCATCTACCGTCAAGGCTAATCAATTTCGTCTCACTAGTCGAATGTGCGAGGGTAACTGTGGGCCTTCCCCAAAGCGCATGAAACAGAGAACGAATGCACTGAGTTGCGGGACGGTAAAATACGGATCTACGCTAGAGGAGATTTATCGAGTGGCCTGCGACCGAAGGATAAGGAAATCAATTAATTTTTGAGTTATATCAGCATCGTAGGTAGTTAGGGTCGAATGCCTTGCGGGTTTTTTCTGAGGTTGGGCGGTAAAGATACCCGGAAGGAATGAGCCTGCTGGGTTAAGATGGATGTTGTAATTGTAGCTGTATTGCTTGAGAGCATTTCCCAGTCTCAATAATGGCATCCAGGGATGAAAACGGGGCAAAATCTGCTTTTACAGAGACACGTAGACCACACCATCACAGAGGAAGTGGTATTAGAAGTCATCAGGGGACTGCTCGAATGTGTCGTAAGTGGGTAGTTCATCGACAGCCTCGCAGGTGTCGACGAACTTGGGAATCGTCGGCGGAGCGTGAAAGTCGGGAATACCTTGAGCCTTCATGATGTCCTTAATTGAGTGCTCGTCCTGAATGAAAGCGACGATAGTCATCTGAGCTTTACATTTGGGACACTCCAGGGGGTCTATTTCATATATGCGCTTTACGCACGCGGCCCAGCTACTAGCCCGGAACTCTCGTCGGTAGTCGCTTTCTGTTTCATCTTCAGGCGGAGTGGAGAGCTTAGCGCGCTCCCCTCGTCGCCTGCAGGAGTATCTTGCATAATACCTGGTAATGGACTCGTAGTGCTTAGGGACATGAGAGGAGAGGGTAGCGAGGAATTCGAGAGCATCGAACTCATGAGCAGCATTGTCCTTGGTGGTGTAGGTAACGATATCATCTTGGATGGAGAGTTTATCGAGAGCGAGTGGTCCTCTCTCGATGTATCGAGCCACGAACTGCTCTGATTCTTTATCGTGGAATGCCTCGCCTAACCAGACAGAGAAGCCGGTATGTTGTTGGGATAGTATCTGCGCAACGTGATCGTCAGTAATGAGCTCTTTCTTGTGGAGCTGAGCGAGGACACGCTCAGCAAAGGCTTGTGTGAGCGCTGCTAGGTCGATCTCAGAGAACCTGGTGAATACGCCATCTTTCCAGTATCCGTCAGCGAGGAGCCCGTGGAGGTGAGGGTGGAAATTCAGAGCCTCTCCCGCCGTCTGGACAGTGAAGATGGCAGCGAGTTCCTTATTACCTACTCCGAGTGCACGCGCGCATAAAGTTCGGCACCCAAAATCAGAAAGTTCAGCAGGTTAAAATCAAAATGCTCGGCAGTTGATTCGCAGAAAGTTCGGCACCTCTAAAATGCCGTCCCAGAATGGAGGGACTAGGCATGAAGAAACGAAAGAGAGAGGGGGTGCTGAATATGCAGAGAGTAAGGGAGATCCTACGGTTAGCAGCGGAGGGGCATAACCAGAGCGAGATAGCAGCGGCGAGCGGAGCCTCGAGAGCTGCGGTACAAGACTATTTGAGGCGAGCCGAGGCGCATAATGTCACGTACGAGGACGCCAAGGGGCTCACAGACGAAGCCTTAATGGAGCGGCTGGGTAAGCAGAAGCCGGGACGGCATGCTACCACGGTTACCTCGGAACCGGACTTTGCCAAGCTCGATAAGGAACTTGATCGTAAAGGGATGACCCTTGCCCTCCTATGGCAAGAGTGGAGTCAAGACCATCCGGGGTCCCACTATAGCTACAGCACATTCTGCAGGCGATTTAATCGCTATCGACGAGCACACCGAGTGACACTCCGGCAACAACATCAGCCTGGTCAGAAGCTCTTTATCGACTACGCGGGACTCACGGTTGCTATTGTCGACCGGCAGAGCGGAGAAGTTCGAGAAGCACCGGTATTCGCCGCTGTTCTTGGCGCAAGCTACTATAAGTACACCGAGGTGACGGAGTCAGCGGAAATCTCATGCTGGCTCGGATCTCACGTGCGAGCGTTTAACTTCTACGGTGGTGTACCCGAAACAGTAGTAATCGATAACCTGAAAACAGGAGTTACTACACCATGTCGATACGATCCCGTCATCAACAGGTCCTATCAAGAGCTCGCTGAGCACTACGGTGTAGCAGTCCTCGCCGCACGCAGCAGAAAGCCTCGTGATAAGGCAAAGG
>JBIIOE010000182.1:0-4647 GCA_044337105.1 Bdellovibrionota bacterium | reverse complement strand
GCTTTTTGCCCTCCTGTTGGGCTCCAGAATTAAATAGCCGAATCGCGTATGATCAGTTTAACCCAGTCGTTGCGCAGAATTCTGACAGGATGATCCCCTTCTGCTTCTTTCCACTCCGGTGATAACGGTTAATAACCGCCTGAAAATGCTCTCGTTTGCTTTGTAGCGTCACTCGAAGGTCTCCTCTTTTAATGACCTTCAATTTGAGGCAACTAAGACCCTCAGGGTTTCAAACTACGTCCCTTCAATTACCTTTATTTCGAGGCTTATCGCGAATCCTTCGATTCTACAAAGGTCTTTATCCAGCGCACCGTCTGGCCGAGATGCCACGCTAACGAGGGATTTCTCGTTCCGTCGATTCGATCGCTCGGGAACAGCCTTCTATATCCAGTATAACCTTCCACTGAAGCGCCGCTCTGAACGATCCGAACCGCCTCAGCTATCGTAAGCACCTTTACTCCTTTCTGGTGCTCCGTTTCCTCTGCCTCGTCGAGCACGTGTCCGACCTGCGCCAGCGCGACAATGTTACCCTCGTTTACCCGGGTGATTATCCCTGAGAGCGTAGTCGTGTTCGGCGTATGGACGATTTCCGGATTGTTAATCGTTCGAGCGATCGTAGCCGTTGCTTCTACGTCTATGAGCTGGAGGGGTTTCAGAAAAGACTCCTTACGGTAGGGAGACGACCACCCTTGCAAGGTGATTCTCGAAGCTGCGGCTTCTCCCATCTCCGCTGCTACTCGCTTGTACGCCTCGGCAGCTACTACCTCGTTTACTCCACTCACGAGATCATAGTCCATCGAAACGGCACCAGTGTTCGCAAGCTGCCTCTGTACGACGTAATAAAATGCACGGTGAGTATCGTTTGAGGGCACTTCCCCGCTCGCGATCGCCTGATTCTCTTCATTGGAGCGCACTGCTCCTCCGGGCACAGCGAGTCTGTAGTAATCTCGAGTCTGCTCTTCTCCGTAAAACTTCTGCCCGATCTTGGCTACCTGGAGAACTATTCGAACCTCTCCAAGATTTTGCGCCGTGCGAAGACTGTCCTGGTCGATAATCACGACGCCTCCCGCCAGTTTGTCGATCTTGGGGACCGTCAACGAATCCCAGTCGGGGTCTGCCGCTGGCAGCAATCCGAGCTGACGAAACGTTGCGGTCATCTCCTGCTCAGCGGCCCATAAATTCGAGGCCGCGGTTTCTGCCTGCATGATAAATCGATCAATCTGCATCTTGAGTCGTCAACCAAATCTACCTAGACCTTTAACATTTTAGATCAGCGGCGCTTGCTGATGCAAATAGGCACCCATGCTCCATCTGGAGTGAATTCGTCGGCTTATCAAACTTCTTAAGCCGACTATTACCGACACAACAGACAAGGTTACGCTCGCTTGAAGAGTGTGGGGCGATCATTCCTAGCGGTGACTTGCGGCGAAGGTCGACATTTCTAGAGGGATTGAGATTCTCGCCAAGCAGCCAGTGCACCCAACGAGCTAGTCAGTTCCCTACAGAGCATCTCATTTTTCATCGCCAGGAGCTGGAGAGTTAGGTGTCAAGTGGGGGAAGGTCGTCCCTTGTACGCGCTTAAGTGCCGCGGGTAGCGTAAACCTATTATCGCCTGATGCACTGTAGGTGCCACATGCACCCGTAAAATCACTTTTTGTGTGGAGGTACTGAGACATCGCTTCAACACTAAGCTTTGATTCGGACACCCCCTGCGCGACCATGGTAATGGCATCATATCCATTCCCACTTGCAATTCCAGGGCCGTCTCCCCACCGGGCACGAAACTTCTCAGCGAACGAAGACGAAGGATGAGCGGCAGTAACAAACCAAGCTCCTTCCAGTGCGCCTGCCGCAGCCTTTACTTCAGCCTCATCCTCGAAAGTTTCCATTCCAATAAGCTCTGCCTTCAATTGAAGTTGCCGCAGTTGCTTGGCAAATATCGAAACAGATGGAGGGAAGAGTACCGCAATTACACCATCAACTTTCTTCACCTTCATGGTGTTGATAGCACTCTTAAAATCCAGTTCATCTCTGAGAAACGCGGCTTTGTAGGCTATTCTATCACCGTGACCCCGTAGGGACAGCTCCGCTTCCACGGCGTTTATATCTGCAAGGGTACCACTTACCTCTGCGGCTATAAGCCCAATTTTCCTGTAATCTCGTCGCAGGATCTCATCGACCAGCGGTTTTGCGAGTTCAGACGGGATAACCCAGTGAATAAAACTCTTGGTCCTCTCCTTCACAATTTCAGGATCTGATGCCGCTACGGCCACCAGCACCTGGTCCTTTTTCTCGATAATCGGTGCGAGGGCGTTCGCGGGGGGAGAACCAACTACGATCACCGCATCAACACCGCCTTGGACCTCAAGCTGATAGTAAGCAGCGAGTGTCTGTTTCGGATCGAACTGATCATCTTTTACCGTGAATGTAATCTTATTCCTCACGAGAGGGTCGAGTGATTCAAGAGCGAGAGTAGCGCCTTTTCTCACCTGTTCTCCGAGGAACGCCACTGGGCCAGAGAGTGGCGCAATCAGCGCGATGTGATACGGCCTATCCCTATCATTGGCATTGGCATTCGCACTGACGCTCGAGATTACTAAAAAGAGAAACGGGGGAAGTATGGTCGCAAGTATCCTTAACATCGCTAAACGGTAGCCCAAGAAAGTGTTTATCTGCAACGACTTTAGCTGTAGCACCATTAAGGTCAGTAGTGCGCTGCTGAGCAGGAGATGATTGCACCTGAGCGTCATCTCGGGCTTTTAGACGCGTAACATTGACCGGCTCCTTCGTCGGGGCGCGTCCGGAGAAGAAACCGTGTTGCGTGAGCCGAGCCTATGGGAGAGAACGGTTCAGTAATTGAACGGCCGATTCTGATGAAAACGATCAAACTTACCGATCGCCAACGATTGATCCTGCGGGTCGCTGAATTTCATTACCAAGAGGGCGTACAGAAGATTGCCGCCATCTGTGGTTTAAAGCCTCAGGCCGTCCGGTACGAGCTTCATCAACTGGAGGAGCTCAAAGTCATCGTGCCGCTGAGGTTTACTAACGAGGCGAGTCTCGGGTATTACCTCTTCCACGTACATCTCTCGGTTCGTCCTGGGCACGTCGATAAACTGGTAACCGTGCTGAAGGAGAACAGTCGCGTGGGGTTCCTTGGGGTCAATGGGGGCGAAAGGTCCTTAGGGGTCACTTTTTTGAGCCGCCGTCCCGAAGATCTCTTCACCTCGATGGACGCGGCAGGAGCTCGGGCAAAGGTCCCATTTTCGCAAGTTGCTTGGTCGATCGAGGGAGAACTGTACCACTTCGGAGCCAAGTTTCTGTGGCCTGAGGCGATCCCAGGAGCGCATGTCATTCAGAGCTGGGGCAGGCCCCGAGTCGAAATCGATGCAGTCGATGCTCGTATCCTGCAGCTGCTCAAGCGTGGGTTGAGCCAAAACACGGCGCTGATTGCCAAACGGCTGGGGCTTCCTGCGTCGACGGTCCAGTACCGCCTCAAAGGATTAGAGAAGAATGGCGTCATCCTTCCAATGTCCGCGGGTATCAATGCGGCGTTGCTCGGGTATTCGGAGTTCGAGGTACTGCTGCGCACTTCGTTAGTGAATCCTGCAGAGCACCAGCGGCTCGTGAAGTTTTGCCAGGATCACCCGGCGATTCGAATACTCATTCGGTCCTTTGGGGATTGGGAATACAAGTTCACAGCCCAGCTCGAAAGGACAGCGGATATCTTCGCCCTCGAAGACGAAGTGCACCGCCTGTTTCCGGCCACTGTGCAGAGCACGACGATCGTTCCGAGAAGGAAGATCATAAAATTCGGGGATTTTCCGGTCGAAGACTTCGAAGAGGCTCGGGCAGGTAAGCGAGGCGGGTGAGTGGGACGAAGATCCCCTTATGCTTCATGCTCCTTCCATGCTCCAGGCACGATCTATATCCTACCACGCGTATCCAACTATCATTTGACAGCCGCCCAACCCATCCGTCAAATTATCAGAGGGGGCTTGCCCGTCGAGAGCAGGGACGTTTCCGCAGCAACAGCGCCACTATAGGGGATGTTCCTGTCGGGTAGGGGGGGCCAATTATATGGTATCTGTATCTACCACTGCGCAGCTTTTCGCGCTTACCTGTTACGGCAACGCCTTTCTGCAGGGCACCTATACAGGTCGTTTTTTGCCGAATCACTCCACGTGCTATTCCTGCGACAGGATACGATTTGTCCGCACCGAGGGATCCCATGAGGAACGGGGAGGATATCAGGAGCCAGTCATCGCTGACACGCCAGACGAGTGGTTCGAACTCATCAAGGCAAATGGTGCGATTGGATTGCGTCTGCATTGGGCAACGCGCGATGGATAAGAAGATCGATTAATTCCGGAGTTATATCAGCAAACTAGGTAGTTGGGATTTGTTGGTGTGGATGTCCAGGTGTTGCTAGAGGGAGTTTGAGACGAAAGTGACGAAAGTTCTGCTTCACCTTGAGCGAAAAGCGATTTTTTTCGGGAGGCGCCGAGCCTTATTGAGCCTGATTTCTGGATTTTTAGTCCCTAGGAGCCCCCAGCTATGCTTAAGAGCCTCATTTGAGATGCACCGCGCCAGCCCCGTCTCTGTGGAAGCGGTTTTTAGAGGTCCTCTGGCGCAGGGTCGAACGAG
>JBIIOE010000094.1:0-14948 GCA_044337105.1 Bdellovibrionota bacterium | reverse complement strand
ATTGCAGCCATGCTTTCCAAGCTATGCCTTCAGCCCGCATGATGCCTGTTTCGGGTACGTTCACGTTTACGAGCACGTTCACGTCGGGATAACACCGAGCCCTACCCACTCGATTTCACGAAGACCCAGATATATTTTTAGACAAAGAGCGCTGCGAGAACGGAGAGGGAGAAAGATATTCCCTCACCCAAAAGATCCTCGGCGCGTCACCGATCTTTGGGGCTCGCCTTGCTTGAGTCAGGCTACTCAAATACAGCATCCGTCGCCCATTTCCTTCCCCCTCGCTGTCCTGGCTGTCCTCCTTGTAAAATTATCCTTTGAGAGAGATAACGATTGAGCATGGAGCTGACGCCTGTCGAGCTCGCGCTCAACTCCCGTGAAAAAGCACAAATAGTCACCAAACGGGTTGTGGCCAACGCAAAGCTCTGGTAACTTTAGGCCACTTAAAGCTGCCGAGCTCGCTCTGAGCCGTTTCCGAATAGTCGCCGTACACATGACGTTAACGAGCCAACTCAAGGAAGATCTCAAAAGGCTAACCCGTCTGGCAGCCACCGTTGCAGAGGCCCATACGTGTGCCCTGTTTCTTCCAACAGGACTCCTATCCCCCTCTCTGCCCCTCTCTGCTTCGGTAACAACCCAGGTACCTGGCTCGCCGAGCACCACGTCAACATCCGGGGCGATAGAACTCCGACGCGTCGTAGAGTCCTCGAGCCCATCGAAGTTTCGGAGCATCGAGATGGTTGCCGCTCATTCCCTGGCAACAACCTTGGCGCGCGATTGCCGGATTCAAGTGGGAAGCGGATTGCTGGGATGGGTTGCGGAACACGGTCGCCCGATCCACATCGCGCCTTTCGATGCTGACAGCTCTACTCTGGGCCTATATGCAGACAGCGAACAGCTCAAGAGCTTGGCCGCCCTCCCCGTCCCGATGCCGGCAGAATGCCGGGACGCCCACGAGCACCACGGTGTGCTGATGTGTGATAGCAAGCGCCCCTTCCCCTTCAGCAAGATGCAGGTGAAATATCTGGAGGACGTAACCACCGAGGTATCCAGACTCCTGTTCTGGGCGCTCTTCAAACGGGAACCCACTGCACTGGAGTCTTCATGGGAGAGCTTCGTCAGTCGTGCTGAAGGCCTTGCGAGCGCTATCGGGAACGACTCAGTAGAGTTCCTGCGCCTCTCATTCGAAAGCTTTGCGGAGATGGAGCGGATTGTAGGCATATCCGGAGCTGTGCGCCGCAGTGACCAGTTCTTCCGACTGGTACAGCAAGCACTACCACCTCACTTTCCCGTGACCCGCTTACCACAAGGCGACATCCTCATCGCTCTCGACGACATGATGAGCGCTTTTTTTCAAAACAAGATCCAGACCCTGGTGAAACACCTCAACGACGAACAGAAAGGATTTGGGGTTTCAATTACTGTTTTTGCTACCAAAGGGAATCGCGGTCGCTCGCTGGACATCGATTCAATCCTTCAACCAAAGACTATTACTGCAAAAGAGGAGCCGCAAAAGGCTCTAGGAGGTATACGTGCTTAGAGTACCGGAAAAGAACTCATTCGCGAATTCGCGCCTGTGGAGAAAGGTGTCAGCTTCCATGAGCGCAGACGTTGCAGTAGA
This sequence comes from Bdellovibrionota bacterium, assembly GCA_044337105.1. GTDB lineage: Bacteria > Bdellovibrionota_C > UBA2361 > UBA2361 > OMII01 > OMII01. The sequence goes on along the minus strand of JBIIOE010000094.1, from coordinate 13,327 downwards.
CCTGGGGACTGCCAACACGCTCGTGTACCTCAAGGGTGAAGGGATCATACTGAACGAGCCCTCGGTGGTTGCTCTTGATGCCGAAACTGGAGAGCTTTTGGCTGTTGGGTCGGCCGCCAAACAGATGTACGGCAAGACGTCGCGAGCTATCAAGTGTGTTCGGCCGATCAAAGATGGGGTCATCGCTGATTTCCAAGTCACGACCGAGATGATCAAGTACATGCTGAACAAGGTGCGAAGCCGCTGGTCCTTGCTGCGCCCGCGAGCTGTCATCGGCGTTCCATCTGACATTACCCAGGTCGAAAAGAGAGCGGTACTCGACGCAGCCCTCTCCGCAGGTATGCGACAGGTGTTCCTCGTCGAGGAATCTATGGCTGCGGCTGTGGGCAGTGGTCTCCCGGTATCTCAACCGGTGGGCAGCATGGTTGTGGATATCGGAGGTGGAACCACCGAGATCGCGATACTGAGTTTAGGTGGAACGATGTTCTCGCACGCGATCCGGATCGCCGGCGACGAGATGGACGAGGCGATTCAACGCTACGTCAAACAGCGCTGTGGGCTGGAAATCAGCATTTTTGAAGCCGAGAGGGTCAAGGTAACTATCGGATCACTTCTCAAACATACCCCTCCTCTGACCATGACGGTCTTTGGGCGAGACGTTACCACCGGCATGCCGCGAGCAATGGTACTGGATAATGAGGTTGTGCGCGCTGCATTGCAGGAGCCGATCTGCGCGATAGTTGGGGCCATCTATACCGCTCTCGAGAACGTCAGTCCGGAGGTGGCGCAAGACATCCTTGCCAACGGAGTTCACCTCGCAGGGGGAGGTGCCATGTTGCGTGGTTTGGCCGAAAAATTGACCGAGAAGAGCGGCATCACCTTTATCAGGGATTCAGATCCGCTGACCTGTGTCGTCCGAGGTGTAGGAAGACTGATCGACGATCTCGACAACATGAAGGGGCTTTGTATCGCGGCGTAATAGACTTAGAGCGCGTAACAAAAATATCCTCGTCGCAAGGCCACGCGAAAGGTCGAGGGGCAAGGATGCAGGCTCAAAAGGCGCGGAGACGTGCCCTCTGTGGCACGTTGAGCACATTTTGAGCCGAAGACGCAGCCCCGCGAGCTTGCAGCTGGTCGCAGCAGAGGAGATTTTTGTTACGCGCTCTTAGGCACACACTCCAGCTCGACAGGATCACACCACTGCGTGGTTTTTCTTCTGCCGAGATGACGGGACGATTGACGACCGTGTGCTGGCCACCACACCCAGCACACCAGCGAGACACCACGACAGAACGGCCACACCGCTGCGCCACGCCCCTTCAAATGTCAGAGACTGTGCTGGGAGTTCGCTCATTACCATGAGCAGAGCTGCTATCTCTTCGTTACACCACGCGACGATCCGTACGACCCATGACCCCAAATCCCCGAACAACAGGAGCAGCAACACCCCAGCGCCACCGACCACGCAGTTGAGGAATGACCAAGGGGCCGCCAGAGTAAGATTAAGGAATAGTCCGATGAGCGAGACCGTTCCGTTCCATGCAAGCATCACCGCACTGGTGAACAACCATGCCGAGGCTGTCACCCACAGAAAGCCCCTTGTCGTACTTCCTTCTCCCAATCGCACCCCAACACCAATTCCAGCCAGGGCCGCGAAGGTCAACTGAACCCCCACATCGAACAGCGCCCATGGCGACAGGAGCTCGACAATTAGCAGCGCCACGCCCCACCTCTGAGCGTATCGCCCTGAACACTCGAATATCTTACTGCTGCATACACAGGCAGCCGCAACCAGCGCTCTGAGCGCGGACATTTCGCTCCCTATGAAGGCAACAAACATCAAGGCGGCTCCGAAGGCCAAAGCCGTAGCGAGTGTTCGGGCCCAGCGCGAGAAAAGAGGGAACCGCCGCATCAAACTCAACGAGAAACCGGAACACACCGCAAACACGAGGCTGACCTGATATCCTGACACGACCAATAGATGCTTCAATCCAAGCGCCGTGAAGGACTGCTCGACCGGCGGACTCAGAACATCTCTGAAACCGAACGCCATCGACAAGAAAAGCTCCCCTCCCCGTCTATCTCCAACCGCCGCGCGCACTCTCTGCGCTATGAGCACCCGCGCCTCCTCCATGAAATGTGCGCTGTGCTCCAGTGGCGAAGACACGTAACGAACCTTGACCGTACCTGCTATTCCACTCCGCCAAAGCCACCCTTCCCACGAAAACGGATTCAGCGGTCGAACAACCGACCTCAGCTCACCGCGGATCCACACCACACTCCCCTTCTGCAGCTCGCCTGAGTTCCGCCAAGGCAGCTCCACAGCTGTGCAGCGCAAGAGCTGCCTCGAGGGAGAGAGAAGATCTCGCCCGACGAAGACTACCTGGTCCGAACGGATTCGACGAGGCGATTCCTCTACTCGAATCAGGACACTACCGTCAAAGCTCGCGCGCGCAGGGGTCTGCAGCGTAGTAACGAGCGCCCCCGTCACAAGCCCAACAAGAACACCTGACAAAATCGGCTCAATCCGCCTAATGCGGGTGATACTGAGCAGTGCGATGATGCACACCAGAGCTGCAGCCTCTTCCGGCATCAAAAACCATGCGATAGCTTGACCTATCGCCACCGCCAGAGAAAGAAGGACCGCCGGGGCATAGCCACGTATACGAACAATCGTTCTCACCCCAAGCACGGCTTCCCACCTCCCCCTTTGCAGACCGGCCCGCTCTCAGTATTGTCTAGGTACGAGATGAAACCACCTGTGACACAAGCTTCTTATTCGGCACGAGCGCTCATATGTTGCGTGGTGGTGTTACTTGCCTGCAGCTCACAAGCGCGAAATCAAAGCTTTGTCCAGGGAACCCTTCGCGCACACGAGCTGAAGGGGCTGTACGGAGAGCACACGGCCCCTGCATGCACGCGCTATCTGACGTCGCTGGTGCGGCACCTTGCCGGCGCGGATGCATATGACCTCTCTGTGCGACTCCTAGCTACACACGAACCACTTGCGGTCGCGCCTGGAAACAACGAGATCCTCATATCTGCCGGACTCGTCAAAAATCTGAACTCCGAAGCCGAAGCAGCCTTCATGCTTACTCACGAAGCAGGACACGTAGTACTACAGCATCAACTACACCTCGTGGCGAGTGCTCCTCTGCTCGACGCATCTCGCCGCCGCACGATCGAACTTGAAGCCGACCGATTTGCCCTCGATAAATTGAACGACGCTGGATACAACACCGCGGCTGCCTTGAGCGCTCTCGACCGAGTATATCGGCTCAGCCCCGACTTTGAATCGAGCCAGGACTACCCGACCCTCCAAGAGAGAATCAAGCATCTGTCCAGTCGGGTGCTCTCTACATCGAATTACAGTAGGGGGATCGAGGACCGACGCGAATTTCAACGCTGCCGCCGCTCTTTGCAATAGACCGTTCGCTCACCTCCGTTTTCACGGCAACAAGGGGGTCTTCCCCGCATGCTAACCAAGCAACCCAACGCCTTATGATCAAGATCCTGACTATCAAGCCATTCAGGCAGCCATAGTATTTTAACAAGCTACGGAAAAGCGGCTTGATGGGGAGAAATCGGGGGTTGTGGTGACAGATGAAGATGCGGGCACTAAAAACCGCGCATGTATCCACGCCTCAGCCAAGCTCGGCGAAGTCTGCTGTGCATCGAGGATTTCTTTGCACTCTCATCTTCTGCCAGCTCCAAGCGAACAGATTTCGAAGCAGAAGAACGTTTTTCGGCAGCCTGTTAAAGGTGTTTTCAAACAAGAGGACGACGTATCATGGACGTAAATCAAGAGACAAATAGTGAGGCCCGTGAGCTAGACAAGAGTCGTTGGCAATCCTTCTTCGATTCGGTCTCAAAGAGCCTGCGGGGCAAAGCAGTTGACATTACCCTCTCGTCACTCGCTGGGGAGGTACATCAAAGCACCTTGTGGCAGCTGCATGGGGTTTCGTACGACCCATATGACGACGCTCTCATCGTCTCCTGTAGGGAGCAGGAGCACGTGATATCGTCACCTAAGCATATATTCGTGAAAGAAGAAGGACCGTCCATCTCTTCAGTGGAGGTGGAACATAGCCCCGGCGATGCGGAAACGATCCGTTTCATTTCACCCCTGCTCTTGGAGGAACATCCTCAGTAATAAAGATCTACGCGCATGCGCCGTTCAGGTTGGGGGCGAGTCTGTCCGGACACACCGAGCTGGCCCCAGAAGATCCTCCCAATGCCGACCCCTTACCTTGACACCCAACATTCGAGTGTCAGACGTCCTCCCCGGCCATGCTCGCACGGGGCTCCAGCCGGGGCTGGTTGTGATGGAGAGCGTCATCGTTCCTGGATGATACTCATAGGCGTATGCGTCTGTTTCCGTGCACCTGAAGACAACCTGCTGAATTTCGGGTGCCGTGAAGTTGAGATGCCGCAGCTCTCCATTGCTGGCGCGCACAGAAACGGCAAGCGATGAAGTTTGAGGAACATAAGCAGACTCAAGAGCGACTTCAGCAAAACCTTTACACGAACAGGCAACCGAAATTTCCGCAGCCGGCGTGAGCCACTGTTCAAAACTTCCGTGCCTGGATTCCCACAAATACCCACCCTGCTCTCGGGTAAGCACACCAAGAACACCAACAATAATTCCTATACAAGCAAACGTGACCGTGTGCGTCCATGTGACGGCACGTGTCCGAGTCGACACCGCGACGAGCCCCGCCGAGAGAAAGAGAACCTCTGGAAAATCGAGGTGCGGTCCCGTAACGAGCACCGACACGAGCACGAAAAGCCCGACAAGACACACGACTCCCCGATCTTTTGCGACAACACGTCCCCGAGCAGTCAATACGAACAGTAACGTTCCAAGAAGGCCGAGCTCCGTCAGGAGCCCTAGGTAGAAATTATTGGAGTTATCCACCCAACCGGGGATGTTCAACCCCAGCTGGTCGACGAGTGCCGGCACGTAGTAACGAAACTGGTCCAGACCTACTCCAAACACCGGAAAGTGATCGAACAGTCCACGCCCTAGGATGAAAAACACACTGCGACTGAAAAACGACTCGGATACCCGAACCAACGAGCACGTCATGAGCACTCTGCGAGCACCTTCAGGTACGAAGGCGCTCGAGAGTAATTGCTCGAACCAGGGTGTGTAGAGATCCAGAAGAGATACACCAGCGACGAACACGCAGCCAGCGAGAAGAGAGAGCAGCAGCAAGCGCCGCGAGATCATCCAGACGCCTGCCAGCAGCGCTAGCATCGCCGCCAACACGAACGAGCGTGAGCCAGAGAGCAAGCCTGCAACTACGATCAAACTAGAGAGCGTCCACACGAACCATCTACTCGCTGCGCGCCGCTCCAACCCCGCAAAAATGAGGAACGGTGCAACGGCCAGGAAGATGCCTTGAGCATTCGGGTCGGAAAACGTTCCACTCAATCGGTTAATACCTGTCCAAAACGCAGTCTGATTGGGCAGCACGACGGTGAACAGACCCACATACTGCGCTACCGTCACCAGGGCCGCGCACCCTACGCCCACACCGAGACCACGACGGATCCCCTGAAAAACGGCCGGTATACACTCAAACAGGGAGACAACCAAGGCGAACATAATGAGCCGCGACAGGTATCTCCATGAATGCGCGTGAGTATGGAGAAACCAACCCAAAGCATTCCGAGCGCGCCACCAGTCACCTACTGCGATACCCTTGAAATACTCAGGAGCCGCTCGTGCGACCTCGGCGAGTACGGAACCGGCGACCAAGCACAACAAGGGCGCTATCCAGAGAGCTCGCCTGATTCGCAAACGCCGCCCCCCGAGAAGACACACCATACCTATCGACATGGCGACTATACCGTCATCTCCGAGTAACGGTAGAAATGGAACACTAGCCCCCCAGAGCCATCCACACCATCGGTCACGCTGCTCATAGCTGCGCCATCGACTCAAACCGAAACGCAGGCAGACCCCAACCGCAAGCAGGCCCGCTACCACCGCACCCTCCCATCCAGAAGCGGAGCACAGCCCTGGAAGCAGGACCACCAAGGCTAGAGCAGCGAACACCACGGCTCGGCAACACACAGCACTTCGAGACAACCAGGCCTCGGACCTAGTTCCACGTATCGGTTCGATCATGTCAGAGAGGGCCGACCACATCTGAGTGTATTACCTTGTCACTCACGCTCTGCGTTGCGTTCGCGAGGTTGCGTGGCGTTTCCAGGCGAAGATGGTCGTATTGAAAGCTTCAGAGCACCGCTGTCTTCCTTGGGAGAAGCGACCAGCGCAGCTTCCGACGGAGAAACCGCAGATGGTAGCGACCCGGCCGCCTTCGACATCTGCACGATAAAGGTCGCCACGTCCTTCGTCATCCCTTCACGCCGAATCACACCGAATGGTCCAATTCGACCTCGAAATTTACTGGCACCGAAAGCTCCTACGAGGAGATCCGCTGGCGTATCTGGAATGACCTGCGGTTCGAGATCATATCCACCCAAAATTTCAGGTTTCTTTCCACCATCGTGAGGCATGAGGTGCACACCAAGATAGCGCTTTTCCCGAAAACTTACGCCCAGCAGATACCACTCCTTGGCGCGAAGCTGCGTCGAGGCGAACGGATACCAGCGCCCGTGCCCCTCCTCATTTTGCCAGTATACATTTGGACGCACTCCATCAGGGCCACCGACGAGCGCTAGAGAATATCCAGGTCTGGTTTTCGAATCGGGCTCGTACTTGGCAACGAAGACCGCCCGCTCACCCTCGACGAGGGGCTTGCGAAGCTTGAACCATATGTACAATAGAAAGTCTCCGGCGCCGGTTGGATTGAGGGCCGGATTGTGCGCGACACGTAGAGCAGTACCCCCATGAGACACAACGAGAGCATTAGGAACGACGGAGTCACGAGCACCGTCCTCTGAGTCGAGAGCGACGGAGCTTTCCTTGCCGACCAGCAAAGCTCCACACGCCACTACCAGCGCGTAGCTGATACCAAAGGCGGCTACGAACCATAAAGCAAGCGAAAGCTTTCCGTGAATAAACCCAGTACGTGCTCGTACTGGAGCTCCCTCGGCCGATGGTGTTCGGTTAGAATCGTAGCTCGCTTCAGTTTTGCGCACTGTCGACCCCGGCATACCCCTTACCCCTTCGTTCACTCGTCCGAACAAGGGAGCAAATCACCAAGCCGACCGGTACGTCTCCGAGTAACTCGCGTAAAGACGAGCACGTGGCAGTCCTCGTGTCGAGTTGACCCGAACCAGTTCGGGCAACTCGCCAGCATCGTGGACCCTTACTCTGCGGCCTCTTCCTCGACGGAATCCTCGGTCTCAGTCCCCTCTGCGCCCTCGAGCTCTGTCTCAGCAGCTGTAGCCTTGCGACCCTTCTTCTTGCCTCGACCCTTATCGGCGCCTTCAGCACCCTCAGCTACTGCTGGCTGCGAAGCGATGACCTTGATCTGCAGCGGAACTGATACTTCAGAGTGAAGTCGGACCTCAGCCTTGTGCATACCTGCACCTTTGATGGCTTCGACCAACTTGATCTGGCGACGGTCAACCTCGTATCCGAGCCCCTTGAGAGAAGCCTCAATGTCACGAGTAGTGACCGATCCAAAGCTCTTACCCTGCGCGCCCATCTTCAATGTGAATTCAACGATGATCTGAGAGATAACCGCACCGAACTGCTCGGCCTCGGCTTTCTTCTTCATACGCTTGGACATGATGCCAGCAAGCTGGTGCTTGAGCGCACGGCTATTAGTCGAGGACGCCTCAACTGCCAAACCTCGCGGCAAAAGGTAATTTCTAGCGTATCCGCGCTTGACGCGCACCGTGTCTCCTACGTATCCGAGTGGCAGACAATCTTCGCGTAAAATAACTTCCATAGTAAACTCCTTCTCAACTACCAGAGGCGCGGTTGATAGAACGCCCCATTATCCAGAAATTTTTACTCGAACGAATCACCACCGAAATCGAAATCGTCCCCATCTCCTCGTGGCTGCTGCAGTCTCTTAGGATTGCCCTTAAACTTGCGCGCAGTGGTTCGCATGACGTGCGTTTGAAACTTGTTTACCGTGTCAGCGATACGGAGCAACGATTGAAGCGCTGCTGGAGCCTCGTGGTTATCCGTCTCGTAGTTGAAAACTACATAATGCCCCTGACGCTCCTTTCTGAAGCTGTATGCAGCTTCCTTGCGTCCCCACTGGTCGATGCTCGAAACCGTGGCTTTGTTCGACGTGAGCACACCCTCGTACTTCTTTATCTCGTCCTTGACTTGCGCCTCGGTCAAACGAGGGCTGAATACTACTACCGATTCATAACGGCGTACGTCCATGGATCACCTATTACGTTACGACTACCTAAAACTTCAAGTTTCCAGGCATTTCTCGCGATTGCCCGCTAGAAAGCCTCCCACAGAATCGCCACCATCCTCTATACGATATGGAGAATCGCCGGGCACATCCCGGGAGTGCGTATCCTGAAAGCTGCGGAAGTTTAGCAGATTGGACCAAAAACACAACCGCACGGGGCGTGAGAAACGCAATCGACCCTGGATCAGGATATCAACAAGTTAGAACACCCGCTGCACAAGATACCAAGCAAGTCGGCCCCTACCCTCATCGATTATAACGATTCTGTGCTACCTTGAGCCCCTCACGAGCAAGGCACACTATCGCCGCAGCGGCACGACCAACCAGCTCCTCAGCAATGTGTCGCTCCTCAGAAGAGAAGCGGCCCAGTACCCAGCGTGCTACCCCTTCCTCGTCAGCCGCCATAGGACTCCCCGGCAAAGGCCGACCAACACCAACTCGAACCCTGGCATATTCCCTTCCTCCACAGAGCGCCGAGATAGAGCGCAGGCCGTTGTGGCCGCCATCTCCTCCTCCCACCTTGATCCTGACGGTACCGAACGGCAGATCGATGTCGTCGTGAATCACGATCACATCGGATATAGGGATTTTTCTGAACGAAAGCACATCACGCAACGGCTCTCCACTGCGGTTCATGAAGGTTTGAGGTTTCACAAGGACGGCAGACCATGTGTCCGCCAGGGAGAAGGAGGCTTCGAGATACGAGCGTCGATCGCTCCAGCCTGCGCGATCGAGAACCCCCGCGAGCGCTCCCGATGCATGATGACGGGCATCAGCTTCGAGCTCTGACACCTCACGAATACCAGAACAGGCTCGCAAGGCATCAATAACTGCAAAGCCAACGTTGTGACGGGTACCATCGTACTTAGAACCCGGATTACCGAGCCCCACTACGGCTGAATACCCGCCACTCATGGAATCGCCAAACTACTTCTTACCGGCTGGCGCCTTAGCAGCAGGAGCCGCCTTGGCTGCTGCAGCCGCACCCTTCGCTGCATCTGCAGCTGGAGCCGCGGCCGCTGAAGACTCTTCCTCGGTCGAGCGAGCTGCAACAACACTCACGATTGTCTCCTCCTCGTCATCATCGACGGAGACTCCGTTCGGCAACACGAGATCTGCTACGTGCATTGACTGGCCCAGATTGAGCCCTGTGATATCGACTTCGATAGCTGCAGGGATATCCTTCGCCAAGCAACGCACCGTTACTTCGTGAGTCACAACAGTGAGAATGCCCTTTTGAACCTTGACGCCTGGGGCCTCGCCAACCAGCTTAACTGGAACTTCAACAGCAACCTCTTCGTCCTCTGCGAACGTAAGAAAATCGACGTGAAGAAGAGTGCCCTTAAGGTAATCGCGCTGAATCTCTTTGACGATCGCCGACTTGCCGTTCAACGCACTCACGGTGCTCTTGAAGGTGAATACCTGCGATCGACGAGCTTTAGAGGCCAGCTGGGTGAACTCCTTGCACGGGATCCGTACTGCAACGGGCTCCTCGGCGCGGTGATATGCGACAGCGGGGATGAAACCCTCTTTGCGACATCGGTTCGAACTAGCCTTACCAAGATTTGGGCGTTCCGAAACTTCAATAGTGAAATGTTCCACGGTGTTACTTCCTTCCGAATACAGTAGAGAGGGCGAGGGTAGCAGAAGCGAGGATCAAGGTAAAGATCCCCTCTCTCGGGCTCTTGCCCTGCCCTCATCGAGTACTAAGAAGCTCTGACTCATCGAGAATTCGTGTATAGCAAGAGCACACAACCTCTTGTTTTCACCTGACCGCACAGGCAAACCTGCGAATGGAACTAATCCATCAACGGAATCCGTCACGATGCCCCCGCGCCCACCCGCGGCGCACTTACGGCATCAGCGGAACAAACTACTGACAGAATCGTCGGAATGAATGCGCCGAATCGCCTCGGCAAAGATAGAGGCCACCGAGAGGAAGGTAAACTTATCCTTCTCCTCTAGCCTTGCATGTGGAATCGAGTCAGTGCAGATGACCTCCTCAATGACAGAGTCGTTGAGGCGCTTACGGGCCTCACCTGACAACACCGGATGCACGCAGCATGCGATAACCCGTTTCGCTCCATCCTTGGTCAAGGTCTCGGCAGCTTTGGCCAAGGTGCCCCCGGTATCTGCGATATCGTCGAAGATGATACAGGTCTGCCCCTCAACATCACCGACCACGTTCATCGCGTCGACACGATTTGGACCCGACCGTCGCTTGTCTATGACCGCTATCGGAGCGTTGTCCATGCGGGTAGCCATCAGACGCGCACGCTCGAGACCACCCACGTCAGGCGACACGATCGTAACGTCAGGTCCCCCATACTTCGATTTCAAATACGGGACCAAGATCGGCAGCGCATAGAGATTATCCACCGGAATGTCGAAGAATCCCATCGTTTGCCCGGCGTGCAGGTCCATCGTCAAGACCCGGTCGGCTCCTGCCGTCGTTATCATGTCCGACACCAACTTGGCGGTAATGGGAACGCGCGGTTTGACCTTGCGATCCTGTCGAGCATACCCGAAATACGGCAGAGCCGCAGTCACCCGCCCTGCGGAGGAACGCTTGAGCGCATCGATGATAATCAGAAGCTCCATCAGGTGGTCGTTGCCTGGGCTACAGGTGCTCTGGACGACGAAAACGTCCCCTCCACGAACGTTGTCACCGATCTCGACAGAGAGCTCCCCGTCGCTGAAGCGAACCACCTCAAGGCGCCCGAGCTCGATACCAAGCGTCTCACAGACTGACTGAGTAAAGCGTGGATTGGAACGACCGGAGAAAACAAGAAGTGGTCTAGACACCGCAGCTCCTGCTGACAAGAGACACCCACACCTTCGAACTACGAAAAAGCCGCTGTTGAGCTTTTATCGTGGTTGCCCGGGCAGGGGTCGAACCTGCGTATGGCGGAATCAAAATCCGCTGCCTTACCACTTGGCTACCGGGCAGTGTAGTGTGTGAGTAAAACAACTGCGCTACTTTGGCAAGTAGAGGGATCGACCTAAATGATGTGTAATACAAAGGCACGCATATTCAGAGCGTTACGAACTGCTCGATACTAGCGCCAGCAAGCCCGCGCTTTCGTACTGAACCTATGCGCTCAACGTGCACGGGTAGACCGAAAAACCCCGTCCCTGAGCTACGCTACTGAGCTCGCTCATAGCCCCCTCCTGCCCTTCCGGCACCAGCGAAAAAAAAGCTGAGCCAGACCCCGTCAGCGATGTCGTAGCCGGAAAGTACCTACGCGCCAGAGCCAACCCCTCGCCTACGGAAGGTGCCAACTCACACACCGCCGGCTCGAAATCGTTCTCGATCACAGAGGACACCGCACTGTCCAATGATTCGACAAACTGCCACATCGAGGGATCCTCTTTAGCCAAGACCTCCGGATAGCGCCTTCTAAAATAATCATAGAAGGCCTTCGTGTTTACCGCGGTTGACGGCACCAGGATCAAGATTCGCGCGGGTGAAAGCACATGCTTGGACAATGGGCGCACCCGCTCCCCGACCCCCGAAACCCAACACAAGCCGCCGATATACGCATAGGGAACATCCGCGCCACAGCTCAGCGCCGCCTGCAGCACTCGCTCACGCTCTTCAGCTTGAGAAATCCCGAGCTCGGTGCGCAGGAGCGCGCCGAACACCGAGCTAAGGACACGCAGGACGGCCCCTGCGTCGCTACTGCCACCTCCCAACCCGCCGCCGATCGGAATCTTCTTCGTCATAGAACAAAAGAAGCCTACCGGGGGGTCGTCGATTCCATACGCGCGCCAAAAGGCCCGAAAGGCCTTGACCACCAGGTTCGACTCTACAGACTCCCCCTCTAACACTCCGTCTGGCTCGATCGTCAGACGAATATCAGCGCCCGAGGGGAACGAGATCCCAAGCTCGTCGCATAAAGAAGTCGTACAATTGAGCATACTGAGGAGGTGGTAGCCGTCATCTCTACGACCTACGACCTTCAGGCGCAGGTTAACCTTGGCGGGGGCGCGCACCGGAATCACCCCTCCCTTCAGAGAGGAGGCTAGAGCTACCAGCTTGTCTACTACGTGTTCAGCCATGGACTACGTGGCGCCTCCTACTGTGAAGCACTCGTGGAGAGTGCAATACTCGCTAGAATATTCCATTGAGGCTCATACCATGACGACACTACCTGCATCCATCCCATCATCTCCCGCAGACCTCTTAAACGTTGCCGTCGAGGCTGCGAAGCGAGCCGGCGAGGTAATCTGCGAGCAACGTCGATCTCAGAGCGTAACTGTCTCGTTCAAAGGAATTCGAGATCTCCTCACTACGGCGGATCTTGCTGCGGAAAAGGTAGTCATAGAAACCATTCGCTCGCACTACCCGTCTCACGCCATCCTGGCCGAGGAATCCTCACAAAACGTCGATCCCTCGCAGTTTGGACACGGGGCGGTATGGGTCATCGATCCGATCGATGGTACGACAAACTACGCGCACGGACACCCTCAGGTAGGTATCTCTATCGCGTGTGCGATAGACGGAAAGGTAGTGGCTGGAGCGGTCTTTGCTCCCTTTCTGGGAGAACTTTTCACAGCAACTTTAGGCGGCGGGGCCTTCCTGAACGGCGAGCGAATCGCGGTTTCTCCGACAGACAGCTTGGAATCAGCGCTCATCGCCACCGGGTTTCCATACGATCGCGCCAACGTGCCCAACATCTGCAAACGCCTCCAGGCGCTCTTGCACCGCTGCCGAGACATCCGGCGCCTCGGAGCAGCGTCGCTCGACATCTGCTGGGTAGCCTGCGGCCGGATGGATGCCTACTACGAGGAAACGATCAATCCGTGGGACGGAGCGGCGGCGTGCCTGATAGCTCGGGAGTCGGGCGCTCGAATTGGCCACTACGCATACGACTCACCGACACAGCGACGCACTGAGGTGTATCCTGGAGATCTCTTCGTGGATAACTTGATCGTCAGCACCCCAGGAGTTTTCGAGGAGCTCTCGC
>JBIIOE010000181.1:0-4669 GCA_044337105.1 Bdellovibrionota bacterium | reverse complement strand
GAGGCAAAACCTATGTTTCCTCGCACGTGAACGTGCTCGTGAACGTGAACGTAAACGTACCCGAAACAAAAACCTCAAGTTTTTCGGGTACGTTCACGTTTACGTGCACGAGCACGTTCACGTGGAAAGGCGCGATCTATAGGTCAAACAAGGGCTTACGCTATCTCCAAGCTCGCTATCACCCACTCTAAAACGCGATGAGCCTGAAATATAAACCTTTAATATGAAGCGCCGATATTAGGGGTGTAGGGAAACATTTAGCCTACCTAACTGTAGGCACAGACCGGCTGTCCGGCCATCGGAGGTTCTCGCATGGCAAGTTCGAATTTTAGCTTCTCCTCTCTGCTCGGTGGAAACAACAGCACCTTAAATCAGACACTCAACAAACTCTCAGAGTCCTTTTCCAAACTCTCTACCGGCTCACTTCTCAAAAAGGCTTCGTCTGATCCGGCCGGCCTCGCTGTAGCGAGCGCACTGGAGAGTGTAATCGTGCAGGTGGGACAAGCCTCTCGAAACGTCGGAGATGCCATCTCCGCCGCCTCTATTGCAGACGGCGCGACGGAGCAGGTGCAAGATCTCAACACGCGTCTTCAAGAGCTCGCTATGCAGGCCGCGAATGGCACCCTCTCTGACAGCGACCGAGCAGTCTTACAGGCCGAGTACAGCTCAACCGTCCAGGAGATCCAACGCATCTCCGAGACAACCCAATTCAACGGCATAAATCTCCTCGATGGAGGATCGATCTCTATTCAGGTAGGAGTCGACAACTCACCAAGCTCGACCCTGAACGTAGGCGGTTTGAATGTCCAAGAGCTGGCATCATCGCTCGCGTCCCAGGACATCAGCACTCAAGCCGGTGCGCAAGCTGCTCTGGATGCCACCCAAGGCTTCTCGGACGCACTCTCTGCTCAGCGCGGTTCATCTCTCGGAGCCGCTCAAGCCCGACTCGATTCAATCGATAGCTCTCTTAGTGCCAAACGCCAAACAGATCAGGAGGCGCTCTCTCGGATTCAGGACGCAGACTATGCTGAGGAGGTCGCGCAAGCGACTGCCCTCATGATTCGGGCTCAAACAGGGACTGCTCTTCAAGCTCAGACATATAACTTGAACGCTAACGTCATCAAGACCCTATTGTCCTGACCTCTGCCAGCGCCGAAAGACCCGGTTTCGCGCTAAAAAAACGATTTCCCCCAGCCTGGTAGGGCCCTTCGCGCAACTTCTGCGTGTAATCCCCGAATATATCTGCATGAGCAGGGGCGCTTCCTTACTAGAGACTATGGTGGTGCTCGTCGTCACAGCCGTCCTCGTCGCAGGCACGGTAACGGGTGTTCATGCCATGCGTAGTTCACTCGTGCTCCGGCTCGAATCCGATCGACTGCGTCTCGTGCTGGAGCGGGCATATGCCCTTGCGCTCACGAGCGACTGCGCAACTCGCATCGCCATCGAAGGGAATCGAGTAACTATTTCGAAGGAAGCACAGATGATTGAGTCATATCGCACTGCTCGTGGGGTAACACTCGAGCCACCTGCTCATCTCGATGGCTTTTTGCGTTTTTATCCCTCTCATGCAGCCTCTCCAGCCACAATCACGATCCGATCCGGATCGAATAGCTGCGCTGTAACGATTTCACTGAGGGGAAGAATCCGAACGACATGCTAGAGCCACCGTCACGAAGTTCTCGAGAAGAACGATACGAACAGGGAACGATGCTACCGGAGGTGCTCATCAGCCTGGGGATTTTAGCGTCCTGTGCCGCGATGACTTTCACATATCTGATGAGAACAGCACGAACTATTCACACACTCGAGAAAACGCATCGAGCGCGATTCGAAAAGCCGATCTGCTCTGCGCTGCAGACACATGTAGTGTGTCAGATCGGCACTACGTCTGTCACGATTGCACGATGAGGGCTCGAAATGGAGAAAGGAAGCTCACTCCTGGAAATGCTCGTTAGCCTTGCTCTCGGTGCGATAGTTCTGATCTGCACCTCGACTGCAATCATGGCTGGCTCGCGACTCTACGCCGCTCTATCCAGTACAGCGGAAGCTACTATCGCCAGGGAAAAGACAAATGCAGCTTTGGGGGCAGCCCTGCGAGCGCTCGACAGGCACCGCATCAACGGCGGGTGGCTGGTCGTTTCCGGGACCGACCTTGCTGGCATGAAGCACCCGCTCACTCGTCTCAGAGGAACCTCGGCTCCACGAGAGCTATCCGATATCTTATCTGTCGTCGAGATATCTCCTCTTAACCGAGGTCGGATCGTCTCCTCCTACCTCCACGATACTACCCTGGAGCTACGTGCCTGTGACTTTCCTGTACCTCCGAGCCCTTCGGATACAAAGAGCCTTTTGATCTTAGGAACAAGTGGTCTCGCGCATGTTTCCGCCCGCATTCCTCGTGAAGCGCTGGGATGTCTCGACCTACAAGCCAACCGACTTCAGAGCATCTTCTCTACGCACAGAGGTCCGGCAGGCAGCTTTCATACCCTGCTACCGATAGTGAGGGAGTATTCGGTGTTCGTGGATCGCACCAGCCAGTTGCGACTCGTCTCACATCTGGGAGGTCAAATCCTAGAGAACCAACCGATCGCCCGTGGGATCTCGTTCATCCGAGTGATCCACAACTCCGATTCATCCGGAGCAACGCACTTTACGTTGACGGTCAAACCAATCGGCGGGCCAGCATCAACTACTGTCGTCGTCATTACTACCACTCGAAGATCACTATGGAGCGAGATCTTACTATGAGCCGAGCGTCAGACGAAACGGGATGGGTGTTCCCGAGCGTAGTTTCGAGCATCGTTTTTCTCGCGGCTATGAGCGCGTTTCTGACGGCGCGAGCCACGTCCCTCGGCCACGTGTATCGCGACGGTGTCGTGAGTTCAGCTCTACTCGAAGCGCTCCGCACGAAGCTCGTCCCCGGACATGCCTTACCGCGAGGATGTTCTGTACAAGACGTGGCTACCTTGCGACTTACAGGCTCCTGGTGGGTGTGTTCGGAGAAGGACCCCTCTTTTGAAACGATCCCTCCCCTACCTGCCCCGATCCTCCTTCCAGACTTTGACCTCCTACTCTCGGATTCACGGCCGTGCGACGGTTCGCGAGAGGCTACGCCGAACAGCAGGTTCAGATCGCCCGTGTCACCCTTTACATGCACCTTGAAAGCGCCTCTCGTCGAGAGCATGGCGGTCACAGACAATCTAGTTTTCGATTCGGCCTTGATAGAACGGGACGAGAAGCACCCAGTGACTACGATCGTCTCACCAGGTTATCTGACGGTGCAAAACGAAATCGGCACATCGAGCGATCTCGCCGTGGTCGTCGGAGGTACCGCTCGAATCAAGGCTATACGTGCACTAGGTCGATCACCGGTTCGCGTAACGGTGCTCTCAAGCCGCGGCGACATCGAAGTCGGGCACGTATCGGGCCACATATCCCTACTCGTCATCGGAAGGGCGGCGCTCCGCGTTCCTCCAACGCCCTTTCTTCCCCCCTTTCCCCTTCCGCGCGAGAGACTGCCGACGACCCTGGGGCTCACGCCCTACCGACCGGGGTGGGACTAAATCAAAGAGCGTAGGAGAGCGCCATAGCGCATGTAGGTACTGATCGAAATTTTCCACGGTCAGGCTGACCCCTGGAGTAGATGTGTCTGCTCTGAGAAGCAGAGCGCAGAATGCACCAGCTCCCTGCCCTTGATAGGGCCACAAGCGATAGCACGGCACTGCGCTAAGATGTGATTGGTGCTCCTGTAACGATGCAACTGGGACAGCGGAAAACTCTGGAAACTTCTCGAGGAACCAACACAGATTATCCTCGTTCTCTTCGCGCGAGAAGGTACAGGTCGAATAGAGCATATACCCGCCGGGCGCTACGAGTGTCGACGCGTGCGCCAAAATTCTCCGCTGGCGACGCTCGTTCGTCGAGATGGTAGCCGGATGGAAGGCACCAGGCGCCTCATGATCCTTTAAGACGAGCGATTGACCAGAACACGGCGCATCGACGATCACAAGGCCGGCGCTACCAGGGATCCCCTCGCCAAGAACCGCCGGATCGCATGACGTAACAAGCGCTGGATCGATACAACACCGCTTATAGTTAGAGATGAGCTGCGCAGTGCGCTTCCGAATTACCTCGTTGCCAACAAGCATTGACGGAGAGAGATATCGTCGAGCCACGATCCCCTTTCCTCCTGGCGCTGCGCATACATCGACAATAAGCGACACAGATGTCCGCACTTCAGAGAGCGCAGCGCACGCAAATGCGGAAGAGAGGTCCAGACAATAGAACAGACCTTCGTTATGAGCTGCGAGGCCTCCGGGTCTTTCCCCGTCAGCCGCAACGTCGATCCAGGACGGCAACCATGTGGGACGGTTTCCGAACCGAAAGAGCCCCAGCAATGGCTCCCCGCGCAACCAAGCTACAGCAGTGATTTTGCCATATCCTCGAGTTAGCGCATCAAGAAACCGCTCTTGATCAGCGGCTTCTGCAAATAAGGCAGTCGCAACTTTCTGAACATTCCGACTTGTACGGAGAGTAGACCCAGACATGCTCCAATAGTCGCACATTGTTTGCCCCGTGGGGAGGGTGCCCGCCACGGTCACACCCCTAGGGAAGCGCGGCAAAACCTACCCCATAGTCTCACTTTTGAAATAACCACGTGAACGTGCTC
>JBIIOE010000029.1:0-35036 GCA_044337105.1 Bdellovibrionota bacterium | reverse complement strand
AAAAGGCGCGGAGACGTGCCCTCTGTGGCACGTTGAGCACATTTTGAGCCGAAGACGCAGCCCCGCGAGCTTGCAGCTGGCCGCAGCAGAGGAGATTTTTGTTACGCGCTCTTAAATGAAGACTTGGGAATTTCCCTGACACACTCATGGTTGATTCACGTACAGAAACACTTAATGCATCGGAAGCACCAAACGGCTGGAACGAGGCTATAGAGTATAGCAACGTACTTGGCCCGATCTCTCCCGTGTTGCCAGCTATCGTGCGGCCACTCCTCGCTGACGAGCGCAATAACCAAGGCCAACTTTCAGCAATTACAAAGTACCAAGTCGGTCGTATCTGCTGCGGAGCCAATTTTAAGGCGATGCTGTACCATTTCACGAGAGTTGCAGCACCGGAGTACCTGAGCGACAGGGCGTCGGTGACAGTGGGAGACTTGATCGACCTTTATAAGCCTCTCGATATAAGCACACTAATCGCTAGCTTTTCGTTGAGTCGTATAGTCCGAAAACGCGTACCGCCTGAGCTATTCGCGCTCATTCGTCCCCATCTTGCTCGCGAAGCACAGATTGGCGCACTGACAGGTGTAGCTATCCCCACCCTGGGCCTTGGTAGAGGGATACTCTGGGGTACCCTTCCCCACATCTGTCACGCACTCATGAGCGCTCACGACCCTTCAACCTATACTCGTTGGCGAAAATCTCTGAGTAATTCGTCCATCAAAGAGCGCACAGTCAAAGAGCGCGAAATGTGGGGGACCTCGTCTGCTCAGGTTGCCTCGATGATCCTGGTGAAGGTAGGCTTTCCGACTCAATTAGCTCAAACCCTCGCTTTAGCTAGTGACTACTGCGGAGGCCTGGCAACGATTCAGGATGCCGAGCTACGCCTGACTCGAATAGCGTTACTTTGGTTCGAGTCCCTCATCAACGGACAGGAGGCCCCGCACGAGCCGATCCCAGCGGCTTTCTTTCCTTTTCAAAATGCACAAGCTTCTGTCGATGCAACTATAAGAGGGTTCACATCTCCCGATCAATCATGGATAGAGAGGACATCGGCCGATATCTCCACGGAGAAGACTCCCCAGCTTTTTACCGAGGCCGCGAGCAAGAGCAAGGATTTAGAGGTCCCTGGTCAGCTCAAAGAGATATTCACAGTAGACTCACTTACCAAAATAGATGAATGGCAATTCGACGCCCTGGTTAACCACATCGACAAAGAGATCGCTAACGGAAATATTTCAAGCGATGGCGAATCAGCAGCAGCTAATGAACTTGACAACATAGTCTCATGAAACTCACCTGATTGGCATTCACTCGATTCCAAGAGGAGCCCAGATTGGCCCTTTCGAGTTTACCAGGCTACGGAAGCGATGGGCCGCTACTGGGGTCTCCCCTCGCTGTCCTCCCGCTCGCTTTGTGCCCACATTACTCCCCTGAGCCGAAGACCAAACTACTCTCGTAGACCACCACTCTCTGTCTTGGGATCAGACAGTATCTTCGAACCTGCCCACTCGTACTCTATAATTACCTCGCCCCGAGCACGAACATCCAACTTGGAGCTCTGCGTGGTGTGTCCGCGCATCATCGTACCGTCAGGGGATATGCTCACGGAACTTGTTACTCGCTGCGTTCCATACTCATCCTGCCCTCGGAGTGTGAGAACTCTCTGTCCGTTTTCGTCTGTGACAACACTGCCCTCGACAGGGATCGTTGATATCACCGAGCGGAATCGATGTGCGCCATTCGCAACGCGGCTCTCTGAGAGCGCATAACCGCCCACCTTCTCTCCATCCTGTTTGAGGATGAGGAGGCCAGGATTGAGCTCTCCGTCTTTCTCGAGGATATTCCATACCCAGTGCCCGGTGATATCCGTTGCGTGATTAACGGGCGCTGTCGAACGCACCACCTTCTCTTGCTTCTCTTGTCGAGCAACTGAGCTAGCAACAGGCGCCCGCGGGGAAGCCGTTAGTGCAGACAGCGCTTCCTGTTGAGACGTAAACGCCTCACCGTACCAATTAATCGAGGTACCCGAAATCTTTTCGCCATCTGCCTCACGAACGAAGCCACGACTAAGTGAGAAGTCTCGCTCTCCGTCATTACGGCGAGCCCCTTGATAGAAGAGCTCTTGCAGGCCGCTCTCACTCGCAACCATCATCTCTCCAGGATCTACTACTGCATCTCTATCTCTGTCAAACCACAGGGCAAGAGGTTCCAGCTCTTCCCCAGCAATCACACCGTCGCGATTGGAGTCCAGGAGGGCCAAAGCCTCATAACCGTTCTGCCACGGAGCTCCGAGCGGCTTGGCATCATCAAGTTGCGGTTGGCTAGTAATCCCGCCAAAGGTATAGTTACCGAACAGTTGCCGCACCGAGGTTACCTGCCCCGAGTGCTGAGGATCGTAGACTACCAGCGGAGCGGCTTCCGACGCCTTCCAGACTGAAAAACGCTGCTCTGGCGAACCAGAGAGAGAGAACTCAGCCAATCGTCCTCCAGAGATCTCTGTATCCTTTCCATTCCACAGAAGCGAAAGCGGCGAGTACGCCACTCCAGAGAAGCCGCAAATGCGGTCGTTGGAGCTCGGCACTACGTAATTGCAGTTCTCATCCATGTACCAGTAGTAATAGAAAGCGCCCACGAATATCCCCGTCTTGGCAACGAAGTCAAAGACCCTTCGAATGCGCTGATCGGGCGGCCCCCCTAGGAAATTGGCTAGGGACTCAGCTTGATTATAGCAGAGGCCATACACAAGATGTCGATCGCTGACCGTACCCGAATTACCAGATGTTGCAGGAGTCGGAGTCGGTGTCGGCAGCCATTTAGCCATTCGCCACGCCTCATAGTAATCAGAACCGACCTTCGTACACATCGACCCGAACCGTTGCGAGAAGCAGCTCGGTACCGTTCTACCTCCCTGTGCGTAGGAGAAGCGGTTCTTCACCGCCCAAAGCGACCAATCGAGCACACTCCTGAACTGAGAGCCTGGTCGGGCCTCGTATGCCCAAGCTGCCACCCACACGTTACAGGTGGGCGTCGGGGTAGGCATCGGAGTCGGAGTAGGAGGAGGCGGCGTTGGAGGGGCTCCTGTATCATCTTCACCCTCTCCGCTAGCCCCGATTCTCACCGGCGAGCCACGCCCAGGATCATCGAGCTGGAGATTCTTGAAAACATTGTGATATTCAGGACTTGCGGCCTATGGGCGCCCCTCAGCGAGAAGTAGCTTCGCGCCGATGCAGAGCGTGACCGCGAGCACGACACTCCTCGCCAACCACAACGCTGTATACCAAGGCCTCGCCATGTTCATCCGTCCCCGAGATCCATGCCTGTTCACAGGACCATCGGCATACAGCAAGGTCTTCTTGAATGACGTTCATATGGGCGAACTCATTTCAAGTACGAGTACAGCTCCGAGTCGGTCGAAAGTACCATAGTGGAATCCTGAGTGAGGATTGAACGATACACCTCCATACTCTTCAGAAATTTGTAAAAATCGGCGGCTTGAGGGTTCTGCGTGTAAGCCTTCGCATAGATCTCGCTTGCTTTGGCGTCCGCTTCTCCGCGAACCTGCTGAGTCTTTCGATACGCTGTCGAACTAATCTCATTCAGATCGCGCTCCTTACGGCCGCTGATCTTTGCCGCCTCGCCCTCTCCTTCGGAACGGAAGCGCTGAGCGATCTGTTGCCGCTCACTAATCATACGCTGGTGAATGCGGTCGAGCACTTCCGGATTGTAGTTGACCCGCTGAAAGCGTAGGTCGAGAAGCTCGATGCCAAACTCTCCGAGCTTGTGCGCTGCCGCCTGCTTGATGTCTGCCTCGATATGATTTCGTCCCACTGATATAGGTCGTAGCACTCCGAGTGAGCCGATGTGCGCTGAAGCTCCCTGCAGGGTTTGATCACCAACTGGCACCCGGTTCTTGTCAGAGCGGACGATCTCGATGAGTTCATGTTTTGCGACCGCGTTCCTGATCTCGCCGCCCAAAATATCTTCGAGCCTAGACTGAGCGCTGCGCTCGTCACGGAGCCTCAGAAAGTACTGGAGAGGGTTGCTGATCCGCCAACGCGCAAAAGCCTCCACATAGATGTACGTTTTGTCTTTAGTCGGGATACCCACAGGAGCTCCGTCCCATTCCATGAATCGCTTGTCCAAGCGGTTAATGACCTGAATCAAGGGGAGCTTAAAGTGTAGTCCGGGCTCTACGACAGGCTCGCCAACCGGTTTCCCGAACTGGGTGATAATGACCTGCTCTGTTTGGTTGACCGTGTAGAGGCTCGTTTTTGCCAACACGCTGACGGCGATTGCGATAACGAAAAAGCTCGAGAGCGAAAGA
The DNA here is from genome assembly GCA_044337105.1 of Bdellovibrionota bacterium. Lineage (GTDB taxonomy): Bacteria > Bdellovibrionota_C > UBA2361 > UBA2361 > OMII01 > OMII01. The sequence goes on along the minus strand of JBIIOE010000029.1, from coordinate 30,712 downwards.
TTTCTCATGGATTTTGTCCTCCAACCTTTGATGTCTGCGAAAGAAGCGGCAGCCACTGCTTGAGAGACTCGTCGACCACTATCTTAGGACCTGCCTTAGGAATGACTTCGCCCATCGTTTCAAGATAGATACGCGTCTTGGTTATCTCCGGAGCCTTCGTATACTGCTCCAACATCGCTGCGAACGAAGCTACATCTCCCTCTGCTTCATTTACCCGCTTGAGCGCATACCCCTCCGCCGCCTGAAGCGCGGACTCGGCCTCTCCGCGAGCCTTCGGAACTTCCCGATTGTACTCACCGTTTGCAACATTGATCAGGCTCTCTCGATCTTGCTGAGCTTTATTTACTTCATGGAAAGACGCCTGCACCGGAGGAGGAGGATTAACGTTCTTCAATTGCACCTGATCGATTATGACTCCTATCTCATAGAGATCGACAAGAGATCTCAAGCGCGCAAGCGCCACCGTCTCGATATCTTGACGCCCTATGGTGATCACTTCGTCAACCGTGCGGTCTCCGACAACCTCACGCATCGCCGCCTCCGACAAATCCCTTAATGTGGCTGCTGGATCACGGACGTCGAAAAGATACTTCTTAGGGTCCTGAATACGATACTGGATAATCCACTCTACTATTGCGGCATTGAGGTCTCCCGTAACCATCACCCGCTCGCGCTCACTCTCAGAACCAGATTGATAAGGGTTTGTGTTACCCTGCGTTGCGAATCCAAACTCCATCTTTAGCTGTCGCCGAGTCGGGAGAACCTCGACCGTATCAGTCCCTAGCGGCCACTTGAAATGCAGTCCAGGCTGAACAGTTTTCAGGTAGCGCCCGAATCGAATTACGACGCCTTCCGACTCCGCGGGAATCGTGAAGAAGCTCGTAGACGAAGTAGCCAGCAACAGAACGATCGCGGCTAAGGGGAGAATCCATGCCTTCGGTATCTGAGGCAGATCGGGCATTCCCGTGCTTTGGAGGCTCATACTATATCCTCTTAGGAAAAAGTGGTTGAGGTTCTTATTGCCTCATCTGGGCACAGAGCGCCACACCTAATAATGGAGGTATGAGCCCGCTGTATCTTCGTCCCTGAACATGGTGGCACCTACCTCGGCACGGGCCGTCCCCTGACGTAAGGGGCTGAATTAGCGATTTATAACCGACCTCGCTTTAGAACAACTGAGGCTTATGCTTCACGCTACTAGCGCATCAGCATATCCAGTCAGATGCTTAATGTCGGGCCGGTATCACATCCCGAAATGCCCAGGGAGTCGCCTCGCTAGGTGAGAGATTTTATGCAATCGATGAAATCGATATTTAAAAATGTCCCCGATCAACCAGACACGTTTGCTAAACTAGTCGGTGTTGCTGTCCTACTAGCCGGAAGCCTCTTGGCCGGGACTTCCAAAGACCATTCCGCCTCGGCGCTCGCCCCAAACAACGCCGACAGGAGCAAACCCGTCATGCCGACTCGCAGCGATGGCACACTGCTACTTGTGGACCGCGCGGGGCATCGAGAGTTAGCAGGAAACATACTAGCACGCGCGGAATCAGAAACGTTTGAGTCGTTGCGAGACGATCGAGATTTTGGGGCACGTTTGATCGATTTGAGAATCGCCATAGATAACGATAGCCGACGCATTGAGCAATTACACGGATCATCCGACCCGAGGCTTCTGAACTTCCAAGAGGCGGCGTTGGCTGTTCAGGATTTTCAGTACGACCTAGGTCACCCATCCCCAGAGAATCCGGAAGTCGTTAAGGTGGAATTTGTGTGGAAGGTGCGCAAATCCTACGTAGAGTGGCTCGCTTCTGTGCCGAAGGGAATGAAATGAACCCGCCTATCGCGAAACAATAGAAGTCGGTTCCTTTTCGATTCCCATCACTGGAAACCGCCCTCCTAAGACGATTTAACAAGGCTCGCCGTAATCTCCTTGCTTGGCGCCGCAGCTTTTTTCATCCGCATCTTTCGTCCATTCGGCCTGATGTATCTGGCAATCGGCGCTCTTCTACGCTGCGTTCTGTGGTTGGTCTTCCGTCAGGACTCGAACCTAACGCTACAAGCACTAGCGACGGCGCTGGGTGTGGGGATCATCAACGACCTGATGCAGCTTTTATATCTCTTGCTCCCTTTCACGATAATCCTGACGGTTTTACCGATACGGGTCGCATCATCCGGAATCGGGCGCGTTCTAATCGGACTAATCTAGTATGGAGCGATGTTCGGAGTACTCTTTCTTTCCGTGGCGGAGTTCCTGTTTTGGGAGGAGTTCGAAGCACGCTTTAACCTAATCGCTGTCGATTATCTCGCGTATCCGACAGAGGTCGTGGGTAGCATTCACGAGTCCTACCCTGTCATTCCGCTGATCATCGGAATGATGGCCCTGGCGGCCGTTCTCTGGATTCCACTGTGGCGCAGTATTCGCCGGCTTCTGGCGGCGGTCCCGAGCTTTGCACAGCGTCTTAGTTGCACTGCTGTACATACGGGAGCAGTTACTGCCGGACTCCTCCTGCTATCGACGAATTCGTTGTCATTTTCCTCGAACAGAGCGCTCAATGAGTTATCGATGAACGGGATCGGAACATTTTTTCGTGCCGCTCGAACTGACGAGATCGACTACCACCAGTTCCATCGAACACTCCCTAGTGCCGATCCCTTTCGAAAAGTGCGCGATTACTACCGCTCCCTTGGGGAGGTGTACACATCTGAGGATCCGAGCTCGTTGGTACGAAGCCACACTAGAAAAGCCTCAGGGCTTGGCAAGCTTAATGTGGTCATTTTGGGTGAGGAATCTTTCGGTGCGCGGTTTGTCGGGACCTACGGAGACACACGGGGACTAACCCCAAACTTTGACAGGCTAGCGAAGCAGGGCCTCCTATTCGCACACGCTTATGCGACAGGCACACGTACGGTCCGAGGCCTCGAGGCGATGAATGCTTCATTCCCCCCAATTCCGAGTGAATCGATCGTGAAGCGCCCGGGAAGCGGTAACAGCAGCACATGGGGCGCGGTCATGCGCCGCAACGGTTACCACACATCGTTCATTTACGGAGGGCAAGGCACCTTCGACAACATGAATACGTTTTTTGGCGGCAATGGATACGCCCTGAGTGACCGCCTCGACATCTCAAATGCTAAATTCGAAAACATCTGGGGGGTAAGCGACGAGGACCTCTTCATGCACGCCATCAACTACGAAGCGCCTTTCTACGGTGTAGATGTTCTCGACGAGCTGATTCCAGCCGATCGACCTGTGATGTTCAGCCACAATCACGACATCTCCTTGTATCAAAATGGGGTGATGACGGTGCTCGGTTTGCAGCAAGAGGCACAGACCTTCTCATACGACGACGAAAAAACTGAACTGCTGCCGTTAGACGAGGAGCGCGCTGACCTACTGGCTGCTCTTCTGCAGAGTGCGTATGAGCTCTTCCAATCCAGGCGCTATTAGGTGGTCGCGGGAAAAACCCCTCTGCTGCGGAGCTATTTCGGCACAGCCTATTGAGCTCTCGCACACCCCTTGCTCAAGCAACTTCTTCGTGGACTCAATCGGTTCACGGAGTCGAGAGAGTACGACCCTCGAGATCTCGAACGACCAAGACTCGTTGAACGACAGTTACAAAAAGCGCTAGCGATAGGATGGCGAACAACGGCACTCCACAATCCTTGCAGCTGACTGCGATGAAACCGCCCACGATACAGGGTCCGATGTGCAACATCCAATCACGTACAGTCGGCCGCATGAGCAATATCAGAGGAATGATTGCAAGGCCGAGGTCGTAAAAGTTTGCTTGCGGACTCGCAAAGGCGAGCACAGGCCCTAAAACAAGGAGCGCTCGAGAAGGCATGCCATTCCGTGCCGGCAAATCGCTTCGGTCCCTCCACGCTATGAGCGCCAGCCCTAGCACAACGAGACCACATGCACCCAAAGCTACTGCGCGTCCAAGCGCCATCATCGGAGGCTCGAGCTGGAGAGCCTTCGAGAAGGCCAGCGTGGCACCCACAAGATTCGACATCTGTGCTGCGTTTGAGGCATAGTTTATCTCGGCAAAATCGCGGGTGAAGAGCATCCACTTCGCAGGCCAATCGATTCCCAACACCTCTGCTCCCAAAGCGTAGTAGAGAAGAGCCGGAAACATAAAACCAATCACTACGCGTAGTCGTCCTTGACTGAGAGGCAAGAGAAGCGCCAGCAGCGCGTAGTGCGGCTTAAAAAGCCATATTCCGATAATCACACCGAGAAGTATCTCGCTCCAGCCGTCCCTCCGCCGATCCAGAGCCATCGTGATAACATACAAGACCATGCTCATGGCGAGCAGCTGTCCTCCGATCACTCCCATCAGCACAGGGGGAAAAAGCAGCAAAAGAACAGAAACCTCGGTAGCTGTTCCGCGCAACGCGGTGCCGAGGCGCGACATTAAATGGGCAGCAATAAAAAACGTGACTAAGCTCACGAGAGTCAAAGCGACTTTGCCACCAACAGGCCCAAGAGTTACCAAAGGCTGCGCCAAGTACGCGACGTAGGGTGGATAGGCAGCAGGAAGCACGGAGCCCTTCATATCAGGCCACGCTTCATTTTGTATCCGAGTTTGCTCGTTGAGATCGTAAAGGCGCTGTGGATTGTCGCTTGCAGCTATCGCAGCCAATGAGTAGAACGCCGGAAAGTCGCCCCGCAATACCGCTGACGAGGACTTTGAATCTTGAATAGCTGATAGCACTGCCGCTACTGCCAGAGCTAGCATCACTGACCACGCGATACGCTTTCGACTCGCCGTTCTCGAAAACAACCGGGAGATGCTACTTAGTTCCATAAATGCGGTCTCCCGCATCCCCCAAACCAGGCACGATGTATCCATGTTCGTCGAGCTTCTGGTCGATTGCAGCGGTGAAGATAGGAATGTCCGGATGCTCGCTGCTCAAGAGATCAACGCCTTCGGGCGAAGCAATAAGACACACGAACTTAATCGAAAGCGGCTTCAATCCCTTCAGACGCGAAATAGCCGCCGCTGCAGAGTTTCCAGTGGCCAGCATTGGATCGACGACGATGATATCCCTCTGAGAAATATCGGGAGGCATCTTAAAATAGTACTCGACCGGCGTAAGGGTGTGAGGATCACGATAGAGTCCGATGTGCCCTACACGCGCGGCAGGCATCAGCTCGAGCATACCGTCTAGAATTCCGTTCCCCGCTCGTAGAATAGATACCAAGGTGATCTTCTTGCCGTCTATGACGGGCGCGCTCATCGTAGTCATCGGTGTGGAGATCTCTATATGAGTAAGTGGAAGATCTCGCGTGACTTCGTAGGCGAGCAACATACTCACCTCACGGAGCAGGTTTCTGAACTCGGAGCTTGCCGTCTGCGTCATTCGCATGATCGTGAGCTTGTGTTGAACGAGGGGATGCGAAACAACGTGCACTAGTTTAGCTGACATAAATCCCTAACCTTCAAAAAATCGTCCCATCACTCTTAATAACCAACGGTGGAGCTGCCTGCGGGCGCCGCTCCGCCGCCAACTTCCGACCCAAGCTCCACGTGCCACCTTGGAGGATACTACCCAGAGATAGTTCCTCCTCGCTCATGCCGAAAGTCTCTCTGACCCCTCGAGCCAATCGGTCCAATAACGCGACCGTGAGCGCTCTCCACTCGACAATCAACTCCGACGACGGATGATGCGACTGAGCCGCAAGCTGCGGATCCCGCAGGGCTATGACACCACCATCGATGAACAGACCACCATTGCGATATTCAGCCAAACCAGTGAGCTGGTCCAAATGAGTTACTGTGATACCGCCCTCTTTGAGCGGCTCGAGCAATGAATAGGTCAACCACTGCGAGAGTTTGTGAAAGGGAATGAGCCCGGAAGTGAGCCCAGGGCCAGTAATCTTGCTGTGCTTCCACACATCTCCCAAATTATGGTGATCGACGATGATACGCCCAGGCCAAATTGAGGCAAACACCGTCAGCACCAAGGTGAGAAGCTTACCTGCCTGCACCTGTCCACTCTGTCCTGCGGCCTCGATCGACTCCAGCAATCCTCCGAGCCTACCCTCGAGACCTTGAAAATCGTCTTTCTGTGCCTCGATAACAGCCCCCAATCGATTCAAGAGCGCAGTGCGGCCCTCTAACCCCAGTAAGGGATTCGACTCCGAAACCTGAAAAGCCTCGGCCAGACGCTCGGAAGTAAGCGCATTCAAGGTAGCACCGGAAACCGTATAAGCAGCTCCTCCGAAAACGCCCGATGCAAAGCTATGGAAGGACGCTACTGCCAACCCTTCAGACCGACTGTACGTGGCGGCATCCGGCGCCTCGGTATATCTCCAGCTATTCCCGGCGCCCGCGTCGAGCAGTACGCTCACGATAGCAAGCTCGATCTTCGCCCGGCAGCGTGCCCGAGGCGTCAACAGACTAAGGCGTCGATTCAAGATCGATTCTCGATCGACATCCCCTGCACCAAAATGACGCCAGCGACTGTGGAGTGGGACTTCGAGATCCGGATAATTAGCTTTTATCTCTTCACAGGTAGCTCGCACGACCTCCTCGAGGCGATCGAGATGCAGAGCAAAGTGTTCAAGCTCATTTTTCTGAGCAAGAGAAAAGAGCTGCTCACACCTCTCCCTAATCGCATCAGTGGTCCGAAGATACAATACGGCCTGGTCGCCATTGTGCCAGTCTATCTCCGACATTATTCCTCGAGCCCCCTTCCGGTTTTTGCCTTGAGCTGCTCATCTGTGGGCGCCCCGTCGGCAGAAAAGTATCCGGCTGCCTTCTTTGCGTCCATCTCGACTCGAGCATCACTAGGAATGCGGTCGTCCGGTATCGATATACGATGGGTCACCTCAATACCAGATTTGGTTATCGCATTGTACTTCATGTCGCTCATCGATACCAAACGATCGATTCGACGAATGCCGAGCCAATGCAATACGTCCGGCATCAACTCTTGGAAACGCATATCTTGCACACCCGCGATACACTCAGTTCGCTGAAAGTACATCTCCGCGCGATCGCCTCCGTCCTGGCGCTTTCGTGCATTGTACACGAGGAACTTAGTTACTTCTCCGAGGGCCCTTCCCTCTTTACGATTATAGACGATCACTCCGCAGCCGCCCCTTTGAGCAGTCCTAAGACACTCCTCGATTCCATGCACCAGATACGGGCGACAAGTGCAGATATCGGAACCAAAGACGTCAGATCCGTTGCACTCGTCGTGAATTCGAACCGTGAGCTCTTTTGACAAATCGGGGATACTGTCCACATCTCCGAAGAAGTAAAGGGTTTGCCCTCCTATAGGGGGGAGAAACACATGCAGATCAGGGCGCGTAACCAACTCAGGAAACATACCGCCCGTGTGCTCGAAGAGCCCACGCCGGAGATCGCTTTCCGCAATCCCGAACCGAGCAGCCACCGCAGGCAGAAACCACACCGGCTCTACAGCTGCCTTAGTTACTCGACATTCACCCGTGGGGCTGACGATAGAGCCATCTGCATCGATACGGCCCGCCTTAATCTCATCGACGATCTCGGGGATAGTGATGTGCGCTCGCGTAATTGCGATGGTAGGTTGAATGTTGTAGCCCTCCTTCACCAGATCTGCGAAATGCGAGCCTATCTCTGCGCCCCACGGATCGAGGGAGACGATTCTGGCCGGATCATACCAACTCTCGAAAGGACCGATAGTCGAGGTCGGTGCGGTATTGGTAAGATCTGGACGATGCAGAGGACTTAAGGCCCCTGAGGCGACTGCAAGTGCACGATAGACCGAATACGAACCCGAGTGCGTGCCTATGCAGTTTCGATGAGCTGGCTCCGTGAGAGTGCCAATAACGGGACCTCTAACCTTAGGATCCCCAGCTCCCCATTGGAGGGGAAAAACCACCCCTGCCTGCCCGGATGGATGCGACGTAAGCACTATCGGTTTCAGAGCCTTCTTCTTGGATTCTGTGGTCATCGAATTATACCTTTAGAATGATTGTGTTCGCTACGACATCCAGTTTTTGTCGGTATGCTGTGCCCATTTAGTCGTGATCTTCTTACGGTTCGACCAAAACTCGACACCTCCAGCTCCTGTAATATCGCCATGTCCAAATCGTGATTCTTTGCTCCCCCCGAATGAAAACGGCTCACGAGGAACCGGGACCCCAATATTGATCCCCACCATTCCCGAAGTAGCCCTGTCGGCCACATATCGCGCGACTCCACCGCTCGACGTAAAGATCGAGGTTGCATTTCCAAATGGACTACGCGCGTCGAGAGCTAGCGCCTCGTCGATGGTTTTTACCTTTACTATGGTGAGCACTGGGCCGAAGAGTTCGCACTGAGCACACTCCATCGCTGGGGTAGCATTCCCAATGATCGTCGGAGCCAACCAAAATCCACCCTCATAGCCCGCAGGAGGGGGCACTGTTCGTCCATCGAGAAGCACGGAGGCGCCTTCCTGCTCTGCTCGAGCTATCGCTGTTGAGAGCCTCTCCTGTGCGGCTGAGTCGATCAGTGCACCCATATCTTCACCGAGACGAATTCGACGTGCGGCCTCCACGATTCCAGGAACGAGGCCTTCTCCATCTCCAACAGCAATCAACACACTGGCGGCCATACAACGTTGACCAGCACAGCCCGTGAAAGACGCTACCACGCCATCTAGAGTCACGCTCGGGTCTGCATCAGGAGCAACAATGAGATGATTCTTAGCTCCGCCCAGACACAAGGCACGCTTTCCCTGCGCCGTTGCGGTTGCGTACACACTGCGAGCAACGGGTGAGGATCCCACAAACCCCACCGCTGTTACGAGCGGGTGAGAAATCAATGCATCGACAACCTCCTTCCCTCCCTGGAGCACGGAAAATACCCCAGCGGGCAACCCGGCTTCAGCGAAGAGGTCCGCGAGTATACAAGGTGTAAAGGGCACCTTATCGGAAGCTTTCAGCACAAAGGAGTTGCCCATGATGAGCGCGATGGGGATCATCCACATCGGAACCATGGCGGGAAAATTGAACGGCGTAATCCCTACCGTTACCCCGAGAGCCTCGCGTCGGTATTCGCATGTGACTCCGCGACTAACTTCGAGAATCCCTCCAAGGTCGCCATTCTGTACACTCGTCGCGAACTCCAGCACCTCGATGCCTTTGAGAACTTCGGCACGCGCTTCGCTCACCGTCTTACCGCATTCACGCGCTGCACTGTGCGAAAGCCGCTCCAAGTCACGCAACAAAAGGTTGCGCACCGTAAGAAGAATAGCCGTACGCTCTTTAATCGGCACGCGACGCCACTCAAGAGCTGCGATGTGAGCTGCCTGCACAGCGAGGTCTACATCCTCAACCGTAGCGGACGTAAACTGCCCAAGCACCGTACCAGTATAGGGACTGTGCCTTTCATGTGTAGTCCCGCTCCCTGAACGCCAAACTCCCTGTATGAAATTGCGTGCGTCGAGCCTATCCGTCGGCAATTCAACCAATGTTTTCATCCGCGACACTCCTCCTGTACCTTAGATGCCGAACGGAGCGTTTCGCGTTCGGTCATCAACAGGCTGCAGAAAGAAGGATTAGTAGCCTGTTAAGATTGCTGCGTTAAGCGCCGAAATCCTGATATCATTCTAAAACGATTAGATTCAGGCCTGGCGCAAAGGCCCTCGGTGTTTATGAAACCGTCCAACAGATTAGGCTTACAGTACGAAGCGGAAGCCTCCACGTTCCGCAAGCTTCCTCACTCAATCATCGATATACACTCCCATATCCATGGAGAGGTCGCCACGCCCATCTATGCCCAGGTGGCCGCTCACTACGGGGTCGGGACTACCTACACAATGACCCTCTTGCACGATTGTCCGACCGTGCAGCGCCTACTCGAGGAACGCATTCGATTTATAGCGACCCCGAACTGGACCCTACCCGATCGCACAGTAGCCTTCGGGAAGGACTATCTCTATGCTCTCAAAAAGTATCACTCCTTCGGTGCGAAAATCGCCAAGTTCTGGACAGCTCCCCGAATCTTCGACGCGAGCCCTGAACCGTTCGTCACTAGTCCGTTCAAGCTAACATCCCCTCTGCGCGTAGAGACAATGAAGGCGGCCATGGACCTCGGTATGATCTTCATGGCGCATGTGGCGGATCCTGATACCTGGTTTTCTACGATGTATCGAGACTCTCAACGCTACGGAACGAAGCATGAGCAGTACGAAGTATTCGAGGAAGCACTCGAGCGCTTTCCAATCCCGTGGATCGCCGCTCACATGGGAGGATCCCCTGAGGATCTCGATTTTCTCTCCACACTGCTCGAGCGACACCGCAATCTCTACCTCGATTGCAGCGCTACAAAGTGGATCGTGCGAGAGCTGAGCAAACATCCCCCTGAGAAAACGCGCGCTTTCTTCGTTCGCTGGAAGGGACGCATCTTGTTCGGGTCAGACATAGTCACGAGCGATGCCCATCTCCACCCAGAATCAAATTCTACTGAGATGGATGCCAAGGCCTCGAGCTCCCTCGAAGCTTATGACCTCTACGCCTCCCGGTATTGGGCTTTACGGACCCTGTTCGAGACAGACTATGTCGGCGAGTCTCCGATAGCAGACCCTGACCTGCACATGGTTGAGCCTGAGCGCTACTCTCCCCACGATGCACCTCAACTGCGGGGATGCAATCTACCCGATGACGCGCTCGATGCGCTGTACTTCGAGGCGGCTCGAAAGCTCTTGGGGCATTAACAGGCTACCGAACCCCTGACAGACCCATGACAGATCGCCTCAAACCACTGATATCACTGGAGGTTACCGTAGCATCCCTGAATGGCATATACTGGCAAATCGGGCTTTCAGGACCCTTACTTTCAAGTTCGTCTATGCGTTGAGGTAAAGGTCGTGGAAACGCGCTGAAGGTTTTTGCGTGTGTTTGGTGCAAGGATGCTCTCTCTATCACCTTCCTCTTGAAAGGAGGAAACGATGTCGAAAGAGCACGTCGATCTGTCGAGTGAGGCGATTAAAACACGCTTCGATCTCGACCAGACGTACCCAGAGAAGCTGTTAGCATTGGTTGAGGCTGTTGATCGGCGAGAGATTCTTCCGGAAACTCTCACGATTCTGGCTGAGCTGTATGCTAGAGGGTCCCTACATGGAACTCAGCTTGCGCTCACTCACGATGTTTTGCTGTATCTGTTGAGAAACGACGGTTCGCTCCATTCCGCCTTCTTTCAGTGGATGACGGATAATAAGCGAATGACATGGCAGAAGTATCAACGGAATTACGCTCTTTTCTTAGAGCCCTTAGTGCAACTGAGGGATGAACTCCAAGAAAAGAACCAGCCCCGACTTTTTTAGTACATGCTACTTTTTCAGAGGAAACCGCGCGTTTCCTCGCCTTAACTTCCATCTGAAATCCCCAAGAGACCGTGCAGCACCCTTAATCGTTCCACGATCGCCCTCTCCTCGCGCTCTACTGCTTCACGCTCACGACGCCCTGCAATCGCATCGACAACAACACCGAGACACTCCAATCCGTGAGATGGCGTGTATTCGAGATCCAACCGCCGACGAAGTACATCCTCGATGGTTTCGGCATGCTCCAACTCCAGTGCGTTCAGGAGCTCAAGAGAGAGAACTCCCTGCGTCAACTCGGTCCAGGCATCCGGTCGTTCCGTGTATCGAAGAACGATTCGGCCCAGTCGTTTTATAGCTCTTTCCACCGCTGGGCCCTCGTGACCATACTGATCGCGTAGCTGAATACGCAGATCAGCGATTGAAAGAGGATCGATGAGACCCGGTAGGTCATTCAGAGCGTCTACTCCTACTCTGTCTCTTCCCAGCGCTTGTAATACGTGCGTGAGCCCCTCAGTCGCAGTCCACACGAAGGTCGTGTACTTACCCCCGAGGAGGGTCAGAACTCCACGACTAAAGCGCCATATATGCTTCCGCGAGAGCCGACTCACTCCTTTTCGCGCCGATCTCATCGGAAGAGTTCTGACCCCGGCAAACGCGTAGTGGAGGGTATCGCGCCCGAGGCCCGAGTTGGGCAGGTCCCTCTCCAGACGCTCGAGCACCTCTTCTACTTCGTCTGCTGACGGTTGGGGATCGAGCGCGAGTTCGTCTACCTCTCGCTCAGTCGTCCCCACCATTGTTCCAGTCGGGTGAGGCCATACGAAGTAGTACCGCCCCTTTTCCTGGAGCGGTAAAAACAGAGCCGGGTCTTTCCAAGGGGTTGAAAACAAGAGGTGCGTACCCCGACTGTATCGCACATCCAGATTTTGATCTGTGTCGCTAGCCTCTCGCAGCTGCGGTGCCCAGGGGCCGGCGCAGTTAACCACTATCTTCGCTCTGCTGACACACTCTTTCCCAGTCAAAACATCTCGCCACGCGACCGTCATCAACCCGTCGTTCTCTTTTTGAATATGCTCGACGCGCGCGTAGTTCAAACACTGTGCAGCATGATGTTCAGCAGACATGATCATCTCGATGACCAACCTCGAATCGTTCATGAGGCCGTCGGTGTAACGGAAGCAGCCCATCAAGTCGTCACGCGTCGAATTGAATCCAGAAAAGCTGAGATCTGCCCTCGGTATCCAGGCATGCCGACGAGATGGGTTCTTTACCATCAGGTCATACAGAAACAGACCGAGCCCCAGCTTACACCTCAACAGATATGCCTCACGTGGTACCGGGATCAGAAAGGGATAAGGCGCAACGAGATGCGGACACCGCTCGAACAACTCCTCGCGTGACTTAATTCCTTCGAACACCTGTTGGAAGTCGAACATCTCCAGATAACGCAATCCTCCGTGCGCCATCTTCGAGCTCCGACTCGATGTGGCGCTCGCATAGTCTCCCATCTCGAGCAAACCCACCCGTAAGCCTGCTCGGGCCGCCAGCTTCGTCATGCATGCGCCGTGAATGCCTCCACCTATCACGAGCAGATCCAAAGATTGGCAAGTAAGCCCTGCCATCCGGTCGACCCGCGATGGTGAAGAGGATAATGAGGTTCGAGCGTTACTGTCAGAAGTAGGCATGGTGTGAACTCTAGTGCCAGGTTGTGCCCTGCTTTCCTATGGTAGCCTACCCCTCTCCTATGCCTCAAGAACAACAAAATTCTTCGCGGAAAGGCCTGCTAGGTAGCTTATCTCGCCATCGAACCTGAGTGCCGAGGCACCCTATGTCAGCCTTCTCGACGGAAGCGAGGCAAAACCCCTCCCTGCTACGAAAGCGGATCTTGGGTTGCTCTCCCAGCTTTTCTGCTGTCCACTCGGGTCGTTCTCGGTATAATTGGAAAAAAGCTGAACTGTTTCTACTGCGCGCCTTCAGGACACAGGAAGCAAGGAGAGGTCGGTTATGAATAAGCACCACGTAGAGGTCGCCACTCGATGGCTGGATCCGGTTCATAGCCGCCCAGCTGGCGGATCCGACCCCTTGACTATAGATGGATTCGACCACGTGGAGATCTACACGGAGTCTGCCAAACAGAGTGCTTTCTTCCTGTCACACGCTTTCGGATTTGTTCCAGTAGCGTATAGAGGCCCTGAGACCGGGCACCGAGACTCTGTGAGTATTGCGCTCCGGCAAGGTGATGTATTCGTCCAGCTCACGTCTTCATTACGCTCCAACACGCCGATTGCTTCTTTTGTGCACACCCACGGCTTCTCCACACGAGATATCGCCTTCAAGGTCAGCAATTGCGAAGCTGCCTACTACGAGGCGATGCGCCGCGGGGCTGTCTCCGTCTCGTCGCCCGTGGAAATCAAGGACGGGAATGGATCCGTCGTTCACGCAGCGATACGCACCTATGGCGATACGATCCATTCCTTCGTCGAACGAACGGCGTACCGGGGTCCGTACTACCCGGGATTTGCCGACTACTCTGGCGTCTTTCCCAAGAGCGTGGAAGTAGCAGAGGCCGGTCTTCAAAATATCGATCACGTGGTGGGAAACGTAGAGCTCGGCAGGATGAACGAATGGGTGTTGTTTTACGAAAAGACACTCGGATTCTCCCAGCTCAAGCATTTCTCAGACAAAGATATTTCGACTGAGTACTCGGCCCTCATGTCGAAGGTAATGAACGGAGGACAGGGCAAGATAAAGCTTCCGATAAATGAGCCAGCTCAGGGGAAACGCAAATCTCAGATTGAGGAGTATCTCGATTTTCACAATGGGCCAGGTGTTCAGCACATCGCTTTCGCTACCCGAGACATAATAAGCACCGTCTCTACTCTGCGGCAAAGAGGTGTACGATTTCTCTTTGTTCCTCAGACATACTACGACGAAATACCCGGACGGGTGGGCACCATCAAGGAGGATCTGGAGCAGATAAAACAGCTTGGTATCTTGGTTGATCGCGATGAAGACGGCTACCTCTTGCAGATCTTTACCAAGCCTCTGCAGGATCGTCCGACAACGTTCTTCGAAATCATCCAGCGAGAGGGCTCACAAGGTTTTGGAGCAGGCAACTTCAAGGCTCTCTTTGAGGCTATCGAGCGCGACCAGGCAGAAAGAGGAAATTTGTAGCGGCATACCACCGGAGTCGAATCACTCACGAGCAAATTACGCGACAACTTGAGCTGAGGAATGAAAAACACGTTCGAAATAGTCCTCGATAGACTCTTCGATTACGCAGGGATGTTTCCGCCTGCTGCGCGAGACTTCGAATCGGCGTTGCGTGAAAGCGCTGAACTGCCACGAACTTTGCGGCGCCCCTTCATGGTCAATACAGACATCGTGCTCGATACTTCGCATACACATGCGTTGTGCGGCCTAGACCTACGCTCTTTCGGCTTCACACGTGAGGTCTCTGTGGCGCTACTCGCCACCTCTCAAGTCAGCGACGTTCTTGACGCAGCCCGGAAACTCCAACGAACAGGTCAAGGTACGACCGCTTTGCCATGTCGCATAAAATCCATCGAGATCAAATGTCAGGCAGAGGAAATCGACGACTCTCTGCGTCCTTTGAGTGATTATTGCGCTGAAAACGGCATACTGCTCGCCACCGAACCAGACCTTTCGACATCCGATTGGAGAAAGAGCCTAGAGGACACCCTCGAAAGACTGAGCAAGCTCTCTATGCCGTGTGCTCTCAAGTGCCGAGGTAGCGGTCCAACCGGTATCGGAGCTGACCGATTGGCGCATGCCCTGTGTCGAGTTTCAGATCTAGGACTCCCTTTCAAGGTCACAGGAGGATTCCACCATCCAATCGTAGAGGCGGCGCTGTATGGGAATGTGATGGGCTTTCTCAACCTCACGATAGCTGTGATGCTTCGACGAGTTCATGGAGATTCGTTTACAGAGGAAGGGGTGAAAGCCTTGCTTGTGAACTCCGATCCTCGGGCGTTCACCTGGGGAGATAGGCTAGTATATGCCCGACTTTCACTATCCCGCGAGCAACTACACACAGCGAAAGCAAAAGCCCCCTTCTCCATCGGTAGCTGCAGCCTCGCTGAACCAGACGAGGATCTGACTCGTCTCATTTGACCTTCGCAAGGCAATCGTTTTTGCAGCGGTAAAAAAATGAGGCTCATCGTGAACTCGAGTGGGTAGCACCGAGCCCTACCCAGTCGAATTCCCGCAGCGCCAAAAGAAGAAGGGATACTCACGGAATCGCCAGCGCGCCAAGACCACTTCAGGAACTGCTGCATCAGCTAATCGCTTCGTCAAGGAGCTGGTGTCGATAGCCTGCTTTATACGCCTGTTCAAATCGTTCAGCTCATGCGTAACCGCACTCCGCGTCTGCGGTGACTCGGCATTTTTGAGGCGCGACACCAATTCATGGCGTTCTCTGGCGAGCTGTCCGAGCACTCGCTCCTCCTCGGAAGCAAACAGGCTACGACCCAAGAACTTCTCGGTATGCGACACGATCTCTTTGTATTGAGACTTGAGTGCCATAGCATCCTCTAGTTGAGTAAGGTGCTCAGTAAATGCGTACCGGGTGCTACTTGCCACTACGAATTGGGGTAGAGAAACCCCTAGATACGATTCGGCTAAACGATCCACGAACGGATCATACTTACTACCACCCTTCCCATGAATGAAGAGATCTGAACAGAAACCTCTTAAGAGGAGTGTAACGATACTCCCCCTCGGTGCGAGATATCTATCTTCTGGTAACTGAAATGAAGCAGCCCGCGTTATGACCAGAGCTTCCCTTTCTTTAGACCCTACCAGCCAAAAAGGAAGCTCCGTCGATGAGGCATCGAGGCGCATATTGGGAAACGGGTTCGCCGGATTTTTTATCTTGTGGTCAATCCGGTACGCATCGAGCGTGGAATTATAGGTCGAAACGAGCCTTTCGTAGTCGCTGACCCACGAAAGCAACAGATCGCGTACGGCACCGATACGAAGTAAATGTGAGAGAGGCACCTCGAGATAGGCTCTGTCCTCGAAGCGCCACCGCACCAGCGAGTTCGCGACCGCCATCGGTTGACCGGCCAGACTTTGATACAGAGCCGACACTTCAGCTGCCGATTCAGCAGCTCGCTGTAAGCCACTCGTCGCCAGGTCCGCAGACATGACCTGGAACACTTCACGCACATCCTGGGCCGAAACGACGTGCTGCGACGCAAACACCCCTTCCGAGGAGCTTACCGTGGCACTCTTCAACACGAGAGAGTCAGCCTGGCGCAGCGGCCATACCAACTTGCCAGCATCCCCCTCGTCCGTATCGATTATCACGTTGATCGCGAGAGCATTATTCTCCCTCGCACAGCAGGAAAGACGCTCATTCTTGAAAAGCAATCCAGGATGGTAGACGACCGGCTGATGCCCCGCCATCACGATTGGACGCGGACGATCGAAGCTCTCCACCTGCGGCATGGAGATACTCAGCCCTCGTGATTCGGCCAATCCAGCGAGCATCGCCGAGTACGACAAGGCTGCTTCGTAGACCGCTTCTCGGATCGTGAACAGTCGCTCGCTACCCAACCGCTCCGCACGAGTCGTGAGCTCTGTACGATTCTTTTCGAGGAGAGTTCTCCACTCTCCGTACGGGGGTTCAAGAGTGATCAACATATAGTAAATTTAGAGCTCGAAGAGGGCTGACGCCGTAGCAACTTTTATAGACTCTTTGCACACGAATGGCTCGCCTGCCCGAATGCCGACCTGGCTTCCCCAGTATAGAGCCTCGTTCCGAATCTCGTCGAGCCTGGACGAATTTCCTCGATGTGTGACGAACTGTGATTCGTATGCCTTTACAGCCGCCAATTTGGCATCGAGGCACGTAGAGATATCGTAGATGAACCCTGGTAAAAACCGCACTCGAATATGTGTTGAAAAGAAGTGCAGATGCTTACGGGGATACCAAGGGGCGTGAGGAAGGTCACTCTTTACGAACTTGGCATAAAACCGGGCGGCTTCGACGAGCGCTGCGGCTTGAACATGATCAGGGTGGACATCTTCCCAGTAGGGCCCGAAAAGAAGAGTGGGTTGCACCTCTCGAATCAGCGCGGCGACTTTTTTGCGGTTCTCTACTGTATCAAAGACCTCTCGATTTTTCAGGTCAAGCTGTCGACGCTCGGTTATTCCTAGAATCTTCGAGGCAGCGTCTGTCTCGCGCGCCCTAATTTCCGGGGTTCCATACGGGGTGGGCTCACCATCGGTAAGATCTGCCACCACAACCCGTGTTCCTTGATTGACGAGTGAGAGGATCGTACCCCCCATTGCTATCTCTGCGTCATCCGGGTGGGGGGCAATGATGAGTGCTACAGATTCCATCTCTCTCGCTCGGCTTGTATCCGTTCCGTATAGTATCGCAGACGCACGGCCGGGTCGTCGAGATCCCCTCCAAATCGGCGATTCGGGTCGTCGTATATCCTCGAAACCGGGAGCTCCGCCAGAGTGAGCCCAAAATGCTTGGCTTGAATCCAGAATTGAAGGGGCATTGCATACCCAGTCTCCGTGAGTTGCAGCAACGCAAGCGCCGAAACTCGGTACGCCTTGAAGCCGCAGAATGCGTCAGTTATTGAGAATCCGGTTATCTGATTGATGACCTCAGTAATCTTCGTATTGATGGCACGTCGATCGGGAGGGGCATCCCCGTTTCCGTCGATCTCGGTGCGATACCGACTACCCGACACGACGTCCCATTTCTCTACCTCTTCAAAAAACCGGGGAATCCAATCAGGTCTGTGCTGCCCATCGGAATCCATGGTGATAACGAAGTCGTATCCACGCTCTATCACCTCCTGAAACCCCCGCAGCAACGTGGCTCCATATCCCTGATTTCGAGGTTGCAATATGGCAAAAGTACGATCTCCTTCGAGCCTTTGGAGAACCTGCGGCGAGGAGTCGATCGACCCATCGTCCACAAACAAAACATCTCCGTCATAGAGTTCTCGAAGGCGCGCGAGGAGACCCTCAATGTGCGCCTCCTCGTTGTAAACCGGTATCAACACTACTCTCTTGACCATAACGTTCCGCACCGTCGCCTCAATCGTTGTGACGTGCGCGAAGAAAGGAAGAAAGTCGGAGAAGAAGCTGACACCTCTCGACGTACTCCATCCATTCCCCAATTTCGACAGAAGATTCCTCGAGACTCGGTGGAACAACTCCCGCATCGCATGCTGGTCCCAGCTCACGCTCGGCTTTGCGCCTGTACACTGAAAGAGTTCTGTCTCCGGATCTGCTCACTTCGAGAAAGTCCTCTGAAAGAGTAACCGCGACCGGCACCCGGGACGCCCCATGAATTCTCAGTTCATCCCTGACCTCGGGGATAGCTTGGTTGTCGAGAAACCTCACGTCTATCAACGGAGAAGCAGACCCAATGGCTGCCACTATCGGACCTTGTCGAGCACAGTCACCACACCAGACACCAGAGAGCACAAGGACGTGCATGCGGCGCCGAAAAGACACCAATAGCTCGAGCTGCTCGGCGCTTAGAACAACTCGCCGTTGGTACTCATGCCACTTTTCCTGCTGTCGCTCAGTACCAGTCTGTACATACTCGTCGTATGGCAATGACTCGTTGAAAGCTCTTCGCCACAAGTCGCTTCTAATATCAAATAGATCTGATTGAGCCATAAGTTTTATCTAAACTAGCTTACACGATGTGCACGTCGGACAGTAACGGGAGGCACAGAATTCCTTTTAACACAGCGAATGTCAAAACGCTCTAACAAGGCATCAATATGTGCACACAGGCGCCCCCATGCGACGGCTTCAACATCAACGCCACCCACAAATCCCTCGGGGCCATCCTGCAGAAAGCAGCTCCATGAAAGCTCAAAAGACGGGCAGCAGACCGCGGAATGAACAATCTAAAAAGGCTTTGAGCAGAGATCGATCTTAGGCCCCGCGCTCTCAGTAAACAAAGATGACGGTGAGGGCAGCGAGGGGCCTTGCCTTGATGCCCCAGGGAAGCAAGGCAAAACCTACCCGTAGCGAGAAAGTGGAGGTTTTTCCCCGTTTCCCTAGATATAATCCAGAATCGACATTCGCAAAACCTTTGCTGTCACTGTGTACGACGCCTCCAAAGCGCTCTGAGCTTCTGCGAGGTTTGCGGCTGATTCGGTGTCATCTATGCTCTGAATCCTCCCCAAGACATCCTCTGCGGAATTTTTTGTCAATCCGAGCAAGGACTCTGCCGTCTCTATACGACGGAGGCGACCGCCCAAGCTGACACGCTCTGGAAGTATCTCAGCTTCCCGAGCTGTATTGAGCAGATCTATCGAATTCTTGATGGCTGCAGTCTGAGTGGTGTAGTCGTTGGGCATGTTGTACGCAGCACCGGTACCGTCCGGAGTTCCCGTCGGCGGTAATGTCTCATATCCTCCGAGGGCCCGTCCCAATCTCTCCAGCGCCTGGATCGTCGTACCGAACAGCTTATCCGCCGAAGTACTGATGGTGATACTCAGATTGTCGGTCAAATCGACGGTTTTTGCCGCATCGATCCCGAGCTCCCCGTCAAAGGCGTATCGAGTGGATGCAGTACCCGAGGCCGGGACTGAATACGTTGTAGCATCATACGGTGGGTCGTCATCATCTGCGCCCCCAAAGATATAGCGACCCTGGTAGGTGGAGTTAGCGAGGCCCGCGACATGATCTCTTATCTGGTAGATCTCTTCGGCTAAGTGTGCGCGCGCCGATACACTCAGGGTTTCGTTGGCTCCTTGTGTGGCCACCTCCTTGGCGCGGATGATAAGCTCACTCATCTGATCCATGACACTATCCTGAAACTGCAGAATGCTCTTTGTCTGCGCCACCGTGCTCGTATAACTGTCGATCTTTTGGAGAGTTTGCTGGTAGCGGGCAACCGTTCCTGAATCCGTGGAATCTCCAGGCATAGCGACCTTCAGGCCGCTGGACACCTCACGGGAGTACTTGTCGAGTCGCTGCTTGTTCTGAAGCGTATTCGATATAAGCATACGCTGCACTTGGTTTTCAGAGATACGTGTCATATCAAGCTCACAATCTGATCCAGTAGATCACCTGCTGTTTTGATCATTCGCGCCGAAGCCTGGAACGCTTTTTGGTACTTGATGAGGTTCGCAAACTCCTCATCTAGGCTCACTGCAGACACCTCGTCTCTTCGATTGGATGCCGCATTGAAGTTCTGTTGAGCCACGCGTGCATTGACGTCCGCACTGTTTTTCGAATTACCGACGTAGGTCACCGTTGAGTTGTAAAGCTCCTCGAAGGTCCCCTTAAAGGAGAAGGAGCCTACGGAAAAGTTCAGTGACGTACTCTGCATACGCGCCAGCGCTTGAGCGTTTTGTCCATCGCCGGGCTGGAATAAAGTCGTCGCAGCGGCTGGATCTAAGTCTCGCGCTGCTGCGAAAGCGGCCGGATCATCAATTCCAAACTTCAGTATGCTGGAGAAGTTGTCAATGCCAAGGGCAGGATTGGTGAGGTCAGAGTACTCCGGGATTCCGTCACCATCGTCCTTTACTCCGCTCGAAGTGAAGTCGAACAGACCAAACGGCCCAGGAGAGTTGCCGTTAAGGTCTCCCGCAGTTCCTGGGGTGCCTCCTAGGTAAGTTTTATTTACCTCTACAAGCAGAGCGCGCGTGAGAGACTCGATGCGCGAGGCCACTGCTACGAGCGGTCCGTCGGCCTGAAAGGCCGAGGTATTGGTAACCGCTGCATAGCCGCGCAACTGCAAAATGCCGCCAACAGTTCCCGAACCAGCTTTAATCGTCTGTGTCAGGTCGACGTGTGAGGGCTGGCCTGCGCCGCCATAGTCGAAAACGATGTAGTTCAGCGACTCCCCCGACAACGACGGCGGCACAGTGGACCCTGCGAACGTAGGTGCTTGGGATACACTCAGGTCTCGAGAGGTAGTCTCGTTGACAAGGGGAAAACCATTTTCCAAGAATACACTGTACATGCCGTTCTTGTTGTCGACCAACTTGTACTGCACCTTTTCAGCGAGCCGCTGAAACAAGAGCTCCCGCTGATCCTGCTCATCTATCGCGCTCAGACCGGCGGCCTCACGCTGTCCGATTAACTCGTTGAGATTTGCAATCTGCTTTGTGTACGTGTTGATGGTTTCAACTTCAGACACTACCCGATTATTTAGGTCATTTTGAATTTGAGCGGTGGTATTGAACACGTTACCAATGCTCGTTACGAGATCGTCGCCTCGCTGCATTACGTTGAGACGAAGATCCATGTTCGAAGGGCTCAAACTCAACTGATTCAGAGATGAGAAGAAGTCGTTGACGGCCGAGCCAATCGTTACCCCGCTTCCATCGAGGCTGAAAAGCTGTTGCAGCTGATTAAGATAGTCATTACTGATGTTAGCCTCGGACATCTTTCCCGAAGCGGTACGCAGCAGACCGTCGATGAAAGTATCAGCGACACGCTTTACCTCTGATACTTCGACACCACTCCCAATTTGAATTCCGTTCCCTGCATTCCGGCCCTCACTTCTCGTCTGAAGGTCTACCTGTCGGCGCGTATACCCAGGCGTGTTTACGTTTGCGATGTTGTTACCGGCATTCGCGATAAGCGCCTGCTGGGCGGTCATGGAGCCGATCGCATTATTGAGAATTTTGGTGCCGTAGTTGGCCATGGCTCTTCTTGGTTCTAGAGCGGCAATTCCTGCCGCAAACAGAGACTACAAGAGGTATTGAGCAAGCCTAATGCCATCACGACGGAAGTGCGGCTGGAGCAATAGCAAGCATACTAGGGACGCGCTGCAAAACCGGGGTTTAGCGGCGCGTCCCTAAGACACTCCTCGACTGAAGAGTTTCAGAACACCATGACTGAGTATTTCTAAGAAGCGACCGCGCAGGAAACTTATGCCCGCCCCAAGGAAGAACCGGCTCGTGGGGCCGTAGGCTGAATACCTTCAGTCACTGCACCAAATGCATTGTAGCCTTTCGTGACAGACTGAGTTGCAGACCAGAGGATCGACATGGAACCATTGACCAATCCGAGAGAGAAATTGAGAACCTGATTGAACTCTCGGCTCTTCTCCTCGACATGTGAGATCTTCTGTTTGAGCTTCTGCACAAGAGGTAGTAGCCGTTTTTTGTCCGAAGGGGAGCAGTGATTCAAGACGAGGTCAGAAACCTTGATCGATTCCTTGCCTGTTATAGAGGCTACAAGCTGGATACGCTGGTCACGAAGCCTGGATAAATTCTCCACGGCAGCCTCGCGCTTCGCGCCGAGGTCAGTAACCTGGTCAGGCTTGAGAGCCACGACCGACCTTTGCTCCTCGAACAGTAGTGCGAGGTAGAGATCGCATTGCGCGAGCTCTTCACTGAGTATCTTTTCTAGAGACCGAATCGCCCCTGCGTCGATTTTCATGCCGCCGCCGTGATTTACTGGTTATCAACGCCTCCGAATGCAACTTCGAGAGACAACTCTTCGCTGATTGCACGAGCTACTGATTCTGTGGGCGGCGAGTAAGTACCGTTCTTTATCTGCTCTTTGAGCATCGCGATCTTCTGCCGCCGCTCTTCCGCCATCTTCACCGGGTCGAGCTCTTCGCGGAAAAAGGCCCCAATAGCTGAGACTCGTACCGAATCAGTGTCGGCTTTCGCAGAGCGATTAACCGCCACGTCAGCCGCACTCGGCATGCTGCGCGCGGCATTTCGTCGCACCGCCGCCTGCTCACCGGCTAATTCATCCTGAACCTTCCTTGATGTGCTGTCGTTACCACCTGATCCAGGTACCTTCATAATTCCGTCCTTTGGAAGAAACTCCCACTCGTCCTACGTCACCTGATGTAAGATGCTCGAAGTATACAAAAGGTTACTTATCTTTTGCTAATCGATTGATATCTTTCAGTATTACCTCTTTAATTCCAATGCCTCGGCCTTCCGCTATGGAATTTGCGAGGGCCTCATTGAGCATGTCTCGGTACGTCTGCTCCTCACTGCTACCCGAAAGAAGCTCTCCCTTCGGCACAGTATTCCACATCGACTTCAGCATCTCATGTGTCAGCAGAGCCTCGAACTGCTCTGCAGCCTTCACTGGGTCCTTGGTCTCGGGGAGCTTTGCTGGGCCTAACCCGATCGTGCTACCCGCGCCAGTATCCAAGCCTCTAAGCTTATCCATATAACCTCTACATTATCTCCAGGTCCGCGTGCAGCGCTCCCGCACGCTTCAACGCCGAGAATATCGAGATCAGATCCCGTGGGGTCGCTCCGAGTGCGTTGAGCCCCTTCACAAGATCACCCAGCGTCACCTCTCCTCCGACAATCTGCAGGGCGTTGACATCCTCCCCAACATTAATGTCGGTATTCGTTACGGTGGTAGTCTCGCCACCGGCGAGAGCATTCGGCTGCGAAGCCTCGGTTTCCGATCGAATCGAAATATTGAGATTTCCATGTGCAAGCGCGACTCTACTAATCGTGACACTCTGTCCCACTATGACTGTACCCGTGCGCTCATTTACCACCACACGCGCACCGATATCCTGCTCGACTGAAAGCTGCTCAAGCGTTGCAACGAGCGCAACAGGGTCTGCAACACGCCCTGTATCGAGCATGACTTCGACCGACGCTGGATCTACCGCGAGAGCCGCAGGACGTCCAAGATGCGTATTGATCACCTTTGCAACCCTCGTCATCGTAGTGAAGTCCGGCTGCCGAAGCACGATCCGGATCTTACTCGCCTGGAAGAGATCAAACGGAATAGCTCGCTCTACTACTGCTCCTGCGGAGATCGTTCCCACTGTCGGATGGTTTTTCTGCGCCGAATCCGCTCCTTCTGAAACAGCAAAGCCGCCCAGGTTCACGCTTCCTTGTGCGACCGCATAGGTATTGCCATCGGCTCCTTTAAGAGGGGTGAAAAGAAGAACGCCTCCTTGTAGGCTCTTTGCGTCACCCATCGAGGAGATCTGTATATCGATCTTACTACCTGGCCTAACGAATGCGGGAAGAGTCGCTGTCACCATAACCGCCGCAACGTTCTTGACTCGGATCTCCTGAGGCAAGCTTCTTACCCCCATCTTCTCCATCATGTTAGCGACACTCTTGAGCGTGAAATCCACTCGGCCATCTCCGGTACCTTGGAGACCAACAACCAGGCCGTAGCCGAGCAACTGGTTTCCTCGGACGCCTTCGACATCCGCGATATCCTTCAGTCGCGCACCAAACGCATTCTGACTCAACATCACGAGCGTTACTGCGAGTATGACAAATCGTCTCATTAAAATGGCCACAAAATCCTCAACAATCGCGATAACCATCCACCGTACTGCGCCTCGCCCACCGTTCCCTTACCGTAGTAATCGATGCGAACCTGTGCAATCTGAGATGCGTTTACTTCATTGTTCGAATTAATATCGCGTTGGCGAACGAGTCCCGATATCACGAGAACCTGCTCTTCGTTATTAACCGCGATAATTTTCTCACCTTCGATTCGGAGCAACCCCGACGGGAGTACCTCCGCTACTACTGCTGAGACGCGCGCATTTAACTGCGCTTGTCGAAGCGTACGTCCCTCTCCACGAAAATCATTGCGCGTTTGAGCTTGAATCAAGCTTGTGAGATCAGGGGGATTGGTCCAATTGGCTGTCTGTTTCTCCAAGCCGAAGAAGTTCTCTATGGCCGCCAGATACTCACTCTTCGCCTTTACCTCGGTGTTAGCGAGCTGTTGCCCGAGCGATTGCTCGGTCACGACGATGGTTACGAGATCCATCGGCTGCCAAGCTCTGAAATCTCGGAACACCTCGTTGCTTGCGCGGCTTTCTCTCCAGAGAGAGGCCGTCGCACCTGGATCCCCTAAAGGCAGTGAACTAGCGTAGCTTCTTTGTGAAGCGGCGCTACTACGAACAACGCGAATGTCTCCTTCCTGTAGGTCCGAATCAACCTCGGCTGCTACTCTTGTGAGCTTTGGGCGTCCTGCACCAGACTGCTGTACGGCCTGTAATGCGTCCCGTGATTGTGCTGCCTCGACGAGGCGCAGCTGAGCACGCCCGTCCGGTGGCTCTTGCCGAAGGACGCCACCCATCCACTCCATGGTCTCTTCGGCCGCACCGGGAACCTTCGAGTAGCGTACCGAAGGAATATAGGGATACGGCGATGGTGCGGGTGCGCACCCTGCGCTTCCCGCAACAATACCTGCAACCAACCACAGGCTGCGCGCGCTGCTCGCCCGAGAGATATCTTTTTGCTTTTTATTGCCCATGAACGTCATCCCTCTACCGCCACTAATCCTGCCTCTACCACCTTACCAATCACTGTTCGTTTGGATGTGTCATTGCGAACCTTGATCTCTGCGCCTTTGAGGCCGTTCTCGAGTGCGACACCCGTGGCAGTTACCTCTAGACGCCCTTCCTTGAAGAGAAGCGTAACACGAGCCCCCGCCTTGATAACGGGAGGAATCATGAGCATCGCGGTCGACAACATCTCTCCCTGTACGACATCGCGTGTCAGCTGATACCCGACAAGGTCCCCCAGGTTCTCGATCGCATCTCGAGAAACTCTGATTTTGTTGACCCGACTCAGCTCGATGTCTCCTGCTGCAATGACTTCTCCGCGTTTGAGCGGCCGCGATGCTACCGGAACAGTGCGCCATTCCTCGGCAAACGCTCGCAGCTGGAAACGAGTCTCGTCACTCCGCGAAAGCGCTCGATAGTCGACACCGAAATGACCCGAATGACTCGCATGCAATCCTACTACTTCTACACCGTTGCTATCGGTGGCGATTCGGATCGGCTTTTCGACTACCAACTTCTTTAACTCAATCTGCCTGTCGCTACCCTGGAGAAAGGACAATAGTGCCTTTTCCAGCTCTTCCGGCCCGACTTCGCGAAAGGCCCTCGTCACCGATATCTGACGAGGTAAAGTATAGCGAATGTTTTCCAAACGAATTCCCTCGTCGCGAAGGCGCTCTAGTATTTTCGCCCCTTCTATCGATATGCTCTCGCCTGCTTTGGGACTCGCAGCTATCGTTATTCGTCGCAGGGCCACCATCGCTTCGTCATCTTGAACACGAGGCGACTCTACGTGCGCGACATCCGCGAGACGAACGGACGTTTCGGTAACTACGACCTCGCTCTTCCCTTGTATGCTGATAGACGAGCCAACCTGAACAATCTCCGAAAACGCCATCCCTGGCGTGACGAGAGTCAGTACTAACACCACTGCGCTTAAGCCGATTCGATTCATGGCACTACCTCTTCAAATTAATCGCCTGAGAGAGCATTTCGTCTGCGGTCGTAATTCCCTTCGAAGAAGCTTCGTAGGCCCGCTGTGCCGTAATCATATTCACGACCTGTTCAACCACGCTCACGTTACTGCTCTCCAGGAAGCCTTGACTCACACTTCCGAAACCCTGCTGACTGAAGATTCCTTGCAACGGAGCACCCGATGCTTGAGTCTCTTCGTATAAATTGCCCCCCATCACTCGGAGTCCAGAATTGTTGGGAAATCTGACTCCCGCGATCTGTCCAACCTGCGTCGCTTGTGCGACTCCCGGCTGCTTAACACTGACAAAACCATCCTTCGAGATCGTAACTCCCTGAGCATCGTTTGGAAGGGTAATACCCGGCGATATGAGGTATCCATCGGATGTCACCAGCTCACCGTTCTGGTTGAGTTGCAAGGCACCTGACCGCGTGTACGCCAAGGTTCCATCCGGACGGGTGATTTGAAAGAATCCATCCCCTTCGATTGCCACGTCGAGCTGATTGCCCGTCGAGGTGAGATCTCCTTGAGTGAAGACCTTTTGGACGGCTGCGGTTTTCACTCCGAGACCGACCTGGATTCCGCTCGGATTCAAGGTTGACTGCGAAGTTGGGGCGCCTGGCTGCACAACGTATTGGTACATGAGATCCTGGAAGTCAGCGCGACTCTTTTTGAAACTCGTCGTGTTGACGTTCGCCAAGTTGTTGGAGATGACATCGATGTTCGTCTCCTGTGCATTCATGCCAGTGGCTGACGTGTATAGAGCTCTAATCATAGTGTTGCCTCTCTCAAAAAAACCTTTTACGAAGCGCGTCGACCAACCTGGGTAATCGCGAGGGTATTCAACGAATCAATCGCAGTTGCCGCCTTCGTATATGCTTCGAATGCACGACTGGTGGTAATCAGGTCCACCATCCCGGTGATCGCTGATACGTTCGACATCTCAAGCGCCATCGGTTCAACCATCGGCTCGACCTGGACCGGCTGAGATGCAGAATTGGCCACTTTGAAACGTGTCCCCGCTATATGCTCCAGGCCGCTTGGATCCTCGAAGCGAACAACCTGTAGTCGAGCGATCGTTTGACCCTGAACACGAACACTGCCGTCGATAGATATCGACGCTCCGGGACCACCGATCTGAATAGCCCCTCCATCACCCTGCACCTGGAAGCCATCCTGCGTGACCAGCTCACCGGTCCCATTCGTAGTGAAGTTTCCTGCACGTGTGTACGCCGGTCCCTCGGGTGTATTGACTACGAAAAAGTCCTTTGCACTCTTCAGAGCGACGTCTAGAGGATTGCCTGTGTTTTTGATGGGACCAGGAGAGAAGTCCGTGCGCGCTTTGATACCGGTAACATTCGGTACCTGGCTCTGGTCACCCGCTGCGTATGGATCATCGGGCACCACTGCGGCAGCGAGAGTCTGATCGAACTGCTCTTGGTCGGCCGTTAGGATCTGCCGCTTGAATCCAACCGTATTGATATTGGCCAGATTATTGTTTTGAACCTCCAACTTCTGCATCTGGTAGACCCCCGCAGAAGCTGCCGCGTACCATCCGATATCCATCGCTTACGCTCCTAAATCGTTGTGGTTTGCCGACGAATATTTCCGAGCACTCCAAGTCGCGAATCATCCACTGGCGCCGCGGCTCCTGTGGTGCTCTTGCGTTGCTCCTCATCGCGCTCGATCTCGATCATTTGCGACAACATCCGGACCTCTTCTACAGGGAGCCTCGTTTGCGCGGACACCTGCTCGAGCTGTCTTCCTTGTTTGAGAAGCACCTCTGCTGCGGCGTAGATCTTCTGCATATTTCGCTGTTCTGTGGCGGCCTCGGCTTGATAAGTCGCCGGTTTACGCGCGGGCTCTCGAGGCTCGGGCTGCATGACTTTTTCCTGGCTACTGACGGCTGGTCGAGACCTACGCTGGTCCTCGGACATTCTCTCCGGCTGAGGCGAGATCTCCCTGTCGTACTCGGCAGGAGCGGATGCGCGCGGACGCGCACGGTGATATCCCACCTCCTCGAATGAGGGTGGCTGAGGCTCGTCCAGGCGCTTGCGCGAGGTTTGTTTGAGAGATTCCGCCTTGACGTCCTGATCCTTGAAGGAGCGCTGGTGGGTGCGCAGCTCCTGCTGTTGGCGCCTCAGAGCCTCCTGCTCCTCTTTGAAGCTTTCCTTCAACTCAGCAATGAGCTCCTGAGCATTTTCGAGTGCAATGTGGATCTCCTTGCTGCGCTCTTCGCTTGCGGTAATCGAGCGACTGAGCCGCCCCTCGGCCTCGGATATGTCGGCCAGGAGTTTCTGCAGGTTCTGCTCCCGTCGCAGCAGCTGCTCATTGAGGTGTCGACCTGCCGCATCAGCATCACTGATGAGGCTGCGCAGGCTCGCTTCCAGCTCCAAAGTTCGAGGAAGCATTGCATGCGCCCTCGAAGCCTTCATCCAACGAAATGCCATGACGAGTATGGCCGTTACGAGGGAAAGATCGACTGCTAGCCGCCATATGATTATCTGGTTGCCCATGGTTCCTCACCTACCAAAACCTTCACCTTCACCGTCAAAAACCTGACTACGCCAAACTTGGTTCCGTCAGATGATTGACCCTTTGAGCTTTCTTGCTCCTGCTAACCAGTTGAATTAGCATCAGCCCAACTCCAAACCGTTGCTTGTCTCGGGCTCTCGGGTAATACCAAGGCAAGACCCTTGCCACATGGCGGCGGATGGCCGACACAGTCTCGAAATCTGGTGAACCGATGTTCAAAGAACGACTCCTTACCCCCGGACCTACGACAATCCCTCTAGCAGTCTTACAGGCCATGAACGTGCCGATGCTTCACCACCGCAGCGAGGTGTTTAAGCGGGAACTGAAGAAGGCATGTGAAGGGATGCGCTGGCTTCTCTCTTGGGATAGCGACCCGATCTTCTTAGCGTGCTCGGGTACCGGTGCCATGGAAGCGGCAATTCTTAACACGTGTCGACCTGGAGACTCGATTATCGCGGTGAACGGAGGTGCATTCGGAGGACGGTGGGCCAAGATCGCTCAGCGTCTCGGCGTCACGGCGCACGAGATCTGCGTGGAGTGGGGCTCCGCTGTGCGACCGGAGCAGGTACGAGAAGCTCTAGCTGCACATCCTGACGCCCGCGCGTTTTGCGTGCAGCACAGCGAAACCTCCACTACGGTCCTTCATCCCCTTGAAGATGTCCTGAAGGTGGTCAAGGACGCCTGCCCGTCGATGTTGACGATAGTCGACGGAATCTCCTCGTGTGCGACTACTCCGATGCCAGGAGACCCTGCGACTCTAGACATCTATATAGCAGGCTCTCAGAAGGCTTTGATGCTACCACCAGGCTTGGCGGTTATGGCGTTATCGGCGCACGCCTGGGCCACGGTAGAAGCAACCCCAAAGCGCACTCTCTATTTCGATCTCTCGCTAGAACGAAAAGCCCTAGCGGGAGGAGAAACCTCGTGGACCCCAGCCGCCACAATCATCCTGGGCCTCAATGCTGCGCTCGAGCTCTTCAGAGACGAAGGTCTGGAATCAATATACGCCCGTCACAGTATGCTTTCGAGGATGACAGTAGCGGGATTAACTCACCTTGGATGTCGCATCATGGCTCCAGAAGCACCGTGCCCTAGTGTAACCGGATTCTTTCCACCTGAAGGAGTCGATGCGGACAAGCTGCGTACGCAGGTGAGGACAGACTATGGTATTCGCCTCGCCGGCGGACAGGGCCCGTTCAAAGGTAGAGTTGTTCGCGTCGGTCACATGGGATACGTAGATGCCTTCGACGTAGTGGCTGCCGTTTCGGCGATTGGGCTCACGCTGAGGAACTTGGGTGCAGATGCTGATTGCAGTGGTGCCGTGACAGCGGCTCTCAGTGAGGTATCGAAATGACAGGTAATTCCATGCAAGAGCGGGCTTCTGAACTTTTCAGGCGGATTCAAAGCCATATCTGCGATGCTCTCGAGCGAGTCGATGGGGAAGCGCGCTTCAAGACCGACGAGTGGACACGAACAGATCTCAACGGTGGCCAAGGGGGTGGCGGAATAACACGAGTACTCACCGAGGGCGCAGTCTTTGAGAAGGGGGGCGTTAACTTCAGCGCAGTACACGGTCATATGCCGGCGGATTTCGCGGCGAAGCTCGGGAGTCCGCGAGAGGACACCCCTTTCTTTGCGAC
>JBIIOE010000055.1:0-22723 GCA_044337105.1 Bdellovibrionota bacterium | reverse complement strand
CATCCATCCAAAATCTCCAATGGCACCGACGACCCATGCAAATTGGCGATACATCCAGCTCGGTGGCCGTTCGTGGTTTGGTGGAGGGTCGGACCTTACGCCGTACTACCTGTTCGAGGATGATGCGATTCATTTTCACACCGTCCTTCGAGACGTGTGCGACAAACACGACCCAGAGTACTACCCTCGCTTCAAAAAATGGTGCGATGAGTATTTCTACCTGCCTCATCGCGGCGAGACTCGAGGAATAGGAGGTTTATTTTTCGACTACCTCGGGCGAGATGACGGTGCGGACCATGAAGCATTGTATCGCTTTGCTCACGACCTGGGATTTGCCTTTACCGACCAGTATGTTCCGATAGTAGAGCGCCGTAAAAATCTAGTGTATGGCGACCGGGAGCGTGAATTCCAACTACTCCGTCGAGGGCGCTATGTCGAATTCAACCTGCTCTATGATCGTGGAACGCACTTCGGACTTCAGACTGCGGGACGTATCGAATCCATCTTGATGTCGCTGCCTCCCCTGGTTCGCTGGGAGTATTGTCCGACAGTCGAAGCGGGCTCACGCGAGGAAGCTCTCATCAATGCGCTCAAGAATCCTCGAGAGTGGCTCTCGGCCTGACGCTGTATTCCAACGCTCAGCGACCGCTCAACCAACGTGGGCGTCCAGCATGTCAAGTACGGTCATGTACGCGTAAATTTCTCGACAGCTTGCCAGCTCGCGATGAGGCGTTCTCTGTTGTGTGGCAACATGGTCGTCATCGGCAATCGGAACACCTCCTGACACAATCCGAGATGCGCCAATAAGGTCTTTATGGACTGCGGATTGTTCTCGATGAAGATGTCCTTGTAAAACTGGGCATATTGCTGGTCCAGCGCATCTGCCACATCGAAATCTCCCTCGAGCGCTGCATCGACAGATTTTTTCACCACTACCGGAATGACGTTGGACGCCACAGAGATCGTTCCTCTACCGCCCAGCTTTATGATCTCCACATTTTGATCATCGTTCCCCGACAATACAGAAAACGATTCCGGTACACCTTCGAGTACATCTCGCACCTGACTCAAGCTGCCGGAGGCCTCCTTGATGCCAATAATATTGGAGAGACGCGAGAGCTCTACTACTGTTGAAGGATCGATGTTTGCAGCCGCGCGCCCCGGAACATTGTACAAAACGATGGGCAGATCGGTCTCGTTTGCCAAGCACGTAAAGTGCTCGAGAATTCCTTTCTGGGTCGGCTTGTTATAATACGGCGTGGCCGAAAGAATAGCTGACGGCCGCAAGGGATTTATCTTCGCCACGTATTTCAGCAGCGTCTTGGTGCTGTTCGATGTAAGCCCAAAAATCAACTGCAACTTGTGTCCCGCTATCTCCCGCGCCAATTCGAAGATATCGATGGATTCCTCTATGTCCACTGTCGGCGCCTCACCCGTGGTTCCAACTACGACGATGCCCTCGACTCCAGCATCCACCTGACGCACTACAAGCTTTTCGAAAGCTGCGGCATCGAAAGTTTGATCAGATTTGAAGGGGGATATGATGGCGGTATAGGTACCTCTGAGCTTCATGAAGAAGAGCCTCCCGATAACATTCGACGGCAGGTAAGGGAGGAAATCACCTCCTTACTGCAAAAGCGGAACGCGCATAGATTAGCGCCCTCTCTTCAATTTGCAAATCAATTGTCGACATTCCTTCACACACCTCCATCCACTACACGTCGATCCTGTCACGGCTGCCTGCTCGAGCGCTCGACACGACCTGCCCTGCAACTTTTTCACCAGACAGAACAACCACTTATAAACCAAAGCTTTCCCCGATCAGCTCTAAAGCGCGTAGTTTTGCCCCGAAATCTCAACCTGTCCTACGAACAATCCGTATACACCCCTACGAGCGAATTTTGATCGTCAAGGTCAGCATCTGAGGGAAGCATTATGAGCAACGACATAAACGAAGCACAGCAGCCGAATATCAAGCTCTTTTTGGTCGATGACCACTTGGTGTTGAGGCAGGCTCTATCTGAGGCGTTCGCTCATCGGGGGACTTTTCAGGTTGTGGCCGAGGCTTCCGACGGCTCGGAGCTGCTGTCACGACTGTCCAATACAACTGTCGACATCATCCTCTTGGATCTCGCCATGCCGAATGTGAACGGCATCTCCACCATAGAAGAGCTCAAACGCCGAGGAATCGATACCCCTGTGCTGGTTCTGTCAGCTGATGAGTCCGAACGGAGCATCCGTTCAGCGCTAGGAGCGGGAGCACGAGGATTCCTGCCGAAACAAGCCGACATGCGCGAAGTGGAGTTTGCTATCCACTCCGTTCTCGATGGAAAGACCTACTTGAGTCCATCAGTCACGGAACGCTTCATGGCCTCGAATGGTAGCGACAGCAAGCACGCAACACTCATAGCCTCCCTTTCTCCTCGCGAACGAGAGATCTTCGTTCTGCTTGCAAACGGTTGCCCCAACCGGGAGATCAGCAAGCAGTTACATATAAGCACCCGGACGGTCGACACGCACCGCTCTAACATTTTGAAAAAATTGGAAGTCAAAACCAACGCTGAGTTGGTAAAAATGGCGATCGCCGACGGTCTCGTGTCTGTGTAGACGGGCCCTGAAGGAAGCAAGGCAAAACCTACCCACAGGGGCCCCTGGGTTTTGCCGCGCTTCCTTAGGGCACCTCATCACGCATGCTACCACCAACATGCTCTTCGGAAAGTGCCCTGTCGATACAGTCCCATGCCAAGAGAGCGCACTTGATGCGTGCGGAGTGGCGCTTTACACCCTCCAAGGCGAGCGCATCTCCCAAATCCTCCAAGACGCTCCCGGACTCCTCGCTCTTGATCATAGATCTGAAAAGCTTGGAGAGACGAGACGCTTCCGCTTTTGATTTATCTCTCAGCAGTTCCGCCATAATCGACGCAGTCGCCTGACTGATGGAACACCCGTGCCCTGTGAAAGCGATTTCGCTGATCGCATCCCCGGAGAATTTGACGGTAAGAGAAATTTGGTCCCCACACAGCGGATTGTGCAGATCTATCTTCTTGTCGGGATTAATAAGTACACCCTGACAACGCGGAGTCTTGTAGTGATCCAGGATCACTTCCTGATAAACTTCCTCTAACGACACAAGATACCTTCACGAAAACGAGTTATGTCGACAACTGGGCTCAACTCGCAATTATAACCTTCTCGGCCCCCTCTACGTCAAACACATGGGTGTCCCTTTGTAGCGCATACGCACCAATAGCCCACTGCTCACTCTTCGAAGCTAGCCTGTGCAGCCTGGATGCCTACCTGTACTCGCAAAGTGGAGGTCAATTGCTCAACGCTGTACTACTCCGCTCGAAAACATAGACCAACCGCAACAAACTCTGGGGATCTCCACTCATTTCGAGTTCTCCACTCCTATACGCCTTTTGGAGGGTGGTTTGACCTCGTACCAGCCGCTCGAACACGTCATCATTAGCTGTTAAGCAACAGCACGCCTGGGCCGCATCGGTGGGAACACGCCGAGCCAGATCGAGCCCCAGTTTCTCACCATCGACGACAAAAGAGACTGTGAAACCGGTCAACTCCGATAGCTGCGGCGCCGATGCGACGACCGCAACGAGATCGGAAAACCATGTTCGGGAAGCTCGCGTAACCACAGCTGCATCATGCCTCGAACGACGTCCGATGTCAGCCGCTCAGATCACATTACCGATCAGAGGAGCGGCTCGATGGACTCGCATTCACGTCACTGTGCATGGAATTGGAGCGCAATACAACCAGCACACCTACTCTTCGTAGCAGGTGAATACTGCCTCAGGCCTGCGTTCCGACAGACAGTCGTTGGATCAATCTATCGAGGTGTTTGGCGTCTCGATAGGAGCCGAGAAGACGTCCACCCGTATCCTTGGCCTTAGTAGCGATGAGGAGAGCCGACATCTTGTCTCCGCTCAATGCATAGGCCTCGGCCAAGGTATGCATCTCATGGATTCCCTTCCATGCCGTATGCTGACAAGCCAATGTAGCCAGCTGCACGGCATATTCCGGCTCGAAGAACACCCCTTCCTTCAGATAGCTGCTGGCAAGAAGTCTCAAAACACGCGGATTCTCAGAGGAGACCACCAGGGCTCTGTGCAGATGATGCCTAGCATATGCAGTCTTGCCGTCGTCCAAAAGAACTTGAGCATAGGACACGACAGCATCAAATGGCCCTCGATCGAGGGAGGCCAGCTTCGCGAGGTCATCACGAGCACATTCGGACTCACTAACCAAGAGCTCGAGCCGTACACGAGCTACCTCCAAACGGGGATACGCCTCGACCTCGTAATGCAAGAGCTTGAGGGCTTCACGAGCTTCATCCACGAGATAGGAAACCCCACCGCTTTCCACCACAGCAGTGATGAAGATCGTCAACAATTCAGGGTCAACCTGCACTTTCGTCAAGCAGGCTCGCATCGTCCAAGCAGCTTCGGTCGCATATCCGAGCCAGAGCTGCAGCCGCGCCAATCGTACGTAGGTTTCACGTTCATGGGGACTACACGCTACGGCCTGTCGCAGCGCGAACTCTGCCTCATCGAAATTCTTCAGTCTGAAAGCACAGTGAGAGAGATCCAAGAGAGCGTTCACGCGAGCCGGGCTGGTCGGTTTATCCGCCAAGCCTTTCTTGTACAGCTCCTGGGCCTGCTCGTACCGACCAGCGCGATAATGCTGCGCCGCCTCGATCCATTCCTTGACAGGCCAACTTCGCCAACGCTTAATCCACTCCTTGTAGAGTGAAAGCCGAGTGTGGAATCTTGACAGAGTACGCATGGATTACTAACTGGTTCCTACACAATTGCGAGAGACCGGACACACCAAGTGCGGTGTTTTCTTCTCCTCCACGTATCGTCGAGAGTCAGCCCCCTGCTTCAGGAAATATAAATGAATAATATCGACTCCTTAGCTGCCACCCTCCGAGAAAAACTTCCACCTCATCTGATCCTGACAGACCGAGACTCGTGTGCCTTCTATGGGCGCGACTGGCTCAAGGACTTCGAACCGCGGGCCTCAATGGTGGTACTGCCGGAATCAGTGGAGCACATTCAAGCAATCGTGCGGAGCTGCATCGACGCTCGAATAGCTCTGGTGCCCTCGGGAGGCAGAACGGGCCTAAGCGGCGGAGCAACTGCGATTAATGGAGAGGTCGTTATCTCACTCGATCGCATGCGTCGAATCCTCGAGCTCAACCGAGTCGATCGAACAATCCGATGTGAAGCTGGCGTCGCCCTCGAGAAGGTACAAATGAGCGCATCAGAACACAGCCTCTATTTTCCAGTCGATTTCTCGAGTCGCGGGTCTTCTCAGATCGGGGGTAATATCGCCACGAATGCGGGGGGTATCCGGGTCATCAAGTACGGAAACATGCGAGACTGGGTAGTAGGTCTCAAGGTCGTTACTGGCACTGGTGAGATCCTCGAACTCAACGGCTCCCTGTTCAAGAACAATTCGGGATACGACCTGCGCTCTTTGTTCATCGGTTCCGAAGGTACGCTTGGTATTATTGCAGAAGCTACGCTACGACTCGCGAGCCCTCCGAAAGATACCACACGGGTGCTGTGTGGCTTGTCCGGAAACGAGGCCATTTTGCCCCTGCTGTCATACTGCCGCGACAACCTAACCGGGCTCTCAGCTTTCGAGTTCATGGAACAAAGTGCATTGGACGAAGTGATCGTGCGTCGTGGGCTGCGCAACCCTTTTGTCGACAGTTACCCGACCTATATTCTGGTCGAAATAGAACTCAGTGATTCAGGCGCTACAGACGACGTCATGCGCGTTTTCGGAGCAGCATTCGAAAACGGCTTGATCCAGGATGTAGTTGTGAGCGAATCGACAGCCCAATCAAAAGAGCTCATGGACCTGAGAGACCTGATCAGTGAAACGCTCTCCACCCATTACACGATCCACAAGAACGACATCTCAGTGCCCGTAACGGCTATACCTACTTTCGTGAAAGAGCTTCATACCTCCATCGGAGCCGCCTATCCTGATTTCAAGGTGGTCATATTCGGCCATGTCGGTGATGGCAATCTGCACGTAAACGTCTTGAAACCGGCGGGCCTTGAAGACAAGGATTTTTGGGACCTTTGCCACGAAGCTGATCACACCGTTTTTGCAACAGTGCAACGCTACAAAGGCAGCATATCAGCGGAGCACGGAGTGGGACTACTCAAGCGCGACTTCGTTCACTACACCCGTTCGAGCGCCGAGATTCAGCTCATGCAAGGCATCAAGCGTGTCTTCGACCCTCACGGTATTATGAATCCAGGAAAGGTCTTCCCCTGCACATAAAGCCACTAAGCGGCTGCGACCTCAGATCGCGCAACACTTCGAGACAACGACATAATGAGCTCTATGGCCCCTAGCATCTTGTCATGGTCGATAGAGTGAACATCAACCGCCCTACCTATGGCGCTGAGCAAAGTGATGTGTAACTCGCCTCCGAGATGCTCCTGAAACTCCCTCAGTGCAGCAGAAAGGCGCCCATTCTCCAGCAATAAGTTGAGGTGATCGCGCCACTTTGAAAACCCTAGTGCGTCGAAAAGCGAGGTAATACGGAAGAGGGCCCCCTCGTCGAGATACCCATTCAAAAACGAATATGCCGCGTCGAGTTCAATTCCGATTGCCACCGCCTCTCCATGACGAATCGTGTGCCCCGCCAGAGCTTCGATCTTGTGCGCAGACCAGTGCCCAAAATCCAACGGCCGGGACGACCCCAATTCGAACGGATCTCCACCCTTCGTGATGTGGTCGAGGTGCAGCTGAGCACATCTGTGAATGAGGCTCTGCATAGCCGACATGTCTCTCGACAGAAGGCTAGCGACGGATTGCTCCAAAGACTCGAAGAATGCCGCGTCTTTTATCAAGGCGACCTTGATCGCTTCGGCCGTACCAGCCATCCAATCCCTCATGGGAAGGGATTTCAAGAATTCAGCGTCATTGATTATGGCATAGGCTGGAGCAAAGGTGCCGATAAAATTCTTCTTACCGAAGGCATTGACACTATTCTTCACCCCGATTCCAGCATCATTCTGCGCCAAAACCGTCGTAGGCATTCGAATCAGACGTACTCCGCGATGTGTCGTAGCAGCCGCA
Organism: Bdellovibrionota bacterium; assembly: GCA_044337105.1. Lineage (GTDB taxonomy): Bacteria > Bdellovibrionota_C > UBA2361 > UBA2361 > OMII01 > OMII01. Next base: position 15,601 of record JBIIOE010000055.1, on the reverse strand, counting down.
TATCCGACCGCATCTATGAGAGCCCCTCCACCTATGACGACTACATAGGAGTGCCGACAGATTTTTTCCCGATGAAGAAAATCGTAGAGACGCTCGAGAACTACAGGAGTATTTTTGCAGTACTCTCCCCCAGCAATTTCAAGGATGCCCGTTCGTGAAAGCGCCTCCGGAAGGAGCGTACGGCAGTACCCTTCTATACTCGAGATCAGAGTCGGGTGCAGTTGGGAAATTGCCTCTTCTATCACGAAAGCGATTCTACTGCTGAAAGAACCAGCACTTCGAGACTGCGCCGTTACAAGATCTCTCAATAGGCTATTCGAGATATCGAAAGCATTCTCGGTAAAATGAACGCTGTACGAGTACGAAACGCTGAACTCCTGCAAGAGATTCGACTGAGCCATACTACACCTATCCTACGTCTACGTGGCAACCACGGGGATACACACCAATTAGCTCCAGGAATCCACAGAGCATTCAGATCTCAAGCAAATACTCGCGCTGTGTCACACCGCCGTCACGAAATTCGCTCGTTATCCCGCGATCTGCAAGGCATTTCTGCGACCAACCTCAAGCAGATCAGTGATTAGCCATGTGCACTGAACATACCGGGTTTTTCCGGCTTCTCTCGACATGATTTCATGTACTTCCCGCTGTAGAATTGCTATTGTCCCGGCTCATTCTTCTGAAGTTGTATCCTCGAGCGTCGTCGTAAGACGCTCCCAGCACTAGCCGCTGCCTCGCGGGGAACTTTTAATCCAACAAGAGGCGACCATACGAGGCTGCATGTCTCGGTTCGGTCAACGAACTGAAACAAAAGGCTCGAAGGAAGCGAGGCGAAACCTACCCGTAGCGAGAAAGCAGCAGGGAGCGATTTCGCCCCGCCTCCCTAAGCACATACACAGGAGAAAACATGACCCAATATTTCGACATCCCTACAGTCAAGTACGAAGGGCCCGATTCCCGAAACCCCCTCGCATTTCGTCACTACAATCCGGACGAGCTCATCGAAGGAAAACCCATGAAGGATCACCTACGCTTCGCGGTGGCGTGGTGGCACTCATTCTGCGGAACTGGCAGCGACCCATTCGGCCCTGGATGCGCCGTACGACCGTGGGACGACGGCTCTAACTCTCTCGACATGGCCCTGAAGAAGGTAGACGTTGCTTTCGAGTTCATGGAAAAGCTCGGTGTTCCCTTCTACTGTTTTCACGATCGCGATGTAGCACCGGAAGGCAAGGATTTGCGAGAGAGCAACAAGAACCTCGATGCCGTAGTGGCGAAACTCAAGGATGCGCAGGCACGCACCGGCATCAAGCTCCTGTGGGGCACTGCGAATCTCTTCAGCAACAAGCGCTTCGTGCACGGTGCATCAACAAGTTGCAACGCAGACGTTTTTGCGTACGCCGCTGCACAAGTAAAGAAGGCGATGGAGGTCACCAAAGAGCTTGGTGGAGTAAATTACGTGTTCTGGGGCGGACGAGAGGGATACATGAGCCTTCTCAACACCCAACTAAGGCGGGAGCTCGACAATCTTGGTCGCTTCCTCAGCATGGCCGTGGACTACCGCAACAAGATTGGCCTCGATGCGCAGTTCCTGATTGAGCCTAAACCTAAAGAGCCTACGACCCATCAATACGACAGCGATTGCGCAGCATGCATGGCGTTCTTGAGAACCTACGGTCTCGAGAAGGAGTTCAAGTTCAACATCGAAACCAACCACGCGACCCTCGCAGGACACTCGATGGGACATGAGCTTGCCTATGCTAGCAGCTACGGAATGCTCGGCTCAATCGATGCGAACCGCGGAGACGAACTGCTCGGTTGGGACACCGATCAATTTCCGACCAACATCTATACCACCGCGCAGGTAATGCTCTCCGTGCTCGAACAAGGGGGACTAGGCCGCGGAGGACTCAACTTCGACGCAAAAGTACGAAGAGAGAGCTTTGAGCCGATCGATCTGTTCTATGCTCATATCGGGGCGATGGATGCGTTTGCTCACGGACTGAAAATCGCCGCACAGATCCGTAAGGATGGTGTCATCAAGGAGATGGTTGATCAGCGCTATTCGTCCTGGGAAAAGGGAGTAGGTCTCGAGATATCCGAAGGGTCTGCGACCTTCGAGACTCTCGAGAAGTACATGCTCGACAAGGGCGAAATATCGCCCAACGTCTCCGGACGCCAAGAACTCTTCGAGATGGTGCTAAACCGTTATATTCGTTAACTGTCCGTGTGGAACACCACCACCCCTCGAGTCCTTATGGAAGCGAGGGGCGGTGGTTACATGAGACTTGGGGGCTCACTCCGACTAATCCCGCGCAGAACTACTCTCGAACTACGCCGGAGTTCCAGTCAACTCATTCAAGCAGGATCCATACCTTACCTTTATCCCTGCTTCGTATAGATCCATCGGAGCCAATCGCCGCTCGGTGACCAAGATGACGCTCGAGCCCATCTTGAACGTGCCTAGCTTCGCGCCTCGAGCTATATCTATCGGCGATGAATGTTCGAAGGTCCGAGGACTCGATCTCTTCCATGGCGCCTTGTTGGTCTCCACATCAAGATACGACAATTTAATCCGACCCACATTAGTCGCCCCGACCATCACTACCGCAACCAACCCGAGGTCGCTTTCGATGAAGGTTACAACCCTTTCGTTCACCGCGAACAAGCCAGGAATTGAGTGTAACGCCCAATCATTGACGGGCCACAAGGCTCCTGGAAGATGAATGGTCTTCACTATCCTTCCATCAACGGGCGAATGAATGTGGTGAGCATCCTGCGGAGAGAGGTAGAAGTTCCAAAGCTGCCCCTGACGAAAGCGCTCCGTAAGAGGGTCATTACCGAGTAGATCAGCGATTTTATACGAGACGCCCTTCACCTGCGTAACATCGCCTTCCGCATCGAGATCAGCACAAGAGCGGAGCTTGCCATCGACAGGGCATACAATTGGCCCTGCGATGGGGCGCAGCTCCAGACGCAGATCCCTTATGAAAAAATCCCCGATACACCGATATCCGGAGAGCGGGAGTGTCGCCATAGAAGGTTCGATCGAATAAAGCTTGGCAAAAACCCTTATAGATAGCCGGGCCAGCGGTGCCGGGAGCGGGAGCCGAATCAAATGCCCAACAAACCAGCTGAGATACGCTTTGGGAATGAAACGAAGAAAATCCATCAATAGTGCCCTTTTTTACAACACAAGAGGGGTACCCCTCTGGAACGTTGGGCGTACATAACCTCGTCAGTAGCAAATACACCTCTCGTACTCCTCGACAACAGGCGCGCCCTGTCGAGGAAGCATTCCTCGAGCACGTTCGCCAACGGAGGCGGAGTATTCAGGTAGCTATTCGACCTGCAAGCACATCAAGAAGTCGCCGCTGCCTTTAATGTGTGCTCTTGCAGAGCCTGAATAAGATTATCGACGGCGGCCGATCCTTGTCGCACTACGCTTTCGTACGTCCTGCTCCCGATGTGCGGCGTCAGATGCACATTGTGCAAACCCAAAAGAGGATTTTCCGGCTGAACAGGCTCGGGGTCCAAGACATCTGCTCCATATCCTGCCACTTGACCGCTCTTTACCGCCTCGGCCATCGCTCGTTGATCGACGAGTGCCCCTCGACTCACGTTCACCACAAACACCCCTCGCCTGCACATATTCAAACGGCGACGATTGATGAAAAATTGATTGTCACGGGTCAAGCTCATGTGAACCGACAGGAAATCCACATTCGGGAAGAACTCTTCATCTTTGAGGGAGTGTTGAATCGAAGGAGGATACTCCGAGAACAAAGGATCCGCAAAAACCTTGCCCAACAGCTCAAGATACGCCGAATGCTGCGCCGACCAGGACGTATTGAACACACGAACGTTCATACCGAACGCCATGGCGCGCTTGGCTACCTCCTTGCCCACTCGTCCAAACCCCAACACACCCAACGTCTTACCGGCAAGCTCGCGCCCTGTCTGGCGCTTCCATTCACACCGATGCACGATTGCATTGTGTTCGGGTATGCAACGAGTCAAGCTCAACAACAATCCGAAGGTCAGCTCCGTTACAGTTGTGTGATTTACGCCGGGCGTATTGGTGACCTTGATACCAAGCCGACTCGCCTCGGAAAGATCTATCTTGTCGAGGCCGACGCCGTACTTACTGATTACTTTGGCGCGAGGAGCTGCTGCCTGCAAAACACGCGCATTGAAGTCGTCTTCACCACACAGAAATGCGTCGAATTTCTTGCCATCTCCGATGTGAAAAAGCAGCTGATCCTGATTCAACGGCCCACGCGCTTTGACTACTTCGATGCCAGACTCCTGAAGCTTCGTCACGTGCGCTCCAGGCGTATCGATAAAGCTCGAGGTGGAGACTAAAACTGTATACGCCATGACTTACTACCCTAACAGGCCGCTGAAGCTAATTCCGTCGCCGTCTATTCGATGGGCCATTCACTGCACGACGCTGGACGCCTTAATGACGCTAGCAGACCAATTAGCCCCAATCAAGATGAGTAAGAGCAGGCTATTGGGAGCCTCCAACCACCACCGCATCAAAAGCCAATGCTGCCGCACCGAGCACACCCGAAGACGCCCCAAGGCCGGGAGGCACGACAAACGAGTTTATATCCTCGAGAATTGTCGGATGCTGCACGTATCCGTTCAGTATCTGGACGAGCTTGGAACGAATGAGAGGAAAGAGGAATTCGTTCTGCATGACACCTCCTCCCAACACAATTCTTTGCGGAGAAAGAACAGAAACCGTATTGGCCAAAGCCAGCGCTATGTAGTGAGCTTCGAGCTGCCATGCCGGATGATCAATGTCGAACCCTGTAGGGTCCGAGCTCCACCGTTGCGCTAGCGCCGGTCCTGACGCCAGACCTTCGAAGCAATCACCGTGCGACGGACAACAACCTGCGAACGGATCCCCTACCCTATCGTGGGGCAGCATCATGTGCCCCATTTCCGGATGGGTCAGTCCATGCATCAGCTTTCCGCCAATCATCCCGCCTCCGCCGATGCCTGTACCGATGGTATAATATACGAAAGTATCGAGGCCCTTGGCCGCACCAAACTTGAACTCCCCGTAGGCCGCTCCATTGACATCAGTATCGAATGCAACCGGCACGCCGAATTGTCGGAGCGGTCCGAGAAGATCTGCGTTGCGCCACGCTAGCTTCGGTGTAGTTGTGATGTGACCGTACTGCGGCGAACTGCGATTAAGATCCAAAGGACCAAAGCTGCTGACACCAATTGCATCAATCGCCACCTGACTAGTGCGAAAAAATTCGACCACACATCCGAGCGTCTCCGCAGGCGTTATGGTTGGTATCCGAATTTCGCTGACGATCTCCAGGTCCGCGCCAACCACGGCACAATTGAACTTCGTACCCCCCGCCTCTATTGCTCCGACGTATCTTTCCATGACCGCAGTTTATATCTCGAATTCACCCAGATATGCGAGGTAAAACATGCCAGAGAGTGTGCCGAGCCTGCCTGGCATCAAATTCCGAAATGTGTTCTGAGTTGTAATACGACTACTTGGCTCACTCATTCAACATCGACTGCCGAAAGGAGCGGCAGGATCTCGTGCGGTGGCCCCCTTCGCGCCAGGCGCCCTTGTCGGATCTCTACGACCAAGTCGTAGCTCCGTAACGTGTCGACACGATGCGCGATGGTGATAACCGTGCGATCGGCAAAAGCCCCATGCAACACACGCTGGACTTTCATGTCGGTAATATTATCAACCGCGCTCGTAGGCTCGTCGAGGAGGATAATCGGCCTATCATGCACCAGCACTCTGGCAAGACAGAGCAGCTGACGCTCACCTACTGATATGTTTTTTCCCCCTTCCGAGACTGACTCGTCCAAAGAGATATCGAGCCCGACCGTGCGTAAGGCGCTCTGGAGCCGTTCATCGGACAAACAGCTATCGGGATCCAAATTACTCCTCAGGGTCCCAGCAAAGAGATACGGATCCTGCGGCACAACTCCAAACAACTCTCGAACATCACGAACATCCGCTTTCAATAGAGACACGCCATCGAACACTATGTCCCCCTTTCTGACGTACACCATGCGGAAGAGACTTTGAATCAGCGAAGTCTTTCCTGAACCGGTACGACCAACAATACCGACTTTGGAACCGGCAGGAATCGTGAGCGTAATGTCCTCGAGGATGCACGGTGTGTCCATACGATAGGACATGGAATAATCGACGAAGTCCAGATCCCCGCGAGAAGCCAGCGCGATACGATCACTCCTTCGTGGACTAGTCGCGAACTCTTCCTTCTCCTGTGTGGGCAGGTCGGCAATTTCGAAGGATCTCTTGATCACACCGATTGACTCGATGAGAAGACCAACAGACCAGGCAAGCCATCCACATGCAGGAGCCAAGCGGAGAATCACCGTGATGATGGCGCCTCCCATGATCAAAGAGAGCGAGCCGTCCCGAACCGCCAAGGCGACCAAGAGAAGCGCAAGAAACCCATACGTGGCGGTGACGAGACTAGACAGTAACCGTCCCCACGCCTCGATCTTCACACGCAGCAGGTGAATCTGCACATAGCGCGTCACCGCCGTTTGAAGCCGGCGAAGAAGGGAACCTTCTGCACCGTACAGCAGGAACGCCCGAGCACCCTCTATAATGTCCGTTTCACGATGGATCACCTCGCCGAGCCTGATGGAGCGAACTGTCGAAAGACGCTGCAACATCGGAGCCACGCCCCATTGAATATAAAGGAACAAAACCACCGTCGGTGCGATCAGTATGGCACCCGCAGGATGGGCGAAGAGGACCATGACCGCGACGCTCAGCACTTCGAGTAGCGCCTGCATCGAATCTCCCATCCGTACGATACACGACGAACGCAGATTTTCGTAATCGTTGACCATCCGGTTAATCAGACGCCCAGACGGGTTCTCATCGAAGAAGGTAGTGCGGACTCCCTGCAGCCCTCGCACCATGCGCTGATGAAAGCTCTGCAGAGACCACAATCCTCCTATTTCAAAGACCACCCACGACAGGAGTCGAACCACGAACGAGACGAGCGCTATCAGCGCCAACATCCATAGCGACACATCAACAACCAGACCCAACACAGGCACATCTACTGCACAACCATGCTCAGAGGCACACTGAACAAAATAACCAGAAAGCCAGAGAAACAGTTGCGGAAGCGCTACCGCAATCACACTGAGCACGACAGTGGGCAGGAACAAGGCGCGAAGAAGTGGGAGTGTCGCTACAAACCGGTGCAGGGTCGCATAGGAACGGCCGATCGAGAATATGGTTTCCCGAGAGGTAAAGGATTTAGCTTCCATGCTCCTCCACTCGCATGCGGGCTTCTATGAAGGCCCGATAGCGTGATGACGGCGCCACGAGAAGTTCGTCGGGTCTACCATCCTCCACGACTCTACCATCATCGAGAACAAGAATACGATCACACGCGCCGAGCTCGTCGATTCTGTGAGAGACGAGCACAAAACCGCGAGCATCGCTCATAAAGCGTGCAAAGAGTGTGCGCTCGCTGGTGGAATCAACTGCACTAAGCGGGTCATCGAGAAAAAAGAACGGACGACCTGAAACGAAAGCTCGCGCAAGACTGACCCGCTGCTTCTGCCCTCCACTCAGGTTTATACCGGTTTCGCCAACCTCTTCCCGAAAACCCTGCGGGAACAGCTCAATGTCGGGGGTGAGACAGGCTCGGTCTGCGGCATGCTCGACTTCCGCGTCGTCTTTGCGAACCGAAAGGTCGATATTATCTCGCAACGAGGCGTTCGAAAGAAATGGCTCCTGAGGAGCATACGCTATCGAAGCGCGATATCTGGAGTAGACTTCGGCATTCCAGAGCGGCGCGCGGATCCCACTCGAAAACTCAACCTCTATCTCTCCTGATTGCGGTGCTAGCTCTCCGATGAGCAACCTAAGCAAGGTGGTCTTACCAGAGCCCACCTCTCCCACCACCGCAATATGTGTCGCGAGCTCCACCGACAAAGAGATGTCCCGAAGAGCCTCGCCAGTGGGGTACGACACCGTGACATGCTGTACATGGATGCGAACGGGGAAGCCCAACTCATCGGTCATGCACGCCGCAGCCTCGGTTCGGAAATGCCGATTGACCTCAGGTAGCGAAAAAAACCGCACCAATCGAGAAACAGCGGCTGATGCCTCCCCAAACTGAGTCAGGGAGTGCGGTAGAAATTGGATCTGATTGGACAAGAGCGACAGAAACCAGACCGAAGGGAAGAACTCCGTTGCGGAGAGTGGAGTGCCAACGTACGCGCTATATACGAGCATGCCCAAAATAGGCATGGCCCACCAAGAATAAGAGATCCCGTATGCCAGACATACGAGAAAATGAGCCTTACCGGCAGCGACCGAGAAACGCCGAAGCGCATCTCTGATTCGCCTTGCGATGACCGACTCCCAATTGAGATACCGAACCAGCCGCACGTTTCGCACCCACTCTCCTATCGTCGTGGTAAGGCGATCCTGTTCGGTTTGGCGGAGATCTTTGTAGCGCTCCAACAGTAATGCGAGTGACAGTGCGATCGGAACCTGCAGGAGCGCGATGGCTATCCCGACTAACCCCATCACGCCTGTGAGCATGACTATTGGCCCTGTTGTAACCGTGAGAATGACGATCGCAGGCACCCAACTTCCCAAGGCGGTTGTGATAAAATCCTCGACCGCCTCGACATCTCCCGACAACAGGGTCTTTACATTGCCTGACGAAAACTCAGGATTGAAGTGTGAATCCAAAACCAAGAGCTTTTTATTGACCTTGTCGAACAGAAACAGCTGAATGCCTCGCGCGATCTGGGCCCTGCGTTGAAGGTCAAAAAAGAACACGCAGTGCCTCCCAGATTCAGCCAAAAGATAGGTGAGACACAGCGCCACAATCATGGCCGTGGCTAAATCTGCGGATAAGATGTAGCGAGCCGCAAGGAGAGCTGTCACCATACCGGCGGCAGACGCACCTTGCCACAGAGCGCTCCTCACCAGCAGTGGCTTGATGGTGCGTATGCTACCCAACCAGATGGCACGGCGATCGAGGGGCTTGCTTCTGTTCGTCCCGAGCTCCCCCAACGAATCTAAGGTGTGGCGCAACAGCGGATCGACCGCCACGTCTGCATACTCCGAGGCAGACAAGAGCTCTCGGCGTTGAGCTTGTACTGAGCGAAAGAAGCGAAACGAATACATCTGTCTGAAAGGTGGCGTCAGCTTACGCTGCCGACCCTGAAAACGATATCGTCGATGCTATCCCCCTTTCGGAGGTAGGGGATAACTTTTTGAATCAAAACTGGCTTCATGAAGGCGAGCTCCTGCGCCCACGTTGAGTGCACAACCCTCACAATCAGGGTCCTGTTGTGTATGCATTCCGGTTTGGAGATGCGCGCCAAGGACTCCCCCACGATCTCGTGCCAGTGCAAGATGAACTCGTACCTCTCGATCTTCTTGTCCAGCCCCTTGTGCGCCAAGGCCTTCGAAAGAATACCCTTAATCTTGGTTAGGTCAGTTGATCCCCCTGCTCGTCGGCGTCGTGGCTGATAGTGCCGGGCTCGATCCTCGGGACTATTTTGTTGCGATTCTATCGATCGTTCGGCTATCTCTACGCGCTCGTTTGAACGCGCTGCAATGTGATTTGGCCCAGGCGTCGCCGGCCTGGGCATTGTTTCGACAGCCGTGACACCGGATTCTCGCCGTTCCCCCGTGCGAGGCTTGAGGTTGGCGAACTGACCGAGAAGGTTACCGACTCGCTCCACCAGTGGCCTCCTTGCTCTTCTCGAAGATGACGATCATCTCATCTGGCCGAACCATACCAAGCTCCGATCGAGCGGCCTTCTCGACCAAGCGAGGGTCGTTCTGCAAGCCGTTTACCTCCCGTTTCAGAGAATCAACACCCTCGACAAGCTTGGCATTCGTTCGCTGCTGCTGCTCCACGCTGCGGCGTAAGCTAGCTACTTTGGCGAACCCATCGTCGAGGACGAAAGAGATTCCAGCTATCAAAAGGGCGAAAGCTACTATCAGAAGTGGGCCAGAGACTCGCATACGAGGTAGACTAACCCGCTTAGCTGAACGAGGGAAGCCTGACAAAAAGCCCCCCAGGCGGACTCAAAATAGCGACCTCCGCAGAAGCTCGCCTTAGCCCCCAACCCCATGTACTTTTTCGAGCGTTGCGAGGTAGACTCCTGGCTCTGCATCGTCAACCCGACAGCGTAATCCGCAAGGGGGAGGCAGGTACCATTTTTTTATAGGAACGAACATGAAATCCAGCGCGATATCTTCCGTCACCGCTTACGAGTGCCTAGATTCTCGAGGCTTTCCTACCGTAGCAGCCACGGTCACCCTTCAGAGTGGTGTTCAAGGCTCGGCCATGGTGCCCTCGGGTGCGTCAACCGGCGAGCACGAGGCCCTAGAACTACGAGACACCGACGCGTCGCGCTACCTCGGGAAAGGCGTGCTCACAGCTGTGGAAAATATCAAGGACAAAATCGCTCCCGTAGTGGCTGGACACGACGTCCTGGAACAAGCGAGCCTCGACTCGAAACTGATCGACCTCGACGGCACCGAGACGAAGAGTAGGCTGGGTGCGAATGCCATACTCGGCGTCAGCCTCGCAGCTGCCCATGCGGCAGCGCAGCAGCTCGGGATTCCGCTCTTTCGATATATAGGAGGGGCAAATGCGCGACGACTCCCGGTTCCACTCGTGAACATTATCAACGGCGGAGCCCATGCGGCCAACTCTCTCGACTTTCAGGAGTTCATGATCGTTCCTCACGTATCCTCCACGTTCTTCGAAAACATACGCTGCGCTGCAGAGGTCTTTCATGCCCTCAAGAAGAACCTCAAGAAGAAGGGACTCTCCACGGGCATCGGTGACGAGGGTGGATTTGCTCCCGATTTCAAAGGACCAAATGAGGCACTGGATGCTCTGATCGAATCGATCTCCGACGCAGGCTACGAGCCCGGCAACGACGTCTCGATCGCTCTCGACGTAGCAGCGAGCGAGTTCTACAACAAAGAGAGGGGCACCTACATTTTCAAGAAGAGCTCCAAAGAGGAATTCTCTGCCGCAGACCTCGTCGATATGTATGCAGGGTGGGCGAGTAAGTATCCCCTCGTGAGCATCGAAGACGGCCTGGACGAGAACGACTGGGACGGCTGGCGTCTGATGACCGAGAAGATTGGCGGCATGGTACAGCTCGTAGGAGACGACCTATTCGTAACAAACGTAAAGCGCCTTGCAGATGGCATCGAACGCAGAGTCGGAAACGCAATCCTGATCAAGCTCAATCAGATCGGAACAGTGACCGAGACCCTCGAAGCCATCAACCTTGCCCATGAGAATGGATACCGAGCGATCATGTCCCATCGTTCCGGAGAGACTGAAGATACCTCGATAGCCGACCTCGCGGTGGCGACCGGAGCAGGCCAGATCAAAACGGGCTCTGTCTGCCGCAGCGAAAGAACTGCCAAGTACAATCGCCTCCTGTGGATTGAAACGTTCTTGGCCGGTTCATCGATCTGCGAGAATCCGTTCACGTGATCCTCTGGCTCTTTTCCCTCATAGCCGCGGCCGTAACGGTCGCGGCCTGGTGGATTCCGGGCTCCCTCGGATGCGCAGCGCTCGGGTGGACAGCTATCGGTTTGTGGATAGTTGCACTGGCGTCCCCTCACAACAGACTCAAGCGTCTGTATTTCGGAGGTATGCTGACGCACCTCGGGGGGTTTTACTGGCTTTACGGGACCATAAAGGATTTCGGCGGTTTTCCAACCATCGCGGCCGTAGCCATATTTGCGCTCTTTGTGTGCGGGAGCGCAGTAAGCTTCTTAATCTGGGGCTTCGTGTGGCAGCACCTTCCTCAGTGGTGCAGCCGATGGGGGATACGGACTGCTTTAGCGTGGCTCGTAGCCACTCATTTTTGGGTACGAATTTTTCCATGGGACTTCGGTCATACACAGCTCGGATTCGCGCCCCTCGCGCAAGTGGCAGACCTCAGCGGAGTCACGGGCATAAGCTTCTTGATGATGTGGGTTCTAGAGGTAGCTATTCTAGGTAAGGCCGCACCTCTTGTTGCCAAAGTCCCTCCCCTGCTCCTCCTCGCATCTTCAGTACTTTACGGAATCCGAATGGAGCGCATCGTTCCCACGCTGTACGAGACTCCTGTCCAAACAGCAATGATTCAAGGAAACGTATCACTCCGCGAGAAACATGACGTAAAGTCCTTTTCCGTCAACCGTCAACGCTACCTTGATTTTAGCGCTGGTGTTTCACAGAAGGACCTCCTCATCATATGGCCCGAGAGCACCATTACGGATTGGATGCCAGCTCAGGCTTCGGACGCGCGAACCGTACCCGAACTCCCTTTTTTGGGAGACGGTTCTGCGTTTCTCGTTGGTGGCCTGACGTGGGCATCACGTGAAGAGTTCTTCAACAGCTCCCTCCTCGTACGACCTGATGGCTCACTCGATACCCCTTATCACAAGATGATCCTGATGCCATTCGGAGAGTACACCCCGTTTAGCTCCGCGCTTCCGTGGCTCAAGGACATTAATGCCACCGCAGGTCAGTTCACGGCAGGATCAGAGCCTTCCGTGCTGTCGTATAAACTTTCGAACAATGCCGCCGTAAAGCTGTCTCCTTTAATCTGCTACGAAGATGTAATCCCCGATTTGGCAAGACGCGCAGCTCAGATGGGCACACAGCTACTCATCAATCAAACCAATGATGCGTGGTTCGGCAATACGGTCGCCCCTTACCAACACCACATGATTGCGAGCTTCAGAGCGATTGAAACCAGAAGATTTCTTTTACGCTCGACAAATACAGGCCTGACAGCAGTGGTTGATCCTCTCGGCCGAACTCTCGCGTCCCTCCTGCCCTTTTCCGAGGGGATCTTACCGATGGAGGTGAACTTGGTCAGCTTCATGACATGGTACTCCGTGTTGCCGATCGACAAGGCGTGGCTACTCCTTGCTATCATCGGTGCGCTTGCGACAATACGGCTTGCCCTGCGTCGCTCTAGAGTTTCGTAGACTCGAACGAATCTCCCTTCGACCAGCAACGAGATCTTTCTGCGCGCTTTGATTCAGACAGTTCAGCCACTCGGACACATGCGCCCAAACAACGTTCCCGAGGCGCTTGGGACAAGATTCCATGAGGGCGAACAGAGTTCGAAAGCCAATGAAAAATCCTACTGTCTTTAATTCCTCTTTTGTACGATATGGAGCTTTCCGATAAACCTTAGGGAAGCAAGGCAAACCCCCTCCCTGGTAGGAAAGCGGATCTTGGGGTGGGCTTTGCCTCGCGTCCCTAGATAGTTTCTAATATGCTTGGACTAGCCGGGGTCAATTACTGATACTCCGAATAGTTCGGTCTCGAAGGGCGCCGCGGAGGCCCCTTCACAGTGCAGCTCTTGCGCGCTGATGACGAACCGTAATACCAGAGAGAAGATCGACATGAAGCTTCGTTTCAAACAATCGCCCACTCGCTCCACTCTCTTCATGCCACTTCTCCTTCTTGGTATCTGCGTATCCTGCTCTAATCCCCAACCCGGCCCTGACAAAACCGTCGCAGGAACCGTCCTCGGAGCAAGCTGGGGAGCAGGAGCCGGTGCCGTCGTAGGCAATCAAGTAGATTCAACGGGCAAAGGCATAGCCGTTGGAGCGGGATTTGGCGCCGTAGCAGGCATGCTGGCAGGTGGTGGATTAGACATGGGAGAAGGCGCTCTGTTGAAGCAGGAGCGCGAGCTTACGGCTCTGCAAATACGTAATATCGGAACGCAGCTCGAGCTTGAAAAGATCCAAGGTCATCTGGACAGAGCTGCGCTCTCGGATGCATCGATCGGTGTATACCAAGTCTTTTTCGACGAAGATGCCACAAGCCTCAGAGCTGGGGCAGTGGCAAATCTCGAGACACTCGCTGAAGCTATTAAGACCAATCCTCATGTCATGACTGTGAATGTCGTCGGGCATACAGATGACACTGGCGTCCCAGACTACAATGACCGCCTAGCGCTTGCTCGAGCAAACACCGTCAGTGCGTATCTCGGCACTCGCGGCATCTCGATGGGCAGTATCAAGACCAGCGGTCAAGGCGCATCTCAGCCGATTGCAAGCAATGCGAGCCAGGCTGGTCGCCAGTTGAATCGAAGGGTGGATGTTTTCGTGTCGCGATGAAGTTGTGCCGATTCGGCACGTCGAATTGCAGGAATGGGAAGATATCCTATTCGCCTTACGTGGAGGTTTAGATGAGATCCGCTTATATAGTCGACGCAGTGAGAACTCCTCGTGCCCGTAAGAAAGGCAAATTCTCCACAGTACACCCTGTTGATTTGATAACCTATCCGCTCAACAGCCTCATTCAGCGCACCGGTCTCGACGCTAGCCAAGTCGAGGACGTTCTAATTGGGTGCGTCACTCAAACAGGAGAGCAAGGTTGGTGTGTTGGTAGAACAGGAGTGTTGGCTGCCGGATGGCCCTTCACTGTTCCCTCGACGACGATCAACAGGCTGTGCGGCTCCGGTCAGCAGGCTCTCAATTTTGCTGCCACAGGTATAGAATCTAGCCAATACGAGCTAGTTGTTGCTGGTGGTCTCGAGCATATGACACGCGTTCCAATGTTCAGTGACTGTGGTGGAGAGGAGAGCTCTTTTCTCAAGCAACATCACCCCGACCTCGTCCAGCAGGGCCTAGCTGCAGAAATCCTCTCGGAAGAATTCAAAATATCGCGCGCAGATGCAGACGCATTCGCTCTCAAGTCACAAGCAAACGCGAAACGGGCCATGGCGGAGGGTCGCTTTTCCAAGAGCTTGGTACCAGTCACACATCGAGACGAGCACGGGGCATCGGTCGTACTGGATAAAGATGACAATCCGCGTCCCGAGACTACGATAGAGGCGCTTGCCTCTCTTAAGGCGGCATTCAAACCGGACGGCATTATCACAGCGGGTAATGCCTCGGCTATTGTGGATGGAGCAGCAGCGATACTGGTCGCGAGTGAGCAGGCTCTAAAGGAGCACTCCCTCACTCCGCGCGCTCGAATAGTTTCTCACCGCGCTATCGGCTCTGCTCCCCGCATCATGCTGACGGGCCCAATGGAGGCTTCGAGGCAAGCACTTGCACGAGCCGGTCTCAAAGTCTCAGATATCGACCTCTGGGAGATAAATGAGGCGTTTGCGCCAGTGTCGATCATGACTATTCGGGAATTGGGCATAGATCCCGAGAGGGTTAACGTCAACGGGGGCGGAATCTCTCTCGGACATCCACTGGGCGCAACCGGTGCGATGCTGCTCGGAACTGCGGTAGACGAGCTGGAGCGCTGCGGAGGCCGCTATGCTCTCGTCACGATGTGTATCGGACTAGGTATGGGGATCGCTACGGTGTTAGAGCGCGTTTAGACGGGCGTTGCGTTCGCAGCAACGCTATCTTCACCAGCTCCGCCGTACTACTGGCGCCGAGTTTCTTCATCAATCGGTGTCGATGGTTTTCCACGGTACGCACAGAGCGGTCGAGCACATACGCGATCTCTTTGTTTGCTTTCCCCGCTGCAACCAGCTCGAGAATCTTCTGTTCAGCGGGACTCAAGTCGTCGACATTCCCAAC
>JBIIOE010000214.1:0-2927 GCA_044337105.1 Bdellovibrionota bacterium | reverse complement strand
CATGCAGTTGCAAGAGTGCCTGTATCTTGGGCAACAGAACTGATTCGTCGAGCGGTTTCTCGATGAAATCAGCTGCTCCCAACCGCATGCTCTCCACTGCAGTCGCGACGCTACCGTAGCCAGTCACCAAGAGCACCGATGTGAGTGGCGAGACCTCGCGAATATGTTCGAGCAACGAGATCCCGTCCATGCCAGGCATCGTCAAGTCAGTGACTACAAGATCACACCTTTCATCCCGAAGGGCCTCCAAGCACAGCTCACCACTTGGAAAACACAGTACATGCGCCCCAAGCGATTCGACGGATTGCTTGAGAGCTCTCCGCACCAGAGGCTCGTCGTCAACAATGAATACTTTCTGTGACGCCGTCACCATACACCTCCTGAATCAGCGGTAGTGAAATCATGAAACAAGTTCCGAATCCCTCCTCACTGCTCACTTCGACTCTACCTCCGTATCTTTCCGCTATGTGACGGACGATCGCGAGCCCCAGGCCTGTCCCTTGACCCTCAGGTTTGGTGGTGAAGAAACAATCGAAGATCTTGTCGATATGACCGGGAGGAATGCCGTCGCAGGTATCGCTTACGGTAATCATCGCCATGTTGCCCGCATGTTCGACATCGATATCTACCCGAGCATGAGCTCCCTGCGGGGCCGCATGCAGGCTATTTGTAATGAGGCTGTAGAGAATCTCCTCCAGCTCCAGTGCCGAGCACTGCACCTGGAGATCTGAACTCCCGCGACACACCGAAAGAACTACTCCGCGGCGTCGCGCCGCATCGTGTAGCGACTCTGTTACCTTCACGACGGCACTTAACACGGAAGTACCGCCGCAGGGCTTAGAGAGTGCCGAAAGCTGCCCATTGTCCGACTTGAGCATCTGCTTGGTGAGCGCCACTATCCGGCCGAGTTCCGCCAACGATTCGTCGAGATTGTCATGAACCCTCTGGGGAACAGGACTGGATCCGATTTCCCGCTTGACCTGCTGAATAAAGAGCCTGACCGAGCTGATGGGCTGACTCAATTTGTGGGCAACTATTGCTCCGAGAGTGCCCAAGGCTGACATTCGCTCGCTACGCGCGAGCACATCTCGGTGGTCTGCTAACTCGCGAGCAAGTCGGTTCTTCTCAGTGATATCCTCTATCACAAACAGCATGCCACGAAGAGCCCCTTGGCCATTATTCAGATTCGAACGTTCTATGACCACCTCTCGCACATCTCCGTCCGCACGGCAGAGGTTAGCCTCGCGACGAGAGCGTCCACTGCTCCGATCGATATCCCAGCGACCTGTGACCAAAGTTGCTATGTGCTCTCCGAGTATCTCGCTACTCGAGGGGTCCAGAAAGGCACGGGCGCGGGGGTTCGCATAGGTCACAAACCCCACCAGATCGGTTACCAGTATGCCCTCGTTCATCGAATCGAGTATGTCTTGAAAGTGGCGCCAGTGAAGTTCGACGTCTCCGGAGGAGATAGCAAGCGAACGCTTTGCCGATCGAGCCAAGAGATATCCACCGCAGGCTACTGCACCGAGCGAGATGACTATGATCATAATCAAGACGTTCTCTAATTCCCGTTGAAACGATCTAAGCTTTCCCGAAAGTACTCGAAGATCTGCCATCCTGGCTCGCGCCTCTCGTCGAATCGCTCGTTGACTATTTTTACGGGGCATCGCGCGCTTTCTGTTGAGGCCTCGGTCTGCATCTGAATGTGCCTCGTCAAGACCTGCTAGCTCAGGATCTAGAAGATAGTCGGTAGTAGGGATATTCGAGTATCCTTGAATCCACCAGGTAGTTCCATTCAAGTGAAACCCCAGCAGGGGTATAAGAGGCATCGCTGCGAGAAGAATCACGGATAAGACCTTCAACCGCATGTACCTCATCTGCATACTGTTTCGACCTTTCTCGGTGAACTTTTGCTGGTCGGATATCCAATCTTCTCTCATCTGTAATCGGGAAGCTGAGTAGTAAGGCTTGAGTATTTACCGCACTTCTCTCCGTCTCTGTCAGGACCATCCGCCACTGCGCCGAAGAACTCCTCGTATATGAGGCACTCATCCGGATTTACTCTTCTCGAAGTACTGGTTGTGATTTTTATCAGCGGGCTGTTGTTGCGAGTAGCTACGCTTGGACTTGGGGCGATTGCGGATGCCTACCAACTCAACTACACAATCAATCAATTTCAATCGGATATCGCCAAATTACGCGGACAGGCGTTAGCCACCGGATGCCCCCAGACCTTGGAGATACGAACAGACGGATCTCTGTACTCAGGGCGTGCGAGCTCCTCGTGCTTCTCGGGTGATTACGATCCCGAAGACCTAAATCTGTTTACGCATTCGACCCCTTCGACCATACGCCTGACAGTCGCTTCACCAATAGAGGTAAGCCCGCGCGGTTTTGTGGTCGACTCACAAGGAAGCCCGTCACAAGTAGCTGTGAGCTTTCTGTGTCGTGGAAGACCGTGCCAAACCAAGCTCATTTCCACCATCGGGGTGCTCCAATGAACACTAGCAGACACACTGAAGGCGGTTTCTCTCTCGTAGAGATCTTAGTGTCAATCTGCGTTACGGGTATAGTTTGCCTCTCCTTGAGCCACTTCTCGACTGCTGGCTATCGCCTGCTTACAGATACTCGAGAGAGAGCAGTCGCTCAGCAGATAGTAGCTTCAACCATCGAAGAGTTGTCGCTTCGCGACTTAAGCATTTTAACCCCTACCTCGTACTCGGATCTGGTTACCCGAGGAACGACTTCACTAATTCGAACGGTCATAATTACCTCGAACGCCGACAGCTCCAGATCGGTTGAGGTCTCAGCTCACACCGGCACCTCAAACGAGACCCGTCGCACATTGGCCTCGATGAGTGCTCGCCTTACTGCATGGAGCACCCCATGAGAAAGGAGCACTTTGTGGATGAGAGAGGAGAATCGCT
>JBIIOE010000093.1:0-15358 GCA_044337105.1 Bdellovibrionota bacterium | reverse complement strand
TCTTTGACCGCGCTACGGTTGTTCCCTTCAGAGGTCCAAGCTACAGGCTTAAGGGGAAAATCGTCGCTTCAATGAGCGCCGAAATACAAAATTTTAACAACCTCGAATAGGAGAGATGCTTATGCTAATTTAATACTGGAGTCCGGTATGTGGGATCGTACTGGGTTCGGTTATGTGGGATTCGACAAACCATCGCCTGATGACTTCAAGACCTGCTTTCGCGGTGACGGGATGGCTGAGGTGTATGAAAAGTACCGTTTTTGACAACTTGGCTCTCCCCTCCTGCACCCTTGAATCCCTGATGCGCAGCTGTGCACTGACAATGACGACCCTGGCCGATTCGATTGCCGGAGGGTTGCGGTGGTCACGTCGTATGGTCTATTGGGTCGTTCTGCCTCGCCTGCTTCAGATCAGCACTAACTAAATATCGCGTACCGGTATACCGAGCCTCTAGCCATTTGAAGGCCGTGCGAAATAGCCCTGATCGTCGGCCTTCAATTCCTTCCAGCGTATCCCGAAACGTTGATAAAGAATATCGCCCGTAAGTGAGACTCTTCATTCGTGCAAACTGCACGAGGTGGTAATTTTCCTTCGGCAAGAGCTTCGTAATAAAAGTCGGCTGCTAAGGGGTGCAATTGTGTGCCGTACCACTGATCGTACTGCACGCTTGGAACATATGCTATGGTTATTCCGCTGCTGGCCTGGCATACAAGGCGCACAGAGCTCAATTCGCAAAGTTGACCATTTCCCTCAGTGCGCTGCTCTAACATATGGCTAGTGTACCGAGAAGTGAGTTCTAATCAACTAGGCGTGCAGCACATGGGATCTCCAGATCCTTGCAACATTTTACTGGCTCATCGCGTTTTAGAGTGGGTGATAGCGAGCTTGGAGATGGCGCAAGCCCTTGTTTGACCGATAAATCGCGCCTTTCCACGTGCACGAGCACGTTCACGTCGGGATAATACCGAGTCCTACCCACTCGATTCCGCGATGACCCTTTTCACTGTACCTTGGGGAAGCAAGGCAAAACCTACCCGTAGCGAGAAAGTGGGGCTTGGCTTGATATTCGATTTTCTCGCTGTGAAAAAACTACGTGCGTACCCGCTCCGAAACAAACTAATTCGGTCAGCTATATGTCTTGCCGTGGATAGCTGTCAGATCCGAGGGAACAAAGTGTATGCTCTGAAAAGGAGGAGTTAACAGGCTACGGAAGATGCTCTTCTGCTGCGAAGCTTTTTTCCGCAGCCTGTTAAGTAGGTCCCCTGTGAGTTGTTTAAGATCCCGAGGTGACGGTACTATCCAGTGTCTAACGTTAGAACTTAGTGAGTCTCGTCAAGTCACCATCCTGCGGACCGTGGCGCCCTTTTGCCTTAACGATTATGTCATCCTTAGGCATTTCTCATCATCTCCCTCCTGCAGGGTGTAACCCGACGACAGCTGAATTGGTCGCGGTGCGCGATCTGTTGCAAGGAGCTTTGACCAGTGGTTGGGAGGAACTCAGGACTTCTGCCGATTGGCCCAAATTCGTCGCGGCATTCGAGAAGCTTGGTCGAGCTGGCTTCTATGACGAAGGCTTCAGAGAATGGCTACCAAACCCAGCCTATGACAATGCAGCACGGCGCATCTGTGAGCCCTTTCGCGCAGTAGCGGCAGAGCTGGGACTTTCGCTCATGAAAGATACTCCGGGGGACTGGAACACCTCCACGGAAACCTCTGGAGAAGAGGGCGACTCTCGTGCGTTTTTAATGCCCGTGCACAAAGCCGGTTCTCCTTTCTGCACGTTACGACTGACGTTTTTTCACAGACATGAGTATTTCGATTTCCCGCAGTCCCCAGTTGTTGAAGTAGTTGAAACCCAAGCGTCGCATTACAGCGTCGAACAAGCATCCTTCGCCCGGTATCTTAATCTCCCTCGCAGCTTCACACTATCAGTCGGAGAGCTGGGCGCGCGCTGGCAATTTCCGTCTGACCATATTCCTGTAGGTGCGGTCGTTCACGGGATTAGGATCTGCTCGTGGAACATTTTGAACTCGAAATGGGTTGGCTTCTTCGAGTCAAACAATGAGGGTCTCAAAACGTCGAGTATCGTTATCGATAATGTACCTTCCTCCGCGAGCTCTGCGCTCACGAAACGTGAAGAGAGTGTTCTCTCTCTTGTGAGTGAATTATGCGAGAGGTTTGATGTCTTGCTCTTACAGGAGTGTAGCACGAACATCATAAGAGAACTCCATGCGCGGTTACCTACTTCGTGGAGTTTGCTCAAGGGGCATCGCGATGCTGTTGAAAACGATGTTGTCGCGCTCTTTGATAGAGGCAAGCTCACCTTGAACGAGGCAGCTACTCAGCTGAACTCAAGCGGATATACATGCAAGCTTGGTAGACCGATCATGAATCTTTGCTTTGCAACCGACCAAGCTGTTTCCCTGAGGATCGTACACACTCATGTACCAGGAGACCCCACGTTGCCTGGTCTACCAGAGCTCGCAAGGTACGTGAAAGCGCTACCAGAGCATAACGCAACAACGATCGTAGCAGGCGACCTCAATTTCCTCGGGTACCAAGTGCAACGAGCCTTCGCCGAAGCTGGCTTGGCGAATCCGTGGATGATTCAGGGTCGCAATACGTGCATCGGTGCTGGAATGACAGCCCAGGACATCGACAACATTCTCGTCTTCGACAAGCAGGCTCTCTGCCGCGAGATTGCTACAGCGGAATGGCCGGTCGCTATCCAGGCTGTGCATCAAATGCTCAATCCTTAGGGAAGCAAGGCAAAAGCCCTCCGTGCTGCGAAAGCGGATCTTGGCGTGCTCTTCGATTTTGGCGATATAGAAAAATCCTCTGTGTATCGCAGCGGATACACCTGCGGTTCTTCCACATCGCGAAAATCGAATATCACCCCAACCTCCACTCTCTCGCTACGGGTAGGTTTTGCATTGCTTCCCTGGGGCATCAAACGGGCCGCCTATGCCGGTCCCCCTCGCTGCGCTCCCGTTCTCTTTGTGCCCCCCTTTTTTAATGCTCCAGGAAGCACCCAACCACGTTACCCCTGCGCCCCAAGAGTCAGAGCGATAGCAGCTAGAGCTCTCGCCCCTTCAAGGGTCCGTGTCGCCGCTATAAAGCGACCGTTGTGGCAGAACAGTGCGTCTTCGACGTTCGTCGCCTGTACAATCTCAGTCTGGCTTAGTCCTGCCCAGCTCTGTGGTAGTAAGAGCTTGTGGGTGAAAGCTCCGAGAGCCGTCGGCACGGTATTAACGGTATACTGTCCAGACTTCGGTACAATAACGAAGCGTACATCAGGGAGCTCCGAGATGACTACCTCATGCCACGGCAAGGCCTCCGATAGCTCTAAGATCGGCCCTCCTTGGTAACATCTTCTTACAATCTGCTCAGCGCGGATCGCCTCACTCTCTTTCTCGATCGTCGAACGCAGCGTGAC
Source organism: Bdellovibrionota bacterium (assembly GCA_044337105.1). GTDB lineage: Bacteria > Bdellovibrionota_C > UBA2361 > UBA2361 > OMII01 > OMII01. Next base: position 11,922 of record JBIIOE010000093.1, on the reverse strand, counting down.
GGCGGCAACTCCGACCATCTGCCTGAAGGCCCAGTCTTCATCGTGCTGCCTCCGTTCCGGATCGTAGTTAAGATTCTGTAGGAATTCCGAGTGGTCAAACTTAAGCTCGCCGCAATCGTGAGCATCGATTCGCTCAATCAGCTTCTGATCGACAACTCCTACAAGAACCCCCGGCTCAACACCATTACGAGCAGCGCTCTCACTAACAATGCTGTAGCCGTATCGTTGCCAGACAAGCCCAGCGCTGGCGAAGGGTGCCCCATTCTCACGCACTCCTGCGCCCCCCTTCTGATGATGATCGTATCGGTTTCGCTGCGGATCGTACTCGCCTCCAACGTCGAATACTATCCCAGCCTCCTTCAAGATCTCAGGATTGCGGGTTCTGACAAATGTTAAATCCCCGAATTCCTGTCGCAGCATAGCTGCAGCATACGCATCATCGGCGTGGTTGGTACCATCATGTGTTGCTGCCGTCAGTTGACCATTTTTTGCTGTATTTATTTGCACTTGAACTATATTCCAGTAAGTCCCCCTGCACGACAAAGCGCGGTGCCTACCGCGGCTCAAAATGAGCGCGATAGCAATGTATCGGCTTTGCTGAGGTTGGGAATTTATTTCGTTCAAGAGCAGCCGAGCGAGAGATCGTTGAAATCTGTCGGCACTAAGTGAAAGCTAACATGTGGTATGCGATGCGAGCAAGCGAATCGCTACACCGACGACACGTGCTGTTCTGAGCTGGCGACCGAATCGAGCAGATAGCGACACGAGTACTGGTGACGAACAAACGTAGCGCAAACGAGCCGGTCGTCAGAAGCATCTCTGTAGCGGCTCAGGGCCTTTCGGACTTACAGGCCGCTCGATCTACCGCGACGTTCATCGACACCTCGCAAGTCATCCGATGAGCGCTCCTTCTACGACTGCCCGCTCAGCTCTGCTCCAGACGACTTCAAAAATCGGCCCCTTTCCTCTGGACTGCTGTTTTATTATCAGATATACCTTCAGATAGGTTGCTTAAAACGTCGCCCACGGCGCTTTAAGCAGCTGAAAAGAAACAGGTTTTCGGTCGATACCCACGGAGCCTCGCTAGGCGGCGTTGCGTGGGTATTTGACCAGCGTAGGTCAATTTAGGGACTGTCCCAGCCCAACTCGTCAGGTTCGTTTTGAAAGGAGGACGCGATGAAGCGTTCACACTTCACCGGGCCACCTTCTGCACAAGCGCAGGGGGTTGCCAATTTCAATTAGTCTCGAGAAGAAAGAGCAAATTGAAATGACCGAGGGTTGGGGGAGCTAAGCATTCAGATTAATGGACTTAGGGTCTGTTGTTTGAAAATTCTACGAGGCATTTGCCCCGTACATTCGCAAGGGACTCGTTGCTCCCTGCGTTGCTTAGGCTCCCCGACCTTTTTTGTGTAGGATTTATTTTTTCAGCTGCATCCTTCTCCTTGTTCCTGAAACCCACGCCGTTCCTGAAACCCACGCCGTTCCTGAAACCCACTCCGTTCCTGAAATCCACTCCTCTGATCCTAATCTCGAGAAAGCGAGGCCGATCCTAACCCTTGAGAAGCAAGGCAGAACCCTCTTCTGCTGCGAAGGAGATCTTGAATTGCTACTCGAGCGCCCCTACTAGCCGATCGAGCCGTCCACGGACCCACGATCTACCTGCATCCATCGATCCATGAAGCTAAACAACTTAGCATTGATCGAAATATAGTCATGCGAACGCAACTGCGATTCGCTCTGAATGTAGGCGAGCCCGCTATGCTGCGAAAGTTCAGCCGCACTATGTTCTATCATCACCTCAATCGCAGGTAGGGTGAACTCAAAATGACATTGAAAGGCGTACGCCTGAGGTGAGAAGCGAACGATCTGACGAGGACAGCCGGCACTGGTCGCAAGTACGACAGCTCCTTCGCTAAGCCCCGGCATATCGCCGTGCCAGTGCCCACACGGGAACTCCGCCGGAAAGCCTGCGAAATGGGGGTCCGCGCGCCCATCGGCGGTGAGAGTTATCGGAAACACTCCGATCTCACGATGCGGACTGTGAAGGGTTCGTGCACCAAAAGCCTCTCCGACAAGCTGGGCCCCCAAGCACACCCCAAGTACCGACGCACCGCGGTCTAGCACGGAACGAATCAATTCCACCTCGGCAGCAGCATCGAAGTGAGGGCACTCATCCCGCGTAGTGCTCGGAGATTGCGGCCCACCCATGACTATCAGGAGGTCGATCCGTTCTGGTGTTGGCAGCGGTTCTTGCAGATACACACGCGAGAATGACACATCACACCCACGCGAACGTGCCCATTCTTCTAATGCTGCCGGTGCCTCAAAGAGCTCGTGAACAACGAAGTGAGCATACATGCCTCAAGCATAGCGGAGATTTGCAACTATGCCCATGCGAATCAGCTACTTTTCGTGACCCTTCGTGGAACCGAGTCACTAGGGAAGCGAGGCAAAACCCCTCCCTGCTGCGAAAGCGGATCTTGGGTTGCTCTTCAATTTTCATGATGGGGAAAAATCCTCAATGTATCGCAGCGGATACACCTGCGGTTTTTCCCCATCATGAAAATCGAATATCAACCCAACCTCCACTTTCTCGCTACGGGTAGGTTTTGCCTCGCTTCCCTGGGGAAGCACGTCCGAGTAACGTACGAAGTTTGGCGGCAGACCTCCTGCACTATCTGCTCACCAGCAGCGCCACTGTCGTTTGCACCCGATTGGTCGGGCGACTCTTCCGCTCTTTTCGCGGGTAACCCCGCTACAGGGGAATGGATCTTACTGGATTTTCTGGAAGTCGCCGGGCTTCCAGCTCTTTTCAATCGCGGCTTCGGTCGGACCGTAAAGCCTGAGGATGGCGAAGTACCCTTTACCAGGCACCGTCGCCAACCAATTTTCAACCTTACCCTCAGGTGCTTCGGGACCAAAGTATAGTTCCGTGCTGCCGTCGTCGCTCTGCAGGGGCTTGTCTCGGGAACCGAGCGAAGGAAAAGGCTGTCCATTTGCGAGCCCCGAAGCATTCTCAGCCTCGTAAAGTGTTATCGACCAAAAATTCGCGGCTGGAATGTTAGCTGGAAGAGTCAAGCGGTAGTGACTGCCACCAGAGAGAGGCTCCCCTCTACTATCGGTAAATGCAATCATATAAGCCGCACCTTTACCCGGGATTTTCGAGAGCATCCCAGGGCTGACCGAATAGTAATTAGTGAAAAACCAGATGCGCGCATCTAAGTCGAGGTAGCCTCCCGCAACATTCCTCCAGGATAGATCTAGGGTCTTGTGCGGACTGGGGGGCGCCACATTGTCCAGGGGGTTTACCCAACGACGATCGGAATAAACCTTGAGAGAGCCCTGGCGTAAAACCTCCTCGAAACCAAGGACGCGGCTCATCTTGTAGGCCGTCTTGGCGGCCCGATCGAGGATCCCTCGAGTTCGAGCATCCGGCGCGAAAGGCTGGCCCTTGATGATACCAATTGAAGCTAACATACCCAGTGAGTCCGACTCTGCAAGGTTGGGTCCCTCGGAGTCGACAAGTTCTTTGAGTTGATCAAACGCACGCCCGTCTGCAGTAGGCAACATATTTACTGGAACGCCCGACGCATCTGGAAACACCATCGGCTTCGCCATCGCCTTTCCGCTCAGCGGATAAATCTTGGCTTGCTCAATCAGTTCGACTGCAGGCTTTAGATTGCTTGGATCCTGATAAAAGCCGCGGAGAAAAACAAAGACATTATTGGTTCTGGAGCGGTAAACGTAATGCCCCGCAGGAACACTCCCCTCGTATCCTGGTGGCAGAAGGAGAAACTTGCCTCCCTTGCCGGCGTCGGGACCTGGCAGGCCAACGTCGCCCTGGAATATGCCTCCATCGACGGGAATCGGCCGCTGCCAAAAATCGAGCAAAATTCCTTGCAGCATCGGAGGTGCCTCGAACACCAGCGGACCATCTTTTCCGAGGTCAACATAGCTCATCGCATAGATCACATCGGAGTTTGGCGTAGTTACCAAGGTCTTAGCATCGAGTCTTTTCTTCCAAATCGGCAGGATGTTGTAACCAGCACCAAAATCGCGCTCAGAGCCTGTCTTCATGCCAAGTGTGTTGATCAGTGGAAGCGCCCAAAGGTAGGCTTGCGTCGCTCGCTGGAACAACAATTCCTCACGCAGCATGTGAGAGGTCTCGTTTGTAGGGCGGTTTTCCGAAAACGCGCAATTTGCTAGTTCATCGAAACGGGAAGTTTGCGCCTGCGCGACTACGGTCATGATCGAGCACGCGGTTGTAACAACCACAACTTTCTGGAGAGTGTGTAATGCTTTCATGACCATTTCCGCTCAGGATTTATTACTCGTTGGCGACGAAAAATTTCAAGCAAGCAGGTGATCGAATACGTTGCCCGATTGGCTCGCAAAATCAACAGCTCTATCTGAGCCTCTCGATATCTAGCAGAATCCACGACCGGTCAAAATAGGCTTGAGTCGGGCCGTAGAGTCGGAAGTAGGAAAACCAGCCTTTATTCGGGAGAGTTTGAATCCAATTACTCTCTGGTTTGCCGATGGGAGCGCTGGGACCAAAGTAGAGGTCTACGCTGCCGTCAGCATTCTTGACGATATCGTTGCGGGAGGAACGGTCTGGTTGAACCCCAGTATCAACGAAGCAGCGCGTCTCGTTGTCATAAACGGTGACGGACCAGAACTGGGCGACGGGGGCATCTTTGGGGACTTTGAGGTGATAATTGTTGCTGCCGTTGAGCCAATTTCCTTCACTATCCTTGGCTGTTTCGAGATAGAGCTGACCGAAACCAACGGTACGACCCATCATCCCTATTGAAACGCCGACAGCCTCATAGAACCAAGACGAGCGCTCATCGAATTGGGTGTGATGCGGTGCTTCTTGAGTTGTCTCCTTTAGGAAGAGCGATATGTCCCAATGCTTTCCTGGCCAAACAGTTGCCCCTTCAAAGCGCTTCTCGTAGGCAATAGTGCGAGCCATTACCTCTCCGGTTCGAGCGGCCTCTTCCAGAATCCGCTTTTGTCTTGCGGTTGGAGCAAACGTCTTGCCCTTTTCGATGCCCAGCGGTTGAAGCATCCCCATAATCATTCGATCGCGCTCGTGCACAGGTTCCTCGTTGATTATTTTGGCTAGGCCTTGCCAATACGCGAGTCCGCGAGGTTGCGTGCCGCTCCATCTGCGACCATTAGGCGACACATGACGAGTGGGCGGTGGATTCTCTTTTTGACTATATGGATAGATCTTCAAACCATCAATGAGTTCTCGAGCCTTTGTAGCATCGGGGTCGAGAGCACGATGGGCCGACCAGATATTCACTGTGGGAGAACGGAAAACATAGTACCCCTCGGGCTTCATGTCGGGGTCGTCGGGACCGAGAATAAGGTACCTACCACCAGCCCCTTTGTCCGGTCCGGTTTGTCCAGAATCGGTAATGGGCCGTTGCCAAAAGTCTGTGAAGCCGCCCGCTGTTGGACCCGCAGGAATCTCAAATACAAGTGGTCCCGTTTCCTTGAGATTGGGAAAGGCCATGATGTAAGGGGTAGTAGCATTAGCGGTGAGGAGGCCAAGCTTGTCTTGAAATGTGAGGTAATCAACGTAGTCGCACTTACCAGCATCAAATTTAATGATGTGCTCATTCTGCCACTGCTGCATTGCCATCAGCGGTAAGGCCCAAAGGTACGCCTGACAGGCTCGTTGGTAGTCAATCTCGTCGAAAACCCTCTCAACCGTGGCGGCAGTAGGGTACCCGTTCTCCAGTTCGAGTCTGCCAAACCTCGCCTCGACATTTCCAGAGGGTGGTAAAAACTGCGCATGTACCGCCGTTAAAGCAAAAACAATTTGCATCGTCGTCACGACGCCAACAAGTCTGGAAACATTCTTCATATGCGGCGACCCCTGTGCCCTACGAGTGGAGAGATACACGTGAGAAGGTTAAAGCTAGACAAAAACTAACCAAACGATGAGTCTGGCTATCCCTACAATTTTACTCTGCACGGACCGCTATCCTCGGTCAAGTCGCTTCCGCGAAAAGGCTTAGGCGTAAATCGCAAATGACTGGCTCGGTACGTAGCGTCTTTTGTCAGCGATGAATAACCCCAACCTCATTCATTCTTGAAAATGAATGAGAATAGCTGGGCGAGCTCAATCTTTGCGGAGCTAAGTTGCGCCGTAGAAGACGACGAACTCCTAACTAACTTTAAACGACGCTTCTCTCATGTGGACATAAATAACGATAGCTGTCGGCGGGAGGATTAGAACTGGATTCCGGCAGACAAAGGTCATGGCAGGATACGTGTCCTATCTCTGTGCCGACTGCCGCCCGAAGTAGATCTCCTGTAACATCTCGTTACTGCGGACCTCCTCGGGGCTTCCTTCGAGAAGCACCCTACCCTGATCAAGCACAATCACGCGTGAGCTGAAACTCTGAACGAAGTTGATGTCATGCTCGATGATCAGGGTCGTCTTGCCGAGCGACTGAACACGGCGAATGAGCGCAGCCACCTCCTCCTTCATCCTCGGAGAAACTCCCGCCGTCGGCTCATCGAGCAGAAAAACTTCTGCGCCAAAGGCAAGCGCCCGAATGATCTCTAGCAAACGCATCTGTCCGCCGGAAAGAGCGCCCGCCTTGTGGTTGATCTTCTCTGCCAAGCCGACCTGTGCCGCATAGTCCTTGGCTTCTTCGCGGATCGCCCGACTACTTCGAGACCACGGGAAAAGGGTACGCCACAGGCTTGCGCGTCCCTCGAGAGCCACCATCAGGTTTTCGAGTACCGACATCTCTCGAAAGATCCCGAAACTCTGAAAGACTCGACCGATACCCAGCTCAGCGCGCTCATACGAGGCGAGCGCTGTAACGTCCTGTTCGTTAAGATGAATCGTTCCTTTACTGGGAAACACGAAGCCGCTCAAACAATTGAAGAGCGTTGTCTTACCACTGCCATTGGGTCCGATAATCCCGATGGTGTCCCCTGGCTGGGCGCTGAACGTGACGCCGTTCAATATCGACATCTCGCCGATCTGAAGATGAAGGTCAGATACTCGTAACATTTACACCTCTCGCTGCGAAGGAAAGAGCCTCTTGCGGTTTAGCCATACGACGGTCAGCAGCACCATACTGTGCAAGAGCTGCCTCATCGGGCCAAGAATAGATGATGGAATGTCTATGAAACGGAGAGGTTCCGGGAGGAGCACTAGGAATACCGTCGACGCAACGCATCCCCAAAACGAACCCGGTGAGCCTACCACGACGATTGTGAGCAGGAAGACCGACTCTGAAAAGGCAAACGAACTGGGGTCGATGTAATTTAAATAGTACGCGAAGAGCGATCCTGCCACTCCTGCGAAAAAAGCCGAGATAAAAAACGCCGTCGTATTCACCAATCGAACATCTCGCCCCAACGCCATCGTTGCGAGCCTGTTCTCCGATTGCGCTCGGAGAACTCTCGCGAACGAACTCTCGAAAAGCACATACAATACTCCGAGCGAGACCAGAACGATCCCCACAACCAGGACCAAAAAGTGGCTATTGTCGTACAACTGAATGGCGCCGAATTCCGGTCGTGGTATGCCAGGAATCCCCAGAACTCCGTGGGTCACACTCTTCCAATTGATCAGTAGCGCGGACACGATAGCACTGAAGGCCAGCGTCCCTATGGCGAAGTAGTCACCGGCCAAGCGCAGTGCTATCCCACCGAGCAGGAATGCGAAGAGCCCACTCAAGAATGCACTGGAGAACAAGCACTGAAGGGGACTCATGCCGAGCTCCGTGGAGCCCAAGGCCGTAACATATGCGCCTACTGCGTACCCAGCCACATGCGCTAGATTGAACAGTTTACCCAGCCCAATCGTCACGTTGAAGCTCTGCGCCAAAATCAGGTAGATGCCTACCAAAATCGCAAGGTGGATGAGGTATTCCATGCTGCCTAGGCTATGCGCCTCCTCCACGACATCAACCCCTGCGGACGCACCAAGAGCACCAGAAGGATCACGACAAAGGCGAAGGCATCTTTGTACCCTGCAGGTAGCGAGTACGCCCCAAAATCGAGCCCGATGCCGAGGTTCTCCACTACACCCAAGATGTAACACCCGATGATGGTACCCCACAGGTTACCGAGTCCGCCGAGTATCATCGCCGCGAGTGCCTTCATGGTGTACCCATGCCCCATGGTAGGCTGGAGGTTCGTTTCGTACCCCACCATGACGCCTGCGTACACCGAGAGGAGCACGCTGAGCGAGAACACTACAACCATAGTGCGTCGAACATCGATCGAGAGAGCCTGAGCTGCAACGTGAAGTTCAGCCATGGCTCGTACACGGCGCCCGAAAGAGGTCGAATGCAAGAGATATGCGCATGCAGCGAGGATAACGAGCGCGCTCGAGATGATGACGAGTTGTAGTGGTGTTACGTAGACCGATCCGACTTCCAAACTCTGCGCGGCGCTCCCGCTATCAAGCGCCTTGACGTTCACTCCGAAGCCCATCGACACCATCGACTCGAGGATCGTCGCAAGCGCCAACGTCGTCACGAGCGGAAGGACCGCACTGTACCTCTGAAAAGGCAGTACGAAAATGAACAGGGTCAGTAGCGCCAAAGCAAGCGCTCCAACCGCCGTGCACAACGCCGCCAACGGCAACGCCAATCCAAGCTCCACGGAAAAGTAGTAAAAAAGATACGCCCCTGTCATCATCAGGTGGCCGTGGGCGAAGTTCAAAATCTTAAGCACTCCGTAGGTCAGAGAGAAACCCACAGCCACGAGGGCATAGGTGCTCCCCGTGATGAGCGCATTGACCAGCAGCTGAGGGAGGATATCCATACCGACAGGTATAGCACCAACTTGGGATTCAGGCGAGCCAGCTAGGTAAGCAAGCCCCCCTCCCTGCTGCGAAAGCGGATCTTGCGGCGCGCTCCGAAACGCTCTTAAGCATTACTCTGTGTAATCAACTCTGCTTTTATATGTACGCGCAGCATCCATTGACCCCGAGTCGTCGCCGACTCGGGTACTTCTTCCATCAACGAACCGTCACACTCTTGGCGAGATTCCTGGGTTTGTCAGGATCGAGGTCGCGAGCAACCGCCATGGCGTATCCTAACAACTGCAAAGGGACTACGGCAGCTATCGCGAAAGCGATCTCATGAGCCATGACCGGAATGAACTCGTGAAAGACCTCGTGCTCTCGCCTACTGATACCGATGACATGCGCGCCACGTGTTCGAACCTCTTCGAGCGCGATAATCATGCGGTCTCCCTGCTCGCCTTCCGGTACGAGCGCCACTACTGGCGTGCTCTCTTCGATGAGCGCTATAACACCGTGCTTCAGATCCCCCGCGGGGAAGCCTTCGGCGTGAACATAGCTCACCTCTTTGATCTTGAGCGCCCCCTCGAGAGCAATTGCATGAAGAAGTCCGTTGCCTAAGACGAACAGGTTGTCGTGTTGTGCCATGCGTGTGCCGAGCTGAGAGATCTTCGTTCGCAGCTCCGGCATCAGCACGTTCTCAATCGCAACCGCAGCTTCCTCCAACACCGGTCCGGCGCGACCTCCGAGTGCGATCTGCGTCAGCCGCGCAAGCTTTGCTGTAAAAGCCTTTGTCGATAACACTGCCTTCTCCGGCCCCGCCTGCAACAGCGCATGTTCCGCAACTTCGAAGACCAATGAGGAACCGGGTACATTGACCAGGGCGCCGATCGCTGATGTGCGCTCTCGGGCTGCCCTGACTGCGTCTATAACGTCTATCGTTTCTCCACTTTGCGACAAAGCAAGAACGCAATCATCTGTACGCAGTGTATGCTCCAAATAAGGTAACTCATGTGCGTGTACCGCCCTTGCACGAGGTCCGCCGGCACGTCCGAACAGATAGCTTCCTACAAGCGCTGCATAATAGGCAGTACCACAACCGGTCAACCACACGTCGCTCGCTCGGTTGCACAACGCACGAATACCGGCAACTGCCTGAGCGTCCGATGCCACACGCCTCAGCACCGCAGCTTGCTCGCAAATCTCCTTGTCGAGATAGTGCTCATAAGCACCGAGCGCAGCGCCTTCTCGATTCCACTCGAAGGTTTCAAATGAGATCTCTTTGACCTGCCGTCCCGAGTCATCGACCAGAGATATATAGTCGTCAGAAAGAGCTATACACTCCCCGTCTTTCTGTCGGTACAAATTAGTGGTGTACGGAAGAATTGCGCTCGGATCCGACGCTAGATAGAGAGCATCCGAGGAGCGCCCGACGTAGAGCGGTGAGCCTCTCTTGTAAGCTGCTACCTCTCCTCGCTCTAGGTCGACAACGACGAATGCGCCGAGGCCCTTGAGACGCGCCGCTACCCTTCTCATCGCCTCGGCCAGGACACACCCTGTGCTGATCATCTCATGCTCGATGAGCGCGCCGATAACCTCAGAGTCCGTCTCGGACGCAAGCTCGTATCCGAGACCGACGACCTGCTCTCGTAGCTCGTGAAAATTCTCCACGACTCCGTTGTGAACTATCGCCAGAGAATCGGCTCGCCTCAGGTGCGGATGTGCATTCGGAACAGTCACGCGGCCTGTCGTGGCCCAACGCGTATGGCCTATCGCTATCCGTGATTTAGGAAGCGCGGGACCATCGACCGGCAGCTTTCCGAGCCGTCTATCCATAGCAGCTTTCCCATTATCGTCTACGACCACGCCCCACGAATCGTAGCCGCGGTATTCGAGCTCTCTCAATCCCCCAAAAACCAACGCTCCAGCGTCGGTTTCCGGTCCGTAGTACGCAAAAATTCCACACATGTGCTCCTCCTTCCAGATGCATTTCGAGCCGGAGCCTTTGTTCGCTTTGGCCTCAAGACGAGGCATTAGTGTTGAATGCCCTATCTCGGTGTGTCCACTTGCTGCAGTTGTGCTTTAGATACACCACGACCGTGCGCATAGACTGGCAGAACAAAAGCCCGGTTGTTACTGATGGAGGGAGAGGATCGTTTGGGAATTCCTCGGAGTCATCACTGAACTCCGCCACTCGAGCCGGGTTTTGTCGAGCACTCACATGCTCGGTTTGACCGGTTCTTACGACCGTGGGGCCGGGAAGCCATCCGCCGAATAATTCGATAAGCTTCCACCTCGTCAACTTCTACTCGCAACGACCGTTGCGAAGAAGTCCTGGCGCTACGAAGACCACGTCTCCATCTACATTCCTCTGGAGATACACCGCACAGCGGGGAGAGCGCAAGGGGGACACGTGAGCTGATTCCAGGTTTTCCATGCTTGCCACCCTCGCTGCTCTCCCGTTCTCTTTGTGCCCCCCTCCCCCTCTTGCGGACGATCCCTTTTCAACGCACTTTCGAAATCTCTTTGACACTATTCTGGAACGCGAGCTTTCCGCGCTCAATGACGGCACGTGGCAAAGCGAGGTACGAGCCTTAACAACCTATATGCTCGTATGCGAAGGGACTATAGCAGAGACGGCGTACCACGGTTTTTTCACAGCTCTCAGGGAAGGCGAGAAGGAGATCCTTCCAGGATTACTGCGCGGCATTGAGTTAATCAAACGGGACGAAGCGCGCCACGTGGCGTACGGAGTGAACGCGCTCGCCCGTATCTGTGACGAGCACGGAGTATCAGCGAAGCTCGAGGTGCTCAAGCAGCTCGGGAGACTAAGCAAGCCCGCGTTCGGGTGTGTTGCAATGGTGCACAAAGAGTTCCAGCCTTTCCCTTTCCCAAATCTCGACCGCGTAGAGCTCTTGAGGTACGCAGGAAAGCAGTTCGTTAGTAGACTGAGTCGGCTCGGGTTCAAGGGACCTGTGAAAGCAGAGGCTCTCGAGCAGGCTTTGGATTAAGGTCTATAAGAGCGCGTAACAAAAATCTCCTCTGCTGCGGCCAGCTGCAAGCTCGCGGGGCTGCGTCTTCGGCTCAAAATGTGCTCAACGTGCCACAGAGGGCACGTCTCCGCGCCTTTTGAG
>JBIIOE010000180.1:0-4800 GCA_044337105.1 Bdellovibrionota bacterium | reverse complement strand
CCCTTGGATAAGGACAGAACAGGCAAGCTGCATCGACGCATCGGAAACCTTCTCCCCGAGGTCTCTTTTGAAAGTCTCAGGCAGGAGTAGAACGCTGTGGTGCGAAGGTGACACAGCCCCACACGCTAATCAATGGAAGGCAGAGGAGGCGTGGACAAACCTATAGCTCGTGCGCAAGCTCGCGCGCGCGCTCCTTGTAATAGGACCCTAAAGGCGTCAGGGGCGGCTCCCACGTGAGGAGGTCGGCAGTAGCGTGGACTGGACCGAGTCGAGAGAGAAGTTTGTGAACGATTTCAGCTAGCGCTGTTGGAATAAAAAGATGTCCGGGCATGCTGCCGAATTTCGGCTTGAGGTAGACCGCCGGCCTGTGAGCGATCGTATCGGTGGTTTTAAGCAGCCATAGGTGCTCGTTAGGGCGAACTGAGTTGTTAGGGTCGTGGGCGCTGCCTAGGTATTCAGGCTCGTCCGCCTCCGCCGAGGTGCTCGTTGCCTCTCCGGTCTGCGCCTGAACCTCGCCGGGCGTTTGGGAAGTCGCCAGAATTTCAAACCAGTCCCCAGCGAGCGGAGCGGTGATCGCGATTCGGGTCGGGGCGATCGATAGGAAGACTATAGCGTCCCGCGGAGCCCAGGATTGTGGGAGCGAAGGCGCGGCGAAGAAATCGCGGGTCGACGAGACGTTAATAGTTGGGATGAGCGGCGCGCTGTCTTGGCCCACCGTCTGGCAGCGTCCGAAGGCAACATCACCGATCGTCACTATGGCGAGGCGGCGGCGTAAGTCGTCGTTCTCCGCATCGGTGAGTCCGCGATGGGAAAGCGCAGCTCTCATGCACTCATCGAAGTGATGCAGGACGATTGAGCCGAGACTGAAGCCGAAGAGGGTAGTGGTGATGAATTTCTCCCGTAGACGTTCGATTTCGGAGCTGCGCTCCGCGGTGGCGAGGCAAGGCAAGTCAGGGAGATCTCCGATGAGGTCTTCTGCAAAACCTCGAGCGACTGCGGCTGCGGCGGTCGCAATCAAGGAGCTCTTGCCCTGTCCATAGTAGTGCGAGAGCTGAAGGTCGAAGACCGAATCATCGAGCAAAGAACCGTTGTAGACCGCGGTGAGTACGGTAGCTACGTCCGGTTCGATTCGCAGTTGGGTGGTAACGAAGTTGGCTAGTTTGATTGCAATCGCCTCGCTCATCGCATCGCGCCCGCCCACAACGATCAGCCGACGCTTGAGTGCTAATTCCGGCCCTGTCTGAGCTCCGTCGTTCACCGAGCTGGCTGGAATGAGACGACCTGCGAGAGTGGGCAACGTGGGGACAAGGGGCTCGTCTGTTAGGTCAGGGTTGTTTACTGTATTGAGCATACTCACGGCGCGAGGGGTTTGCCTCGCTTCCTTGGGGCAGTTTCCGGATTGTATATCAGAATAGAGAGCCGTTGCTCAATTCAAGTGCCGTGCGCTTAGCAGGATTTGGTAGTCAGCTCAATGAGCCCCGCTGACTGCGGCTACTCCTGCGGCGAGAAAATAGCTACAGTGTGTATGGGCACTATCTGCATCAAGAAGGTTCACCATCATGAATAGAGGCACACTCTCTCGCCGTGACGCACTTAAGCTCCTGTCGAAACTCTCGTGCACACTGTATCTGGCCCCGCTTGCAGGCGCAGGGTGTGGATTGGGCAGAGCGCCTCTGCCCCTGCAGAGTCGGTTGCCGCTCGACTCGATCTCTCCGATTGATCGAGCGCTGTCTGCGGCTCGGGCTCCCAGGGTGTTTTCGGGTGATAATCCCCACCGTTCGCATGCAGCGCTGTGGAACAAGGCCGGTTTTATTGCAGAGAAAGGTGGTCTTCCAGCACCATCCGAGAATAGGGGGCTTGTGGTGGTGGGCGGCGGAGTGGCGGGGCTCGTATCGGCATACCAATTGCGAGAGTTCGATCCTCTCGTGCTTGAAAGTGACTCCCGATTCGGGGGTAATTCCAAGGGGCAATCGTGGGATGGGATCGATTATTCTATCGGAGCGGCTTATTTCTGTGCACCAGATTCGGGGTCGTTCTTTGACACTCTCCTGCGAGAGATAGGTCTCGGGGAGGCTTGGAAGCGGCGTGTTGGTGAGGATCCCGTAGCTCTCTCCGGTCGACTCGTTTCTGGATTTTGGGAGGGAAAGGTCTCGGGAAAGACCAGTCGATCTCAGTTCAATCAGTTTGTCGAGTACTGTAATGCGCTGCTCGAGGGAACATCCGAGATATATCCCGATATCCCGGTCGTAGATCAGGCGAATCGCGAATATGTAGATTCACTCGATCGCACAACTCTTCGAGAGCACCTCGACAAAAGGATAGGAGCGCTTAACCCTCACTTGCTTTCGGCGATCGAGCACTTCTGCTGGTCGTCGTTTGCGGCGTCATCTTCCGAGATAAGCGCCGCATCTGGCATGAACTTTCTCGCAGCCGAATTTGCGGATCTGGGCGTTCTCCCAGGAGGAAATGCAGCTATAGCAGAGGGCGTTCTTGCGCGATTAGATCAGAGTCTATCGGCCGGATCGCTCCGGACCGGTTCGCTTGTCGTCGATGTGAGGGCCAATGAACGTGGAGCCACGGTAACGTACTACGATACCGCAGCCGACGAGCTGCGAGCCGTGCGAACGAAGGCTCTCATCATGTCGTGTCCCAAATTCATAGCTGCCAAGCTCCTCGACGGTATCGAAGAAAGCCGCGTCGAAGCGATTCGCAAGCTCGAGTATCGAGCCTATCTGGTCGCCAACGCTCTCGTAGAGGGACCTCTTGATCGCCAGTTTTACGATCTCTTCCTGCTCGGTGATGCAACGACCACGGGAAAGGACCCGATGAGCGAAAGCCGTGCACGTGGAATTACAGATGTCGTCTACGCCAATTTTGCGTCGACACACCGCGATCAAACCGTGCTGACGTTGTACCAAGCTCTTCCCTACAAACATGGGCGCGAGGAGCTGTTGAAGGACAGTAGTTACGAGACGATTAGAACTCGCTTCGAGAGCCAGATAGTCTCCGAGATCTTGCCTCTGTTGGGGATCGCTCCCGATCGACTGTTTGACCTACGGATTGCTCGATGGGGGCATCCGTTGCCCGTGGCCGCCAAAGGCTTGATCGCGGACGGTATCGTCGATCGCGTCCAAGCGCCCTTTAGAGAGCGGGTGTTCTTTATCGAGCAGGATAATTGGGCCCTTCCAGCTATTGAAACGAGTCTGGTAGAGGCCGAACGATGGACATCGCAAATCAAGGCGTTGCTTACTTAAACCTAGCCGTAGCGAGAAAGTGGAGGTTGGGTTGACAGTGGAAGGGTCATCCATCCAGTCCGAGTTGTCGGCGCGCCTCATACAGCGCTATCGAGACGGCATTGCTCAGGTTCAGGCTGCGGACGTAATCGGTCACGATCGGTATCTTTAGAATCTGCTCCTGTGGATAACGCGCCAGGAAGTCCTGCCCGAGCCCTTTTGTTTCGCTGCCGAACACGAGGGCATCCTCAGGGGAGAAATCCGCCGAATGGTAGATCCGCTCGCCGAACTTCGAAAATAGCCATATCTTCCGGGGTGCGCGGGATTCTAGGTAACTCTCCCACGAACCATGGCGAGACAGCTTTACGTGAGGCCAATAATCAAGCCCGGCCCGGCGAACGGCCTTCTCCGAGAGATCGAACCCTAGACGCCCCACGAGGTGTAGGGGGGTGTCGGTTGCAGCACATGTCCGGGCGATTGAGCCGGTGTTTTGAGGTATTTGTGGTTCTACGAGAACGATATCCATGGCACACGTTCTATTTTTTAATGAGTCAGGTTATATTCCCGCCATGCTAAATTCAACTGTTGCGGGTCGAATTGATCTGACCCCTGAACTCATGATCCTCCAGGTGAAGCCCGATGTCGGGGTTCCTAGCTTTGTTCCAGGCCAATACGTGGCGTTGGGGTTGCCGGGCTCGGCGCCGCGCTTCGCCGGGGCTGAACCGGAGCCTGAGGCTCCGGCACCCGACAAGTTGATCAAACGGGCTTATTCGATCAGCTCGTCTCCCAACCAGAGGGAGTTTCTTGAATTTTACATCGCTGTAGTCCCCTCAGGGTCACTTACCTCGCGGCTGGCGATGGTCCAGCCAGGAGACAGAGTTTTTACGCAGCCTAAGGTTACAGGCACCTTTACCCTGGATGGTATCCCCGAGGATCGGAACTTAGTGCTGGTGTCGACCGGTACCGGGCTTGCTCCATTCATGTCGATGGTGCGAACAGAGGGAACGTGGCTCGGTGGACGAAAGATTACGATCGTTCACGGTGTTCGATTTCCGGAGGATTTTGCCTACGTCGACGAACTCTCGTCGATCGGGGCGGGCAATTCGAATTTTCAATACTTACCCATTTCGAGCCGTGCGCCCGAGGGCTGGCAGGGGCGCAAGGGGCGTGTGCAGCGTCTCTTCGAGGATGGAACTCTTGCATTAGATTCTGCCAGGGACCATGTATTTCTCTGTGGTAATCCCGGGATGATCGAAGACCTCGAGAAGCTCCTGGGGGGAGTCGGCTACACGCAGCATTCCAAGAAGACGCCAGGTAATTTGAGCGTGGAGAAGTATTGGTAGAGGTTCTGGTAGCGGTTCAGGTGCTTCTGCAGACGGAGAGGCTTCCTTTAATTATCGCTCATCGCGTTTTAGAGTGGTTGATAGCGAGCTTGGAGATAGCGTAAACCCTTGTTTGACCTATAAATCGCGCCTTTCCACGTGAACGTGCTCGTGCACGTAAACGTGAACGTACCCGAAAAAGCAACTTTTTCCGCTCCCGCCCGAAATAGAGCAGTATGCTCGAC
>JBIIOE010000092.1:0-15375 GCA_044337105.1 Bdellovibrionota bacterium | reverse complement strand
GTATTCCCACCGTACGTATTAATGTCCGGGCGGAATGCTATATCGACCGTCGCATTCGGATAGAGCGCCGGGTGAGATGGTTGACGCCACATAACACCGGCCAAAAATCGCTTGCCGTCACTAAAGACGGTTTTCAAGTGTGCTCCTTTAATATCCTTCACCTCGACAACTCGAAGATTGCGAATGACCACAGTCGGTGTCGGATTGCCAACTCCAAAAGGAGCAAGCGCATTCAAGTCATCAACGAGCTTGAGCGTAATCTCGGATAAGGAGGTCTCTGTATCTCCATCGACAAACGGTGTCGTTTCGAGCCCGACCAAGCGCCGCTCACACTCGGCGATCCATGCGTTTTTGAAGTTTATGAGATTCTCCTCGGCCACCGAAAAGCCCCCGGCTCCTTCGTGTCCTCCGAATTTGAGGAGGTAACTGCTGACAGCACCAAGCGCCCCTATGACACTAAACCCCTTGATGCCTCGCACCGAACCTTTGAAGATCCCCGGCGTATCCATTCCCATGACCGCCGATGGCCGGTAGAAGTGCTCGACCAGGCGTTGCGCTACAATACCGATCACGCCGGTATGGAACTCGGGATTCCACACCGCGATTCCCCAGCCAGGTCCCCCAGAGTTCTCGACTACCGAAATAGCCTCGGATTTGACGGCGCTTTCGATCTCCTGGCGCTCCAAGTTGAGCTGATTGAGTTGACGCGCAAGCTTGTCAGCCTTGGTCGTATCGTCAGTAGTCAGCAGATCGACGACCAGCTCGCCGTGGACGATCCGTCCGGCCGCATTCAAGCGTGGCCCGATCCCGAAGGACACATCGCCGCAACCAACGCTCCCCTTGATACCTATGACATTTCTGAGCGCTCGCAGACCGGGTCGCTTCGTATCCGAAAGAAGCTCAAGCCCGCGCTTGGCGATAACTCGATTGAGTCCGACGAGCGGAACCATGTCACAGATAGTTCCTAGACAAGCGAGATCGAGATAGCGCTTCGCGTCGATCGCATCGTTCCCAAGCTCTTTCCTGAGGCCGAGCACCAAGTACCACGCCAACCCAGCAGCACAGGCTATCTTGTCGGCAAACCCACACCCTTTTTGGTGTGGATTGACGAACACATCGGATGGCGGTGGATCGGCGCTGATATGGTGATGGTCCACGACTACGGTCTTCAAGCCCAACTCACGCGCAACCGTTAGCTCCTTAACATTCGTCGTTCCAAAGTCGATCGTGAGGAGACAACCGAATCCCTTGGCGGCGATCTCACGCACTACCCTTTCGTTCAAACCGTACCCATCGACAAAGCGATTCGGCACGAAGACCTGCGCGGAAATACCTGCGTGGAGGAAAAAATCGTACACGACCGATCCTCCCGACAGTCCATCAACGTCGAAATCGCAGCAGATCGCTATCGCCTTTCCGCTTCGATGACAATCGATCAAGAGCTTTGCGGCCTCGGGAAGATTCTTGAGCTTCGAAGGATCCGGCAATCCCTGTCTCAAGGTAGGCAAAAGATAGTTGTCGAGCTCAGGCCCAGGCCCAAAACCTCGCGCCGCCAAAACTCGCGCTACTACGGGGTTGAGGTCACAGGTTTTCTGTATCTCCTGCGCGCGCGGGAGATCCTGAGGCTTGACCCGTATGCGCTTGTGAGCACGGCTAGCACTGCCGGAATCTTTTTTGAATGCGGGAATAGCCATAATAAACGAGTCGGAAAGTATAACACTATCACCACGGGCTGTCTTGTCACCCTGCCGAGGGCACTGAGCTTCAAGCCACTTAAAGCATACTTTGGATGCAGCAACCTACCGATCCGGCGCGCAACGCACCCGCCCTACCCCCGTCGCCCCTTGCCTGAACCTGTTCGTGGGCGCCTCGCGGGCTTCTTTGCAGGCTTTTGGGCGCGCTTTTCGTTGCTCGCACCGGCAGAACTCCTGTGTTCGCGCCAGAACGCCTCGAACTCCTTCAGAGGGGCTTCGTACCCTACCAAGCGATGCGGGGCCGCCAGCTTACGCACCGTCCGTGGTGCGCACCATCGCCACGCAGAAAACTCCGGTTCGTGATGGTCGTCGAGCGCGATATCGGAGTTCTTTCCTATGAACTCAACGAGCCAAAAGGTCTGCGACTGGCCACGCCATCTTCCTCTCGCATACGGAGGTGGATTGTGCCACTCATACTCATGAGTGCTTCGAAGCTTGAATATCCTCCCGAGGCTGCTTCGCTTCAAGCCGAGCTCTTCTTGAAGCTCTCTCTTTACATTCTCACGCAACGAGTACTCTACTTCCGCGCCGCCCTGAGGAAACTGCCAGTGCCCCTCGGTGCTTTTGCGCTCTCCGAGGAACAACTGCCCCTTGGAATTGAACACCAACATACATACATTTGGACGGAGAGGGAGCTTCTTCGACGGCATAGTATAACGAGCACCTGAGCAGAGAGTTCTATCGGAACAGCGCCTCACGTTAGATCGCCAGCATCTCTTGATCAATAAAGGTTTGAAACTGCTTCGCCGATATCGTGCCCTTCAGGAGCTGAAACTGCAAGGAAAGAGGCCACGACAAATACGCATGCGAGGGCAGATCCTCGAGTAACTGTCGTAACGAGCGTGCGTTTGCACACACTTCCTTGGCCTGAGCCGAGCGAAGATCGAGCGCCTCTGTTACTAAAATGCGCCCGTTGAATCCAACGCCATTGCATCGTGCGCACCCAGTAGCGATATAGACCGTCTCTCTGAATCTGAGCGAGTTCTCTCGATCCACAATTTTGCAATGCTCGCACAACTTGCCCAGCAAGCGCTGATTAACGACCAAGGAAACTGCACCGACGCAATTCACACTGGCGATTCCCAGAGCATTAAAACGCTCTACGACGTTCAGGGCAGAGCTCATGTGCAGCGACGAGAGGGTAAGATGTCCGGTTGTGCCACATTCGATCGCGATGGTGGCACTCAAAGCATCGCGCATCTCTCCAATCAAGATAACATCGGGATCGTGCCGCAGCACAGATCGAATCGCGCGGGGATAATCCAGCCCCTGCTGCTCGTTAATCTGCACCTGCACGACCTCTGGTATAGGGATCTCAACCGGATCCTCGATCGTTACGACATTCTTCACCCTGCTCAGCAGCTCTGAGACGATCGAATACATGGTCGTACTCTTGCCACTTCCCGTAGGGCCGGTTAACACAATGATACCGTTAGTGCGGGTAGTCGTGTCTCTCAATACACCTGCGAGGGTCGGCTCCAGGCCTAGCGCGCTAATACTCGGTATCGCCCTCGAGTACATGAACCTCAAAACGGCGCTCTCGCCATGTAGAGTAGGAAGCGTGCTCACCCGGATACTACGCTCCGTGTGTCCAAGCGTGAAAGCAAAAGCACCGTCCTGGGGCAGCTTTTTACACGAGATATCGAGCCCTGCCAGCACCTTGAGGCGAGTCATCATGGCCTCATGCACATGTAGTGGATACGGAGTCTCGGTGTGTGACAGGAGTTGTCCATCTATGCGGATTTTGACAAATCCCCCCAGCGGCGACGGAGAGAGATGAAGATCGGACGCGCCCCTGGCAAAACCGAATTCGATTAGTTCTGCGACGAATTGCGCAGCATCGCCGGTCGCGTGTGGAATGGAAGAAGACACGTGCGGCGGAGCTGTTCGATTAGCTGTATTCACGAGCTTCGATAGTCGGTCGGTGAGTCGCGACTCGGAGCCCAGGTAGGCGCGTATCGTGGCCTCTTCCAGCAAGGCCTCCGGCACCTGCTCGAGCGATATCTCCAGCCCCAACGCAAAACGCACCGTTCGGAGTGTTTCGGGTGAATTATCAGCTGCCGCACAGTGGAGCTTGACGACGCGCGCTGGCGAGCTCGAGGAGCGCATAACAGCAACAGGTAGTATCCTGAGACGGACAGCCTGGTCGAAACTGACTAGGCTGCGCGCCTCGGAAGTCGAACAAAACGCGAGATCTTTGGCCGAAAAGAGAGCTCCCTGAATGAGCTGTGCATCATGTGCAGCAGGCTCTCCTTGGCGTGGGGTGTGACTAGTACTCATACCCTCATATCGCTACTCGGCGAGATAAGTTGCGTCCGTTCCACAGCAAGACTCGGAGAAGAGACAACGGATTTCCTTAACAGGCTGCGGAGATCTCACTTTGTCGCGCAGAGGGCCATGAGCCCGCAGCGGACGAGTCAATCCTTTCAACCCCTTAGCACGCCATCTCTACGACTGCGCTTCTTATTTAATTGGAAAGCGACCCGCGCATGGTACAACCAAAAGATGCCGCCCAATGAGCAAAAGGAAATTACCGGCTCTGCAAATAAGCCTCTTGGCGCACCGCCGAGCTCGGTAGATGCAGTTGAGAGTGATACGCAACGAGACTCAGCGCTCGCAGATCTCTCCTTGCAGAGTAATTCCCTGAGCTTTTCCAGCCTGTGGGCGCTCGCGTCCTCACGCAACTGTGGGCAAGCGCTCTCCTTCATTCAAGGCTGCACCGAGGAGCTCATCAATACCTATCAAGCACGACCTATTCCCTTCTCCTTCAACGAGACTCAACCGATCATCGATGTAGCGAAGACAGAGCAATTCGGTGACGTTGTCTACATGCCCATGATGCAGGGCGCAAAGGCATATATTATTAGCGATTGGGAGGGAGACGTCGAGCTCGTAGAGCAGTTATTCAAAAAGGAGCGAATCCTCGAGAGACTTAGTCGGAACAAGAACGATGAGCAGGTGTTTGTTATCTCGCTGGGCGACGCCATTGATAGGGGCAATGACCGCGCGAGCGAAGCTTTGGAATTCTTACTTGACCTTAAATTCAATCGGGGGTTTGGAGACAATATTCAGCTCCTGACCGGAAACCACGAGAGATGCGCCGATGTGCAGCTAAATTCACGCTGCGGAGGGTTTTTCAAGGAGGTGGTGGAGCATCGGTCGTCATATTCTGTGCCAGGCGCAGTCCCGCCAAATCTGCAAAGTGCGGCTGTTGAATGGTTCGAATCCACGTTCATCGAGGAGTTTTCGCCAGCAGCCACCCCACATCGTCTTGCCCTGTGGATAGAATTCAACAGACTCTTCTCATATTCGCCGAAAACGATCGTTACCGAGAGCGGTCTTGTCTTGTGTCACGGCGGCCCCACTAACGTGGGCGCTTTTGGCTTTCTTAGAAATCCTGACGAGTGGCCACGACCGACCTTCGAGCAGGGTATTCGCTGGTTGACAAACATTCCATTCGACACGGAACAACTCACGGAAGAGGAAAGAGAGGCGCTCGAAATTCTCCACGAAGCGACCATTGACGACATCACGTGGAGTGACTGGAAAGCAAACGCACAAAATACGGAGCCAAATTTGTCTCGGCGATTTGACAAAGATAAGCAACCACTCCCGCTCGGCCTTTATTATAACTCGAATGCCTTAGAGCAATACCTGAGCGTGCTTGGAGCTCGCGTAATGATCCGGGGCCATCAAAAGCACCCCCCGGCTCAAGCGGCCGTTCACAATAGCAACGTCTGGTTTGCTGGTAGCTCTCTTTTGACTATTAATTCAACCGTTGCCTCCAACTGTTGGGTCGATTCCGACACAGGAGGAGTCGACGAGGTCCTTGTGACCAACCGGAGCTACGTAGAGGTAGACCTGGGCAAACCTATTCGTGGCATACAGGACATCATCGTGCACGAGCTGTAGAGGTGTTTTTT
This sequence comes from Bdellovibrionota bacterium, assembly GCA_044337105.1. GTDB lineage: Bacteria > Bdellovibrionota_C > UBA2361 > UBA2361 > OMII01 > OMII01. The sequence continues at coordinate 9,698 of JBIIOE010000092.1, read as the reverse complement.
AAACTTCTTTCATCCATCTCCGGGCGAGCAGGAGATAACAGGTTGTCCTTCTCTACGAGGCGGTGGCGAGTACAGCAGCAGATGTACCTTAGCCTGTTAATCTCCCCATCTTCCTGTAAAGCCCACTGGCCCGCAAAACCCAACCATGCTTTGACAATACCATGGATATTCAAGGCATGCTTAGGGAAGCGAGGCAAAACCCCTCCCTGTTGCGAAAGCAGATCTTGGGTTGCTCTTCGATTTTCAACACGGGAAAAAAGCCAGTCTGCTAGCTGGTCGCGCATGGGCATACAACTTGTACCCTCTAACGCTACTAGAGCTATCATCAAAGTACACTCTCAATGACATCCTTGCCTTCGGCACACTTCCACTCCCAAAAGATTTTGCATCTGGCTTTGAAGCACTTCTAAAAGTAGCTCCCAAAGCGAGATGTATCTGTGTTTGTACCGGCTATCGCGCTCGCAAAGTTGAAGGCTATGACGTGTTGCCCTATGCCCAGTTTTTTAACGAGCTGCGAGCCGCGTAGACGTGTCCGTCCACTTGGAGACCGATTCCCTTTTCCAATTCATCGGTAGGAGACTGCTGTCAGTGTAATCGATCGCAAGGAAGTGGCTTAGGTGCTTGTCCTCTAAGAGCTGAGCATTTGAGTGTCCGCGCGTGGTCATGTCGAAAATGGGTGGAGACAAAGAAAGGGCGTAGGCCGCATTCAGAGGCTCCAGGTACCACAATGCGGCTTGTGGTGTGGAGTGGTGGCTTAGGCAGAGGCGCTGCTCCGCAAGTCAGCCACAACGAGTTAACACTAAAGCTCTACAAGCTTCTGGGATGTGAGCGCCGTGAATGAAGAGAATCTACGAAGCCCCCCTCTCAAGGAGCTCACGAACTCCATCCCGAACATGCAAAAGGGAGTCCACTACTTTCCAGGCAAGCGATCTCGCCTTCTCTGTTGGCTGCACCATGTCGACGACCATCCAGGTCGTCATTTCTGCGCTCGACGCAGACTCTACTCCAACGAGTGAATCCTCCGCTGCCCAGCATTCTCTCGGTGGAACGGATAGTTGTTCTGCTGCTCTTAGAAATATCTCCGGATGAGGCTTACCTTTGGACGCCTTATCCCTTGTCGATAGCACCTGAAAAAAATCCACGAGATTTGTAGCAGTCAACTTTTGATGTGCGCTCTGAGAAGAGGAAGATGTTGCAACCGCGCAAGGTATCTGGAGTCTTTGGGCGTCTTGCAGTAGCTCAAAGGCTCCTTTCTTAACCTGAATACCCCCGCGAAGAAGGTCTTCGTACGCAGTCCATGACTCTGTGCGCAAACGGGAAACGACCCCCTCATCCGACAACTCTTCGAGAAGTCGATTCTTGATATCATCAGAGCCAAGCCCAATTATCGAGATAAGGAACTCCTCTCGGAGCGGCAGCGCAAGGGTCTCCGCAGCGGCGGTCCACGCGTCCAGCGCTAGTCCCTCCGTATCAAGGAGGGTCCCATCAAGGTCGAGTATCAATGCCTTCGGTAAGGAGAGCGCCTGCATAATGTTCACCGCTTATGTACAATTAACTTCCTCTAGGGAATCGAGGCAGAACCTACCCGTCGCGAAAAAGTGGAGGGGTTTTGCCTTGTTTCCGCGTGACATGAGTACCAAAAACCACAACTATTGCGAAACGGGTCCTAGTGCTCTGCTACCTGATTCGTACAAGTGCGGACTCTTACGCCTACTACTAAGTTCGGAAGAAGCCCCCTCTGTAGCTAGGTCGTAGGTTGAGGAGCACAGAGGCTGCAGTTCAAGAAGCCATTCAGTAGCCATATAGGAAATACGACAGAGAACAGCAATCAATCAGTTGACTCGCCAGGCTGCCCCCTCTGTGCACCTCTGCGTCCTCCCCGGTTTCATCCCCACATGCTTGTGTTGGATACTCATGCATCGACGGGGCTGTCGCTGATCAAGCAAGCGTTGTCCGCTTTAGCCAACGTTGATCAGCAGCCTAGCTTTTTGGTTAATTAACGCAGGGGCGCAGAAGGCGCTGCCGGTAGCAACTCGCGCGGCCCCATTCTTTTCGTGCGGAACCTTGAAGTTTAAGAGTAGCCCAACTTGCTTTCTAATAGATGAGCGGCAGCAATACGCTTATCGGTAGCGTCATTCTTCCGTGTTCTCCGCGTTTTCCGCCCCTCCGTGTTAATTAAGCGAAATATTCGTAGACCGACGAACCTAGCGGCTTAGCGAACGAGGCATAGCTAGCACCCTGTCGAGAACACAGAGTCATCCGCTTCACCCAGCTACGCAGATAATGATCAAGGCCGCACGACTCCACGCGCCTGCGGTGTATACAGGTAGTCTCAATCTACTGCGAGCAATCAATGAAGTCAGGCACGACGATTCAGCGCGACTACGGTCAAGAAGCCTATCCTGATGGGGCACGACATTCACCATACTTGGAGGAACAGAGGATGCTAGAAAGAATTCAGATAACGGAGATGTTGAGTGCGGGAGCTCAGCCTACAGAGCAGCACCTGAGAGATCTCGCGGCACAAGGGGTGCGAAGTATCGTGAACCTTCGCCTCGACGATGAGGAAGATCAACCGCTCTCGCCGATGAAAGAAGGGGAGCTCGTAAAAGCCTTGGGCATGGAGTACAGGCACATACCCGTAAGCAAGGAGAACATGACGCCTGAGCTCGTCGATAAATTCCGAGCTGAGCTGACACGGATTCAAGAGCCAGTGTTCGTGCACTGTCATAAAAAAACACGGGCAGGAGCGCTTACTATGATGCACCAAGCGATAGAGTCGGGACTGTCAGGAGATGAAGCACTTGAGCAGGCACGCGCCATAGGATTCGAGTGCAATCATCCAGAGCTGGAGCGCTTTTTCAGCAGCTACATAGACAGTCGGAGCCGCGCCTACGACTCACGAGAGGAGTCCTTCGGCGCACCGGAGGCGTTCCCTCGATCGTAGTTGAAGCGACATCGAGAAACAGGTCGCCGCGGCGGGGCGAGAGAGCATAATTGATCGCGCGTGGACATTAGTCTGCCCGACCTCTAGTCCTTCCTTTGAGGTTCGGGGATGCAGGGAGAGTATGCTTGCGCTATCCTGTTACTGAGATGGCGCACAATGTCTTGCTTTCCACTTGCAACCTTCTTATCGCGACATGTGCATTCCTCCATGCATGGCATCCAGCAGCACTCTACGCACAGTCCGCCTGTCCGCCCGGCAACCTTCTAAACAGCGCTCTAACAGTAGGGGCGGCCGATGTCTACGAACCACAGCACCTCAACGACGGGATTCTGACGGACGAAGGCAGCAGTTGGGACTCCTCGCGTGCCGCGATCTTTCAATCACGCCGAAGCTTCATCGTATTCGATTTAGGTAGCCCTAGAGACATTACATGGGCGACCCTCCAGGGCGACAACAACGATTCGTTTCACATCGAGGCTTCTCTCGATGGTGCGAAATTTTCGACGCTGTGGAAAACTCCGACTATTGCGAGACCCGGTCTCCAGACGCGTGAGAGCAGAATGAACGGCTCGGCGACGAGGTTTATCAGACTTTCGGCCGATAGAGGGGATCGCTTCGTATCAGCAAGTGAGATAGCACTTTATTGCGACAGGACAGATGCTTCGCATTCGGAACTACGCACACTACCTGGTGAACCGAGACTTTCCCCCTCAGAGCTTCGCAAGGGAGCAGGAGCTACCTTTTGGCTATATGTATGGGGAATTCTCCTTCTCGCAGTAGTTGCAGCCACCATTATCTATCGCCTCAGGCAGTTTTCGAGTGCCCCGGGCGCTTGGATCTCCGAGCTACGAAACCACTTAAGAGAAACATATCTGACCCTCGACTACCGTACCTTGGGATTGTTTAGAATCTCTCTAGGGCTACTCTTAATCTACGATCTCGTTCTTTGGATTCAGTCATTCGATCTATTCTTTTCCGCCTCGGGACTCCTTTCTCCACTGAACGAAGGTCTCGGCAGCAATGCTCTCGTTCCCTTCACACTACTGCGCTGGAGTTCGCACGACTGGTCAACATGGCTTTTCATGGCTTTCTCATTTTTGACCTACGTCGCATTCACTTCCGGATACTACACGCGAGTGTCTCAGCCACTGGCGTGGTTGTGCGTCATCAGCATCCACAACGTTGTACCGATGCTCAACAACAGTGGTCACATGGTCATACGCCTTCTACTGACCTGGACCCTACTCCTTCCACTGGGAAGAAGATTCTCCATCGACGCGGTGACGCTTTCGAGGACTAAACAGGAGCTCACTCCCGAAAGATGCACTTCGATTCTTGCGCTTCTTTTACCCCTGCAGCTATCGGCGATCTATTTTTTAAACGTGCTGCACAAGTTCAGTGAGGACTGGACCAGTGGGCGTTTTGTTGCGCTTGTTCTGCAAGATCCTTCAATCGCGACCGCTCTCGGCACGTACTTGAGTCAGTGGGCGCCTGCGGGGATGTTATCCGCTGTGACGATTCTGACCCTGGCAATCGAAGCAGCCGGCCCTTTTTTGCTTTTGTCTCCCGCCTTCTCGCGTGGCTGCAGGATCGTCGCTGTGGTTTCACTCGTGTGCTTGCACATTGCAATCGCATTGAGCATGAAACTCGTAATCTTCTCCGGCGCAATGATCTCGTTCCTGATTCTCATGCTTCCTGGCGATATCGCAAACCGGTTGGTGCAATTCGTCTTGCCAGGTGTCAAACGAAGAAGAGGCATCGCGCCAGAGCGACCGCTCGATACGCCCGCCACTTGGCTGCGGCTCTCTTCTTCATTAGCCAAGGCAGCGTTGGTAGCAGTTTTCGGTCTGGCTTCCCTCAGTCAGCTGATACGGGAAAACGAGCCCCTGTCACAATGGTTTGCTCATCGACCATTCAAGCCGCTGCAGTACATACTGACCAGTCTCAACACCTATCAAGGTTGGTGCATGTTTGCGACCTGCGGCAATCGCTCCAATCCCCCTATCTCTCTTTCCCTCATCATGGAGGCCACGGATTCGCAAGGACGTCGCATAGACCTACTTCGCTCTATCTTCAGCAATAAAGAGGTCCCGGCTGCAGCTACGCTGATGTCGGTTGAGGAGGAGCCCTCGAATGAGCAGTGGCGGATGTACAATCGTCGGGTTGCGGCGAGAGAGCCTGTGGCCTTGAAGGGACTGTCGCGCTATTTGCGCGAGTTTCCCTACTCTCGGTTCAATGTGACTCCTCCGATCCGAATCGAGAGCTACTCACGCTATCAGCCGATTTTCGCACCAGAGAAAAAATACCCGCCGTTGGTTATTCGGTTTGAGGAACACGGATTGCCTACATTTATCCCGGAGCGATCTTCGAGCTTCACGTTTTCGGATAAGTAGCACCGGGGCTCGCTTTCTGCCGAGTGTGTTGAGCCGCCAGTTTCAAATCAAAAGCCGTAACCCGCGATAGAGGTAGATCATGATCGCTCGGCGATCGCTTGGCTGTTTTGTGCGAGCGCGAGCGAGCATCGAAACGAGCCACTTGTTCTCTCTACAATAGCCCCGGGTGCGTGTCTTAGGCACCTTATGCGGCAGATTGCCGATAAGATGTATATGTATTTTAACAAAGAGAGCAGCGAGAACGGAGAGGGGGAAAAAGACCGTCTTACCCAACGGGTCATCGGTTACCTCGTCGTTGAACTTAGAGCGCGTAACAAAAATATCCTCGTCGCGAGGCCACGCGAAAGGTCGAGGGGCAAGGATGCAGGCTCAAAAGGCAGTCGACTAACTTTTACCAATTCACCAAGCCCAAGTATCACCTACATGAAACTCGCCGAAGCTCCGAGAGACGGCATCAAACGCCTATTTCCTTCCCGCTCTCTGTCCTCGCTGCTCTCTTTGTAAAATTAGCCTCCGAGAGAGAGAACATGATCCTTTCGGTTTTTAGCTAGCTGGCCAGCCGCTGATCTTCTACAGCTGGTGCATAGATGCTCGGAGCCACCTCTTTTCCTGTAGAGAGGAGATCTTGTAGGTCCTCGAGATCCTGCTGCGACGCAGGCGATCGATTGATGTACACCTCAATCGAGGAAGCCGGCAGGTACACTGAATTCAACGCCAACACCACTGGGCCGGGGCGCTTGCGCTCAGGATTGGTTCTAAGAACGAGGCGTCGAGCATAACTTATCCCCGCATGGTCGCATCCAAAGAGGTCTGTGAGCCATTCCGGTTGCTTTGAGATGGCATAGTCCAAGCTTACCGCAAGCGATGCTGCCTCCCCCTGAATCATCGCATCCTGAGGAGTTGCCACGGCTTTTACCGCCAGGAGGGAGAGCGCACGAACTGCGGATGTCCACTGAAACGACCCGGCCTGGCGGAATGCGCCTCCGGTTTTTCCTCGGATGCTACAACGCTCATCACTCGCGGCGCCCTCTTTGAAGTAAACCTCAATGAGCTGTCCAGCTTCGAAGTAAAGTTTCAGGGTCCTCATAGGCCTTCTCCCTCCGTAGTCAACGTGTGCTGATACCTGCAACGCTTGAGCTGAGCTCAAGCGTTGGCTCGATCGCCAGCTACGATCTTCGCTATGCGAGAGTTGTACGGACAACTGAAGGTCCTGCCAAATCGCTGTCAATTTCAACGAAGCTCCGCTCGGTATTTCGTTGATTTCAACATATAGAGGCCTCTAAACCCCTACCGAGCCTTCAGGGGCGGAATATGCAACAGCTACGGGGCACTATGAGAAATGGCTTCCGAACGCAAAAAGACATCGCTAAATCAACCGGTTGCGGAAGCATCGGGAGTTCGCCAGGAGCCTATTGGAGGCTGGTTTACTTTGACGATCGAAGAGCTGCGCGCTTTCTCAGGAGTCCAAGTACAACGATAACCAGGAGATCTTCGACCTTCCCATATGAGGGCCCTATACGCGGTGAGGAACATTGCGACTAAAGTTGAGCACTATGTTCGGTGTCGATCTGAATCCTACTCCCGAACTTTTTAGCTGACGACCGCCTCCTCCTATGCGTAGATGAGACGGTGCTCGATCACGCAGTGCTGAGGAAATTCGGAGTACGAGTCGGTGAGGTATTCATGACTCTTCGGTCGAGTTTACTGTCGCGATCGGATTCAGACCACATGCTCACGGCTACTTCATCCTCGCACGAGCCGTTGCACTATCAAATCCTTCGACATCCTCAAAGCCCTCCTTCGTCACCCGTCGTAAAGTCAGAGGAAATGAAAAGTGCACCACACGAAGCTCACTCTGAGTGCGCGTGATAGGGTGCGGTGTTGGGCCGCTTTGTAGAAGAGCTAGTATCTCGGCTTTCGACAGGCGCGGGGCGCGAGCGAACAGCAAGTGAAACCATGCTCCCAGAGCATAGGCGTTGTAAGCATACGAGATCTGTGAGTCCTTGGCGAAGGTGGTTTGATAACGACTCCTGAATTCGCTCGGAACGTGGAGGTTTGGATAGACGGCTCCCTGCATCGCGCTGCCAGCAGCTTCAATCTCCGCACGGCTTTCGAAAACATCAGTGCCGAAGGTGTGGATTACGAGATTCTGCTTCGATAGCTCGCGGTAAAATGCTCCAACCTGCCCCGACAAGAGGTATACTCCAAGGGCATCACATTTCGAACTTCCTTTGAGCTTCGTCACGAGAGACCGAAAGTCACGTTCGTCGGGTTGCACCGTTGCTACCACGCTTACTGACTCATCGCCCTCGATAGCGAGCTTGAATTGATCTATCAGGGCAAAAAGGAACGGATCCTCAGTTACCACAAAGCATACCTTTCTCAGCTCGCGCGCGCGGAGATCGGTTATTACAGTCTCCGCGAACTGACGTGGTGCGTTGACTGCGATAAGGATCGAGCTTCTTCCTTGCGCAGGCATCGCGTCAACTGACATAGCAACGGTTGGGGTCCCCGCACGCTGCACTAGAGGAGCAATAGCGTGCAGAGGAGTCTCGCCCCACGAAAAGAGGAGATCCACGCCCTTCACCGTCACAAGCGAGCGGTACGCCGAGAGGGCCTCCTTTGCGGAATACTTGTTATCCTCAAACACAAATCGAACCGGCGAATCGGGTCTGTCTGAGTTGCTCAGCATGAAGCCGTTACGCACGGCCTCGCCGTACTCAGCTAACTCGCCCGTCAACGGCGCCGATACGCCTATGGTGAATGGCTCAGCCAGTACCGGCGTACTTACCAGTAGAGAGATAATGAGTTGTTTCAGTGTTGATGACATACGTTCCTCCGTCTCAGCCAGTATGACTGAGTGTCAGAGGTAAAAAATCTTGATGATTAAAGAGCGCCAATATACATCGAAATCTTAGGTAGTTGCATAGAACTACAGTGTCATCATACGCTGACAACTATGATTACCGAGCTATCTGAATGTGGCTTCACAAAGCACGAGGAGAGAATACTTTCGTTCTTACTCCATCACGGCGCGGCACCTGCGCGCGCGATCTCGTTAGCAACTCGGTTGAAGCGACCCACTGCATACCTGACCTTGCAGAACTTGGTGGACGCAGGTTTCGTCAGCAAGAAAACGATCAGTGGTATTACGATTTTTACGAGCGTATCGAGGGAGTCTCTGCCTGAAATGATTCGGGCGAGAGCGCGAGCGCGCTTGACGGCTCTTGAAGGGGTAGTCACTCGGCTGGAGGATTCGCTTAAGGCCTTAGCCCCTGCCCCTGCGGTTAATTTGGGGGGATTCAGTGTCGAGTCACTCGAGAGCGAGCGCGGTTTGTATAGAGAGATGTACGAAAGTCTATTAGCGGGAGATTACGTCGGGGTGTTCAATCCGCAGTACGCGATTACGAACCAGACGAAACCGATACTAATCGACTTTCTCGCACGCACAGCGAAGTCTAAGCCTTCGATACGTGAGATAGCAGTCGAGGGGCCGATGTGTGATTGGTATCTTCAGAGGATCAAGAATCCGAATCACTCAGTGAGGGTACTGCCGCGTGGCACGCAGTACATTACCGACCTGATTATTGTGAAAGATACCTTGGTATTCCTCGATTACTCGCTTGAGTCATTAGCAGCCATCAAGATCACACACCGCAACCTGTACCTCTCGTTTTCGGCGTTATTTGAAGAGCTGTGGGGAAGGTTGAAGTGAGCTATAGCGATGTGCAAACGTCCGTGCCAGTAAAACTGGCAAGGCTTTTGGAGAACGCTATATGTATTAGGCAATTCCGGAAACGAGTTCGCAGGGGTCAGGCCCAAGCCACCCCGATACGAGCCAACCTCCACATTCGGCGCTTGAGCACCTCCAAGCTGGGAATTGCTAATCTCTGACCAGATAGTTTGGAAGGTACTCCTGTAGGCGCCGTGCTGAGCGCGCTAAACTCTCCCCTCCTCCCACTAAAGAACCAGAGAGCGACTGTCAGCAAGAATTCCTACATCATGAAGTCCCAGGGGACCACGGACTTTCAGGCCCCGCCTCCAATTCCAAAGCTCATCGATGCTCAAGAGGCTAGCGATGAAATCCCCTCGTACGACTCGATTGAGCCGGCACCTGATGACTTCTAAACTCCGCTACCTCGGTAACGGGATGGGGGCCGTGTATATGGACGGCTACTTTTTGCTGCTTAGCTCACCCTACTCATCTCTGTTGGAGCACTTGACCCCCCTCCCCCCAACCCAACATTACGCATTTTGACCATCCCCGAGTCATTTTGACACTAACCCAGAGGCTCTCTGGCGACCGCTATCCTTTCCGCGAAACAGCAATCAACTGCTTTCAAAAATGCAATTGATCT
>JBIIOE010000179.1:0-4845 GCA_044337105.1 Bdellovibrionota bacterium | reverse complement strand
CACCATAGGCTTCCAATCGACCATCTCTCGCGAGTAGGCCCTTGCCTCATAGGTGTTCGCTTCCTCCCGTTAAGGCGCTGCTCCTGGACTTACACCAGGAACTGCGTAAACATGCCACTCGCACAATTTCAAAAAGATTGAGACAATCTTGTTGAAATTCACTATAGGTGTGCTGCGGAGCAGCACCAGGCAACAAATAGCAATTTGCCCCAGTAAATTTAAGACCAAAGGCCTTTCAAGAAAGGGACTAAGGAGCTACAACCTAGTCGCGTAGCCTGTCTCAATCTTTTTGCAAATTGCTATAGCCTCCCTAGTCATTCCTCGTTCTGTGCCAAACGCCGCAACGTCTTCCGATCGAGCCCCAGCTCCGCTGCCGCTTTGAGCTGATTACCCCCCGAACGTGAAAGCGCCTCGCGAACCAATTTCAATTTGAATTCGAGAACGGCCTCGTGAAAACTTCCACAGGTATACTCAGAGCCCATCCCTGACTCTCCAACACCTTGTATGCCTCTGACATCACCGGACTCAATGACTGACCGTCCCTTGTAGCGAGCCTGATAGGCAGCATTTGTCACGACAGCCTGCAGCTCTCGGATATTTCCCGCCCAGTGCTGCCGTTGAAGAAGCTCCATCGCACCCTTCTCTATGTCGAATACATTGATGGACTCTCGTGCCTGCAGGTCGGATAAAACCCGCTCACAGAGAAGGGGAATATCTCCAAGGCGAGCTCGCAAAGGTGGAAGCTCGAGAACACAATGGGCGATACGGTGATACAGATCTCGGCGGATCTTGCCCTCTTCGAGCGCTATCGCAATAGGTCGATTAGTTGCTGCGATGAAGCGACAATCTAGCGACTGAAAAGTGTCAGCACCAAGCGCTCGCACCCTGCGCTCTTGGATCAGATCGAGAAGCTTCACCTGTGTCTCAGCCGGCACCTCGTCCAGTTCATCAATGAAGAGCGTTCCCCCATGTGCTTCGAGCGCTAGCCCCTTACGCACCCCCTCAGCACCCGTGAAAGCCCCCCTCAGATGCCCGAATAACTCACTCTGAACAAGGTCGCCTCCACCGAAATTGGGTTGGTAGTGGACAAACTTCCCTCGTGCCCTCGCACTAACTTCATGCAGAAGTCGCGCGCACAAACCCTTTCCCGTTCCCGTTTCACCGAGGATCAGCACAGGCTGATTGGTAGTAGCTGCGAAATCGATACGCTCCCGTAGGCGGGCCACCTCATCGCTCGTTCCAACGAGCTGTGCGAGAGGAGACTCCGCATTTTGTCGACACAGTCGTTCGTACTCTCGTCGCAATTCAGCTTGTCGTGCGGCATCACTCACTAAAGCTGCTAAGTGTGCCGGATCAACCGGCTTCTCCAGGAAACTAGCAGCCCCCTTCGTAAGAGCCCGCACTCCGTGAGCAAGCGACCCGTGGCCGGTCAAAATAATGACCCGTGTCGTCGGCGACTGCGTTACTATTTCCTCTAGAAGCGAAAAGCCACTTTCGACTCCCACACGCTCATCGAGACAGAGATCAAGTACCACCACCTTTGGCTGTTCAACGCGCAACGCTTGTATCGCCGCATCCGCGCGACCTGCACCACACAACGTGAGGGGCGCAATCAGCGGAGACAAAGCTCTCGCGAGGCTTTGAAGCATCTCAGCATCATCATCGATTAGGAGGAGATCTTTCATCTACGTTAGCGGCTCTTGCACATCTGAGAAAAGGATCAAACTCTACCCTGGAGCAACCTCTAGGGAAACGAGGCAAAACCTACCCGTCGCGAGAAAGTGGAGGTTGGGTTGATATTCGATTTTCGTGATGGGGAAAAACCGCAGGTGTATCCTCTGCGATACACTGAGGATTTTTCCACATCGCGAAAGTCGGAGAGCAACCCAAGATCCGCTTTCGTAGCAGGGAGGGGTTTTGACTCGCTTCCCTAAGTATAGGCCGTCCGACCAAAGCGTCAACAGCAGCTCAACCTCACAAGGAGAGCAGAATCACAGCCCCAACTGCGAGTACTATCCCGATGGCCTTGTAGAGACCAAAAGATTCGCCGAAAACAAAGACTCCTATCCCTACAGTCATCAGCAATGTCATGACTGACCACAACGTGCCGGTAACCGCAAGGTTCGGGCGCTGTTTCAATGCTGGAATCCATACCAGTGCCCCGCATGCGTACATCCCCACCAATAAGACCAAGACGGCAGGACGTGGGGAGATCACATAACTTTAAGAGAGATACTCCCCTACGGCAAAAAAGAGCGCAGAGAGCCCGAGCCAGATCAGGGGATGCAAATTTATACTGAGCATTTTTTACTGCCTCCATGGATGGTAGCACCCGTCCCCGAGAACTCAAACCAAGATTCGTTAGCCTCCACGTTGCCGCTCAAGTCTCGAAGTGACTCCAAGAGCGTTTGATTAAATTTTTCGACTGCTTCCGGACGACCCTCAGGCCCCATCGCTAGATCCCAAAACCGCACAATCTTATCTCTCTGATAAAGGGCTTTTACGAGTTCAAGCATTTGCTCGGCGAAGTCCTTGTCTTCAATATGTGCAAACAGCGCATCCCGCATTGAGATATACGAAGACCGAAGCACATCACTATCCTCGCAACGAACTTGTGGCTGGGCAGCGAGCGATGGAATGTTGAAGACCATCCTACCTGCAACCTCTCGGGCGACAGTCACATACCACCCGAGATCGACGGTATCGGGTGAGGCATCATGCACATCTAGTATCGCTTTGAGATCCACATAGCCGTACTGCTCAAAGGCATATTGCATGAGTTGCCTGGCTTTCTCTGCCCGGTCTAAATCCGGGAAAGCCTCGGAAAGCCGGCGACTTTTGCTGTGCAGGATTCCCCTCAGGCTATATGACCCGCCAGTGCCAGTAGGATCGCTCCGCTCCCGCTCTCGTCTCTGTTCGTACTCTTGCAACGCAGCTATAAGAGCATCAGATCTCTCCTCGTCCGAAGCCAGTAAAAAGGCATCCATATGAACCATGACGCTGACGCCTCGAGCTCCGTCGGGCCGCACATCAGAGATGATCGTCGACCTAACTGAGGTATTAGCAGAGTCGTGATTCATCCCCTCGGAAGCCACGATCCCCAGAGGAGAAAAAGATAGCCCCCTATCTTCCAGCTCTGATTGCAGGCGACTCACATACTCCGAAACTAAGAAATCCTCGATGTCCAGTTCCCACGATGCAGATATCCCGCCATTTGGGGAGGTGCTATCGAGCTCAAAAGGGCGAATTCTCACGCCCGATTTAACTATCTTCCGCTTCAAAGCTGAAGTGAGCGCCTCGCAATTAAGAATTCTCCGCAGCATAGTCACCGATAGACTGCTGTCGTCGGCCGACAGAGACAAGACCTTGAGTGCTCTTTCGAGAAAGCAAATCGCTCTGCTTACCGCTTCGTAGGACCCTCCTCGATCTTCACTCAACTTCAGCAGTGAAGAGATCTCAGTCGGCAGCTCATCGCTTCGAGATAAAATGGCGTTCGCTACGGCGAGGTAGCGTTCCATTAAAGCCGCCGACTCATAGCAGACGAGCGGCATATTCACATGCAGCGGATTCATGTTCTCGTAGTCGGGAGCAGTACGATAAAAACGGTCGAGATCCGCCAGCAGTTCGCCAATCCCATCCGATCCGACACCGCCTCTCCCTACGAGCGCTGCAATACGTTTAACACTTGACGGTTGCAGCGTACCGATATCCGGCCACTCCACAAAGGTGTACGACTTCCCTGCCACCATACGTATGCTAGCTGAGAAATCGTGGCCAAGAGCCGTTGCGAGAGCTGCATGCTGGTGAGTCATAAGCCACGACAACAAACTGTTACGACTAACGGCAAAACGTCTGACACCGGAATGCTGATCGCAAATCATCATGCGCTCAAGAACTTGAGGAATCTCTCGCATGGCTGGATCGCATGTGACGATTATTTCGGAACTCGACAATCGGTCCCCATCGAGCCACACAGCACCGCCTATACTCGCCACACGACGCTCGCCCGGCCCTTCGTAGCGCAGGTTAGTCAGCCCACTATCCACATCCGAAATGGCATACAAAGAGCCTAATGAGTTGTGAATTATGCCGACCGAAGCACCGCGCAAGCTACTTCCACGTTGGGTATAGTACTTCCTGCGAACGCGAATGTCGTGCGCGCTCTCCTCCAAAGACCCCCTCGCTTCAAATGAATAATAGAGGGCACCAATCAGGTCCTCTGCACTCCTAGCCTCCTGCAGCGCCTGGAGCACCCCCCTCTCCTGTTCCACCAAGTCGCGACTCCAGGAGAGAGTCACTTCGTGTTTGTCGATCTGGAATGCTACCTGGATGTGCGCACTGCCAGCCGATAGGCAATTGTGTGCTTGCTGATAGTAGAAACTGGCAGAGGCAAACCCAGCTTCGAGGGTGGCGAGGACATCTCCGTAGCTCCCTTGCTCGAGAAGGGAACGTGCCGAAGCTATCGCATTCGAGCGATCTTTGATCGCTTCCATATGACTCGAAATCCGAGCTTCTACCTCATCGACTGCATTCGATCTGACTTTCGCAAATCCTTCAGTAGCGATAGCTCTCAAGAGATCGGTTGAATCGTACATGTTGTAACCCGTGGGCAGGAGTGCGCCCAAAGTTACTGGAGCCACGGGACCGACAAGCGGATGTACATGTACCATGTGAAACCCCATACACCAGCTTGAGTCGGGCGCTACGATGGAGCTTCGATCCCCATGGGGCGAACTACAAGAATATACCGCCTCTGGTGCTCCGATACTGCTCCATGGCTGAGTTAGTAGGCGCCTCGTGAGCGTCTTGCGTGACTCAGAATCCTTCAAGTTAGGCGACTCGCCA